>CAZABG010000062.1:0-4030 GCA_964483465.1 uncultured bacterium
CTACTATGCAGCGCTAGCTGCCATAGTAGCGATCCTGTAAAATTGTTCTATACTCGCCCGGATTCGCGCCAATTAAGTTCTTTTTGTGATGTTTGGTAAACTAATTGATTTCAGTAAGATTTAGACAACATACGAACCTTATCCTGTGCTTTTAAGGTTACCTTAATGCAGGAAACTGCATTGCAGTGGCAGGATCCCGCCTATCGGCGGGGCAGGATCGGCGCTAAACGCGCCGGCAGGATAATTTCGAATTTCTCATATTTTTTTCCTAACGAGCGCTATCTTTTTAAAAAACATATGCATTTTTTGTTTTATCCTGCCGGCGCGGTTCGCGCCGATCCTGCCGCCCCGTAGGGGCGATCCTGCCGCTACTATGCAGCGCTAGCTGCCATAGTAGCGATCCTGTAAAATTGTTCTATACTCAACAGATTCGGCCAAAAAAATAACGTGCCTCTCTGTGTTCTCCATGTCGCTTCTCTGTCTTCTCTGTGGTAAAAAAAATCGGGCACAGGCACGGAAAAGGGCACGGGTTTACTAGAACCCGGATTCGCGCCAGAAAAGGTTCATCACATTTTTAATGCCTTCCCAAGCAAGCGAGCGCCAAGGACCTACCACACGAATAGTACCCGTTTGGCCGATGCGGGGTTGACCTGGCGTCTCTTTAAGCTCTATTAAGACAGGATAATAAGAAGGAACGACTTTCATTTTGCCAGTTTTTTTATCTTCGGTAGTCGGGATGTCGCCATGGTAAATGGATGCGAGCGCTTGGTGCTTGAGCTGAGAAAGACGGTTAGGGTTTAACCTAATGACTTTACCATACAGCGTTTCAGGAGGAAGCGTAATATGAAATTGGACTTGCTTGTTATCTGAAAGAGCAACGATGTCTCTTTCAGGAACAAGCGCGAGCACCTGCAGCTTATTTTCCGTCGCGATTTTGCCAAGAGGCTGATCGCGTGCAACGTATGTTCCCGGCTTTAAAGATGTATCCCACAAGGAAATTTTACCCTCGATTAGCGCCTTCACTTTTCCGCTGTCGATCCTGTTCGTTATTTCGTTTAATTTTTGCGACTGCGTCTCAATTTCCGCTTGCGATTCTGAAAGAAAAGGTCTGCTTTCTTCTTTACTGATACTTACCTGATATTCCGCTTCCGCCTGAGATTTTTTGGCTTGAGTGTACACTTTTTCATAAACGAGTTTTGGATCGGTAACTTCCAAAATGAGTTGGTCCTTTTTGACAACATCGCCTCGATTGATATGGACAGAAGAAACCATGCCTTCAATCGGACTAAAAAGATTTTGCTCTTCTTCGGCTATGACAATAGCAGGAAAAGTTAAGGTATGGGGAAGTGGGACGATAAACCAGGCTACGATGATAGCGATGACGCCCGCCGTTACTGTCGCTCTTGTATTTCGCTTAAAATAAGGCCAGCGTTCTTTAAGCGCCTGAATTTCCCAAACGACCGGCCAAATAAAAAAGATGATGATTTCAAGCATGAATAAAAAGATACCCAAGCTCTTTGTGAACTGATAATAGACGAATAAAGCAATCGCGGTATAAAGAAAAAGGCGATAGATCCACGTTGCGACGGAATAAACGACCATCCCTGTTATGCGCTCTTCAGAAAGATTCTCTTCCGGCGGCGGCAGCTTAAATCCAAGCAGCCATTCTCTTAATTTCCATCTTGCCACTTCAAATGAGCGCGACTGCAAGTTATCTATCCCCCACAAATCAGACAGCATGTAATAACCGTCGAATCGCATCATCGGGTTAATATTTATGAGAAGAGAAGACAGAAGCGTAATAGATGAAAGCACAAAAAATAGGCTATGGAGAAGGCCCGGCTCCGTTAGCGCCCACCCTAGAGTCGAGATTCCCGCTATGACGATCTCGGAGGTAACTCCCGCAATTGATATAGCCATGCGGTGTTTGCGGTTGCGAAGCTTCCAGCCGTCGGTCACATCGGTATACATAACCGGATAAAGAAGGATTATCGCAGCCCCCATCGTCGGCACATGAAGTTTATAAAACTTTGCCGTGTAAGCATGAGAAAATTCATGAATAACCTTCACAACAAACAGGGTTGCTCCATAGATAATTAATCCCTCGAAATTAAAGAAATATCCAAAGGTATTCACATACCTTTCAAACTGAGAAGCAAGAAAAAAAAGGCCTATCAAACTTAAAACGATATAAAGAATAAATGCGGGCCATGAAACAAGAGGCCTTACATATTTTAATGTGCTTGTTAGAAACTTATCTGGATTTAATAACGGAATCCTAAAATAAAGATAATTATGTAAAATTTTAGTAAATAAACTCTGAGTAGCTTTTTCCTTTTCCTTAATTATTGTTTCAGACGGCTTATTTTGTTCTAATAATCCAAGCTGAAAAGCCATATTATAAAACTGAGTTAATTCCTCTTTAGTAACTCTTAAAGTTGAATTGGCATTTATTCTTTCTACTAACTGACTAAGAGTTATACCCGGAATAGCAATTTTAATAATTTCAGATTCTGCCCAAGTAAAGCGGTAGTACTGAGCTTTGATGGGATCAAATAAGTTAAAAGTCGGAGAGCCGTCAGGCTCATCCGGTCCCTTGAAAATCTTTAGATCACGCCTAAATGATGGCAGCGGTTTTTCTTCTGAACTCTCTGGGCTCATAATTTGACATTAACTAGAGAGAGCGTTTACAACAAACAATTTACGAACAATATGCATAAAAGATTTTTTTTACTCTTGCTCTTCTCTAGCTGTGTTAGAGAAATGGATAATCTAGAAGAAGTTAGGGAATTTCACGTAAGCACTGATATTGCACCCATTTATGAAGACCTCCCCGTTTTCGATCACCCGCTATCTCTTAAAGAGATAATTGACGTTGCTCTAGAAAGAAATCTCGAAATTTATGTAAAGGAACATGAAATTGCGGTTCAATCGCAAACAGCCGAAGCATATGCGATGCAGACGCTCCCCAAAGCTAACCTCAACTTTGAGCAATGGGGACGTAATAAAAACACCGGATCTTTCTCAGAATCTCTTGTTCCAGGGATTCCGCCCGCCCCCCCAAGCATCAGCCAAACCCAAAACGTAACTCGTTATACTGCCGGATACGTCTTTAACGTCCTCGATTTTGCCATGGCGCTTTTCCGCTCAAAAATGGAGGTCAATAAAGCGCTTGTTCAAAAAATCGATCTCCTTCGATTCACGCAAACGATGCAATATGAAATCACAAAACAATACTGGAAGGCGATTGCTGCGAAAGTAGCTCAAGATAGAGCAGAAAGCCTAATCCCGCAGCTTCGCAGCTTTCAGGAAAGGCTCGATTCTCAAATCGCAAGAAGACTCACGCCCGAAATTGAAGGTCTCACAAATAAAGGCATATACGTGAATATCTTAATGCAAATTGAGGGATATTCAAGAGATTACCACGACGCGATGTATGCCTTGAAGCAAACAATGGGCATTCCTCCCGATTCGAAACTGGAACTTGCCGTAGAAGATATGGGGTCTGTCATTGAAATCGATCCGAAAGATATTCCTGATCTTGAGCAAATCGCGCTAAGAAGCCGTCCTGAGCTTTATGCAAAAGATGTCGAAGAAAAAATCGCCATGGATGAAATTAGGCTTGGACTTTATTCGATGATCCCGGGCCTTGCCCCTTTTGCTCAGGCGGATTACGACGGCAACCGCTATTTAATATTTAATCATTGGCTATCTGCGGGCGTTCGCTCTACATGGGACCTTTTAAAGATACCCTCTCATTACTATGAAGCAGAAACAGGGTGGGCAAAAAAATATCTCGCTCGCGCACAAAGATTAAATCAATCACTTATTGTTCTTACTCAGGTCAATTTGGGCTATTTTACGTATTATGATACAAAGAAGCAGTACGAGCTAATGTCCGAAATTTCAAAAATTAAGAGAAGGTTATTCGCTATCGCGCAATCTGAGGTTCGCGCAGGAGAATTCCCGATAGAATATCTCTTAAGATTTGAAGGAGAGTCGATATTGGCGGAAATTTCAGCTTATAAGG
>CAZABG010000062.1:4040-14856 GCA_964483465.1 uncultured bacterium
GGCTTATGGAGAAATGAAAACGGCGCTAGAAGGGCTAAATAACGCAATCGGCATTCCGTTTTATTTAGATACCGAGTGCAAGGCGAATGAAGGAGCTGTAGCTTCCCTATGATTTTAATTTACTTTCTCTCTTTTTTTAACTTTGCAGCTGACCTGCCTGCCCCTCAAGCGCCTCCACCGCCTCCTGCCGTCACCATAGAGCCAAAAAAAGAAATCGAACGATATCGTGTTGTTCTAGAGCCTCAGCATAGAACTATTTTATCGGCTCAATTAAGCGGTATTCCTGTAATTAAGATCACCAAAAAGATTGGAGATTCATTTAAAGAAGACGAACTTCTCATTCAGTTTGATCCGGCGATTTTTGAAGGCAATCTCAAGAAGGCGGAATCCGATTTAATTAAAAATGAGACGAAATTTGAAGGAAAAAAACTTCTATTTGAAGAAAAATCGGCTTCATTATTTGAACTTAAAGAAGCCGAGAGCAACCACGCGGAATCTCAAGCCAACTTGATTCTCGCTCAAAAAAATCTTAAAGCCTCATCTATTACGGCGCCCTATGACGGCAAGGTCGTAAGAATTATGATCGAAGAGCATGAAATTCCCCATGAAAATACAAAAGATGTCATTGAAGTCATCGATGACACAAAACTAATCGCAAAACTATTCATCCCCTCAAAGCAATTAATTGGTTTAAAAGTAGGCACGCCTATTTACATTAAACTCGATGATACAGGCGATACCATAACCGCCCACATTAGCCGCATCGGAGCGGCTATTGAACCCTCCTCCTCCACCATTTTAATAGAGGCGGAAATAGATAATTTAGAAGGCAATCTCAAAGCCGGCATGAGCGGAATGGCAAGCTTCAAGGAAAGTCCATGAGCGAACCTAAACCGCAACTCGACTTAAAAGTCCCTCTTCTTTATGTTATAAATCAGCTTCTGATTAAAGCGATGGGAGCGGAAAGCCGTGAAGCGCTTCAATTTATCATAGTCAACGACACCGTTCATCTTATTCATTACGATAGAGCGCTCCTTTTTAGTTTTGAAAATGACAAAACAGAGCTGGTAGCGGTTTCAGGACTCACAAAAATCAATACCTTTTCCGAACGAATAAAAAAACTGCAGGAAATCGCCAAGTATATCGACAACCCCATGAAGCCGCAGATCTTGACAGAAGAAGCTTTTTGGAAAGAAAAGAATCTTTGGAAGGAACTCGAGATCGAAACCGGCTCTTCGGTCCTCTGGCTTCCCATGGTGATCGATAATAAACTGATACTTGGTTTGTGGGCGGAAAAATGGAAAGGAAATCAATTTAAGCTTCCAGAAAAAGAGGTGCTGGAACTCTTGCATGGAACTTTAATGCCCGGCTATGCCAATGCGTGGCTTAAATTCCAGTCAAAATTTTCTATTCGGCAATTTTTAAAGCGAGATAAAACGCAGTGGTATGTTGCAGGCTTCACCTTATTTGTCCTAAGCCTTCTGATTCACGTTCCTTTAAGAGTAGTTGCGCCTTGCGAGGTTGTTGCAAAAGATCCTTACGTGATCTCCGCCCCCCTTGAAGGTATTATCGAACAAGTGGATGTCATACCTGGAGAGCCTGTTCAAAAAGATGCGCTCTTAGCAAGCTACGACGCACGCGTTCCCTTGCAAACGTTAAAAGTTGCCGAGAAACAGGTTGATATTGCCCAAAAAGAGTTAAACCGCGTCATGACGCTAGGCTTACGAGATGAAAAATCTCAAACCGAACTTGCGATCGCTAATCAAAAATTACAAAAGGAAATAGCAAGTTTAGATCTAGCAAAACATCATGCCTCTTTGTTAAAAGTTCTGTCGCCGATTAAAGGAATAGTCATATTAGATAACCCGGAAGATTGGCGAGGGAAACCCGTTAAAGTTGGAGAAAAGATCATGGTGATCGCAGATCAACTAAATACGAAAGTTAAAATGTGGATCCCTGAAAACGACAACGTCGTTCTTCGTTTTGATATACCTGTTAAGGTATATTTAAATATTTCCCCTGAAACCTCTTACGAAGCGAAATTGATCTATATCGCAAACGAAAGCATTTTAAACGAAGAAAATATTAGCAGTTTCATCGCCGAAGCGGAATGGGTAAATCAACCTAGCGATTTGAAGCTAGGACTGAAAGGCACCGCGATCTTATACGGCGATAACGTTCCTCTTCTTTATTATATTATTAGAAAGCCGTGGGCTTCATTTAGAAAACTAACCGGTCTATAAAATTATTATTGACAATCTAAATTGTTCACGAGAATAATAATGTTATGTCTTTTCGCAAAAATTAAAAATTTTGTAGGAGGCTCCTATGATCTTCAAGATTCTCCCCCTCGAAGAAAGAATAGTCTTAGATGGAGCTTTCCACGCGAGCGTGCATTACGCTCCTGCGGGCGGGACCGCCTCATTTAATCCGGCCGCTGATACGGGAATGGGAGCAGATACTGGCTCAGCCAATATATGGGGGCCAGCAGGAAGTATTGGAACCACTCCGTTATCATCGGCTCCCACCCAGTTCGACGTTAATTATTCAAATTTACCTGCTGATTTTGTAGGCTACAACATAGCAGGCCTCACTGGAAACACTTCAACTAACGAAATGGGGGCCGTAATTGTAAACATAGGAGATCCTGACCAACAATTTGCTCAATCGAATGGAATCAAAGAAGATTCATTGATTTATTGGTCATCAGGCAATACCTGGACTAGTCCTAATCTTACGACTTCTACAGCATCGTTTTCTTCCCCTATATTTGGCGCAATCACAGAAGGGCGCCTGGCTTCTAATTATTCGGGTTATATTACTTTAAATTTTGATGGCGGAGAACTTCCAAGTATTCTTACCGATCACGTTAACATTTTACCTGTCGCGGATGGAATTGCAGGCTTTAGCATGAGCATCGCACAAGGCATTGTAGGGACACCCCAAGCTATAACTTTTGGCGGAACAAAAATTGATACGAGTACCGATTTATCCAATGGGGGCTTAGAATCTTTTACTCTAAGTTTAAGTTTTACTGAAGCTGTTCAGCTAAATATGGGTACATCAAGCAATGGAGGCACAAGCTGGACCCTTCAATTTAGTGATTTAAGCGAACTATCAGGGCTTACCCTAACGGCAAGTTCTACTAACTTCATTCAAGGAGCTCTCCGGTTACAAACAGTAGATAGAGCTTTAGGATTTGACGATCCAGCCCTTGCAGGCGGCGCGCCTCTATTAGAGTCGACAAATTTTATAGACCGTTACATTGATTTCAGCTTTAGAGCACAGCAGCAAGATACGCCTGCAACCGTTGGTACAAGCGGCATTATATCGACTGAAGATTTTAATGCGGCCGGAGGGTATCGCGCTACCACCCTTTTAAACTTTTCAGACGCTCAAGGAATTAACGATATTCAATTTTCATACGACAGGGGGAGTGTTGAATCAGTAACTAGAGTAAACAGCAACCTATTTTCTGTAACATATATCTTCGAACCCAACTACGCCGGAAAATCTTTCCTTTCAGCCCACGTAATTGATAATAGCGGCAATACAACCGATCTTGTCATCCCTGTCTATCAAAGAGCTGTTGCAGATGGTGTACAACTCAATAATTTAAATATATCTTCAAATGTCATTCAGCCCGGGCAATCCATCGGCATCAACCTTGATGGGCTTCAACTAGATACCTCAGCTGACGTCGTTCAAGGAGGACAAGAATCTCATACCCTTAACTTAACTTTTGATTCAGCTGTTAATCTGAATATGGGAACATCGAGCGACGGCGGCCTTACCTGGAATGTATCCTTTTTAAATTTAAGTGAACTTGCAGGATTAGCCTTTACCTCAAATGCAGTCGGCAGCCACTCTTTCAGTGCAAACGTTACCTCTGTAGATAGGAGTATTTATAGAGATCTTAATGGCGAATTTTTATACACCTCCCCATCGATCACTTCGAATACTTTAAACGCGAGCTATATCGTTAACAGTCCTACCATCTTCTTTAACGGTAATCAACTTGTCTTTGTCGGTGGACAAGAAGGGTATTCAGGCGGTGTTGAAATAAGAGTTACAGATGCGGACGGCATAGCGAGCGTTTCCGTCCTCAATGGAGCGAATTACCAAGGAGGTGCAGGTGTTTTTATTCCAAATTCCGTAGACCGTTACTTTGCTCCTTTAGTCTTTGAGCCTAACTTTTCAGGAACAGATACCTTAACGTTTGTTGCAACCGATAATCTAGGATTTACCACAACCGTAACCTATGCTATCAGACTTGCTCCTGTTGCGGATGGCGTTCAGCTAAATAACCTAAATGTCGCTCCTAGTTCAAATCCAGGACAACCAATTGCTATCAATCTATCCGGAATCCAGCTGGATACCTCCTCTGATTTGAATTTCGGCGGACAGGAATCTCATACGCTTAAGCTCGCTTTTGATGCACCTGTAAGCTTAAATTTAGGCTCTTCAAGCGATGGAGGCGTCACCTGGAGTATTCCATTCTTAAATTTCAGCGACCTTGCAGGCCTTGCTTTCACCTCAAATATTGCGGGCAATCATAGCTTCAGTGCTTTTGTCATTTCAACTGATTCAGCTATTGCTGGCGGCATAGTTCCAAGTCTTGTAACCTCAAACCCAATCAACTCAAACTCACTTGCAGTAAACTTCAACATCAATTCTGATGCCGGTGTATCAGGTCCGGCCCTAACGGTTCTTGAGGATGGCAGCAATAACGTCATTCTTGCGATAAACGATGCTGAGGGCATTGCAAACGTTCAAGTTTTAAGCGCACCCCACCTTGCGGCCACCGTTTCTGATGCAGGCGGTGGAAATTATCAGATTAGTCTTAGCGCAAACGACCCTAACTTCTCAGGAGATACGGTTGTTAATTTAAGAATTACCGACTCTTTCGGTAATGTGACCGATGTCAGCCGCGTCGTTTCAATCAACCCTGTCGCCGATGGTTTTAATAACCTCGCAGCCTCGAATGGGGCTTCTGCACTAACGGGTCAAGCGCTTGCACTAAATATCTCAGGCCTTGCAATTGATACCTCTAATTCGCTTGCATCAGGAGGCGTTGAATCGCATGTCCTCAAACTTACGTTTGATGCAGCTGTAACTCTTAATAAGGGTAGCTCAAGCGATGGAGGCGTTACTTGGCTGATCAACTTTAGCAATATTAGCGAACTTGCGGGCCTTGCCTTAACTTCAAATATTGTCGGCCCGCACAGCTATACTGCGGTTATCACGACAACCGATTCAGCGAATGTAAGCGCGGGCGCTGCGAGCAATTCAATATTATCATCTGCTCTAACTGGAAATTTCTTAATCATATCCCCTAACATAAACCCAACCATATCCTTAGATAGCTGCCTCCCTGCGATTTTTATTGAAAATAGCTTTATTCCTACTCCTATTGAACTTCTTCCTAATGTTGTCGATCCCGACTCGGCAGACGGACGCTGGGATAATGCAGAGCTGACCGTTAAAATCGGAAATCCTGAAGCCGGAGACAAGATATCAATAGTATCTTTATTTAAAGTAACGGTTTCGGGATCAAATGTTCTATACAACAACGTTGTAGTAGGATCTTTAGCGGGCAGCACTGATAGTGCATTAAAAATCACCTTCAACAGCAACGCTACAACACAAGTAGTTGAAGATGTCGCAAGACAAATCGTCTATTCAAACAAAACCGACGATCCATCGGCTGGAATTAGACAGGGTGTCAGAGACATACAATACCAAATTACTGATGGCGATGGCGGCATAAGCAACATTGCGCATAAGAACTTAGTGGTATACGGCGTAAATGATGCCCCTCAAATTGCGATTAACGATGCTGATAAGGTCGTTCAAGCCGCAAAAGGACAATGGTTAAATTTAGGGGCGATGAATATATTCAATATTACTGATAAAGATGCGTCTAGCACAAGCCTTTATAAAGTAACAATCTCTGTCGATAAAGGACTCCTTGACATTGATACAACAGGCTTGAATGTAATCTTTGCTCAAGATCCAGGAACCGGAAGAGCATCGCTTACATTTACCGGAACGCTTGCCGATATCAACACCGCCTTGGACCGCATTATGTATAAGAGTGTTGTTAAAGGAACCGATACCTTATGCATCTCGGTCATCGACTTGAATACCAACAACTTCCTCGGAGGTATTCAAACAGATACTGACGCTTTGAAAATTAAAGTAGCATAAATGAAAAAGCCCTTCTGCATGAAGCAGAAGGGCTAAAATAGACTAGGCTGGGTTTTGTACTGTGATCACTACAGGTTGCGAAGAAGATCCGCAAGCGTTAGATCCAGTGATAACAACCGTATAATCGCCGCTATTTGGCGAATCTACAACAGAGACCACGCCGGTGGCTGGATCAATAGCAAGTCCTTGCGGCAAACCAACTGCCGAGAATACGAGCGGTCCGACTGAGGTAAAGTACTGACCTGCATTGAACGAATCCCCTGTATCAGTTCCCGTTAAAGTTTGATCCGGAATCGCAGACGATGTTACTGTTCCAGTGCATAATTTTGCTTCTTCAGCTATAGCCAAAACTTCCGGCATATAGACGGCAGGAGCTTGTACCCATGTATAGATGTCGCATGGAGACCAGAGCGGAGGGCAGCATTCTCTTTGCGTGCAGCCGCAGTTGTCAAACAGGTAGGAGAATTCGATACCCGCAGTTGCCGATCTTGGAAGATGGTATTTTCCTGCAGTATAGGCAGCAAATAACCCTACGTTCCAGTTCGCATCTTTATGCCAGTTAAATTTGATTTGGTAATAGTTGAATGGGCGTCTGAATTCCGCTTTCAAGTTTAAATCGACGCACTCTTGCAATCTTACGGTGTAAGCAACCGATCCGCCAATCCCTTTTACATGCTTATCATGGTGGAATTTTCTACGGTATCTGACACTGTCATAGCCGATGTCCACAGTCAAAAGGTCTTCACAGAATGGAGTCATCACAAGACCGCCAGAAACGCTATACGCGTTCGATCCGGCAATATGTCTTTGATAGATCGAATTGCCGCATCTTTTGTCTGATACGCTTATTGAAGGCGCATAAGAATACCAGCCTTTAACATCGATCGCTTTAAAGAAATAGCAATCCAACAAGTGCTGATAATGTCCGCCGACTGCACCTTGACGCACCCATTTGTGGGATTTGCCCGGAGTAAAGTGATAGGTAAGACGCTGGGTTAAATATTCACCTGTTACCTTAAAGCGGCCAAATTCAAACTGAGTACCTGCAGTAATGCTTCCGCGAGCATCGCGGTTTCCGCCTTCAGCAAGAAACGATACCGCTGAATTTTCACCAAGCGGCGGAGTTACAATAACTCGGCCGACAGGCATGAGCCAAGCGTTTCGCTTGTGCGTATGATCATCGCAATCCGCTTGCAATAAGCTGGCCACTGCGATGAAAAGAGAAAGATACTTCTTCATTTCTGTTTCACCTTAATTCGATTTATGAAAACGCATAATAATTCAAAAGGCGATTATGATTAAATGTTTTTTTATTAAATATTCTCTTTTGCACTTAAAGGTAAGAACACTTCCATCTTCATTTCTGTTTCACCTAAAATCAAATTGCGAATATGAATATTCGATTAGGAAGGTCATTATGATTAAGCACTTTTTTTCTCTCTTGTTTTTGTCGTTGAATCTTAACGCGCTACTCCCGCCGCTATATGAATCGATCCATCAATTTCAGGCCGTTATTAACGATCCAAAACTTAGCGATAACTTTCAGTCGGGGGAAGCGCTTCTATCCATTGAGCAAAACGGCGACGGCATTTTTTTAATCAAAACAAATCAACACACCTTAGAAGCTAAGGTTGAGTCACTTCCGGTTTCAATGCCAGGCCCTGGACATTATAAAGTTCATTTCGGCATATTGAAATAATAGTCTTTAATAAGAAGATTCGCTCTAAGTTGAACTAAAAAGCTTTGGTGTTTGAAACAAGCCCCAAAAATCACGACGTCCTTTTGTGCAACCTGAAAAGGAATTTTATTTTTTAAGGCTTCTTGCTGATGCTTAGCAACAGAGGCTCTTAAAGCAACGAGCGCCGGCTGGCAGCACATTAAGCAAGTACCGCCTGAAGCTCTTTGGATAATTTGGGGAATGATTTGAATAATGGGACTCGCCATAGGTTCTCCTTTAAGAGGGCAAGAAAATATTATTTAGTAGCGCGAGGATTTTATGAAATATAAATTATTTGGCAAAAGTGGATTAAGAGTATCTGAGATTGCTCTTGGCACAATGACTTTTGGCGATAATATCAATTGGGGATCTTCCGAAAAAACCGCGTCGGATATTTATCACGCCTTTTTGAATAAAGGCGGAAATTTTATTGATACGGCCAATGTTTACACCGATGGAAACAGTGAAAAAATAATCGGGGAATTAATAAAACCAGACCGTGATAAAGTCATTCTAAGTACAAAATACAGCCTTAGCACCGATCATAAAAATCCAAACGCAAGCGGCAATCACCGAAAGAATCTTGTTCAATCGATCAATCATTCGCTTGAAAGGTTAGATACGGATTATATCGATATCTTATTTGTTCACGCATGGGACAATATGACACCCGTCGAAGAGATGATGAAAGCTCTAAACGAGCTTGTCAACCAAGGCAAGGTCCTATATCTCGCCATATCCGACACCCCCGCCTGGGTTATCTCAAAGGCCAATACCCTGGCTGAAATTCGTGGATGGAGCCCATTTATATCGGTTCAATGCGAATACAGCCTGCTAGAGCGTACTTGCGAAAGAGAATTTATCCCCCTCAGCCAAGCTTTTGATTTAGCGATTACTGCATGGAGCCCTCTTGCCGTTGGAACGCTGACCGGGAAATATCTTAATAACGAAAATCCAAAAGGCTCGCGTGGAGAAGCTCAGCCCGGCTGGATCAAGGATTACTTGACCCCCAAGCGAAACGAAATAATTAAAACCGTTGTAGATATTGCGAAAGAGATAAAGAAATCCCCTGCGCAAGTGGCTTTACGCTGGCTTATGCAAAAACCTGTTGTTTGCATTCCTATCATCGGCGCAAAAAATGTGGATCAATTAAATGACAATCTTGGCGCCTCTGATTTTGAGCTATCAAAAGCCCATTTTGATAAATTAAATGAAGTCAGTCAATTTGAACTGGGATTTCCCTATGCTTTTTTAAAATCGGATCATGTGAGAACGATGCTTTATGGAGAATACTACCCCATCATCGAAAATCATCATGGGACTTCTTTTTAAAAGGATACTATTCAAGAAGTCTATGGAAGAAATAGATAAATAATCTATCCTGTATCCACTTTAATAATGTCAGATCCAACGCGTAATGCGATTTGTTCGCTTTACAATCACTTCAAACTATATCCGGATTCTATCTACACCTGGATAAACAGTTCACCTGTACGAAAAAAAATTTGCCAGAATAGACATATAAAAGCTTCATTTTTACAGTATGACATCTGCTGCAATCTAGTATTTACCCTTTTCCAGGAAAACACGGTAAACTATCAGAATACTTATTATTCAGGCGTCGCACAACTTCTTATAGATCTGAGAAAACTTAAAACTCTCGCATTTCTTTGCGAAATATATCTCGATAATCAACTGGCGCATGTTTTTGTAATACAAAAGACGGCAGAATCATCCTTTTATCTTTATCAATCGCATCCATCTTTCTATAATCTTTTTGAAAGTTTAGAAAAATTAGACAAAGAACCTGTCTCATTCGAGCATCTAAAGACCCATCTCACTTATCTGGAGAAAAACTATACTCAATCTAATTCAAAACATTTATTTCATTTTCCATTAAGAACCGGACAATTATCGTTAGTTTACAAACGATGCAGATACCTGCCCGTTAACAAGCTTGATTTGCCTGCGCCGCCAAATCAAACGCTAAATATATTCATCATTTTTATATTAGTCTCAACAATAATTGCGGCAATATCTTATATTAATGATTCTAGTTTTAGAATTAGAAAATGATAGACCCATCCAGAAATTATATAATAGATCTATACACTTATTTTGAAAATAATCCAGGATCGAAAGAAAAATGGATTGAAAATAGCGCTACCAGGAACGGGATGGTAAAATCTGCAAAAAATTTTAAGTCATTGGATAATGACGCTGTTGCAGCTCAACTCGTTTACTCCGTATTTCTCGAAAGACGTACAAGCGAGCCTATTTTAGCTTTAGATAAACCAGGCGAGCTCCTACGCGATCTAAAAGAATTAAAATCTACTGCTTTTATTTGCGAACTTGTAATTGATAAAAAGCCTTACCACCATTTTGTCATTCAAAAAGCTGCAGATTCTATCATTTATATTTATCAATCCCACGCCCCCTTCTATACGATTAAAGATAGTTTGAATCGACTTGACAGAGATCCCATTTCATATGAAGACTTATCCTCTCATCTCACCTTATTAAGCGGACCTGCCCTTAATCGATCCTATACGGCGCGATTGGCGAGCAGACTATTTCATTTCAACCTCGATGCTCCGCCTCTATATCATCGCCAGTTCAACTACTTTAAATGCCCTTATCAGCCCTGCGAATCCTTCTCGCCAACCATTCGATATAAAGTAACTTTTTCTCCCATCCGTTTATTGCTCGCAATATCTCTTATTGCCGCCATATATTTTGCTATACGCTATATAAAACAACACGAACCCGACAAGTATGTTTTAGATGTTATACCAATTACTAAAAAAAACTTTTAGTTTGGCAAGGAAGCTGCACAAATTTTTTGTCTAGAGCGAGTGACCATTGCCAGTGGACAAGGCACGAGTGAAG
>CAZABG010000063.1:0-14614 GCA_964483465.1 uncultured bacterium
GTAATCATCCATCTCTTTTTCTTAGTGGATATATTTGAACTTTTTCTTTCTTGCGACGCGATAAAGGTGTGGCTGGGCGATATAGATAAAGTTGTTTTCAACAAGAGCCGGCATATTACGATAAAAGAAGGTCAAAAGAAGGGTACGAATGTGGGATCCGTCAACGTCGGCGTCGGTCATGATGATGACTTTGTGATAGCGGAGCTTCTCAAGATTAAATCCATCTATGCCGATTCCGCAGCCAAGCGCTGAAATCATGGTACGGACTTCCGTATTCTGCAACACCTTATCAAGGCGCGCTTTTTCAACGTTCAAGATTTTACCGCGAATCGGCAAAATCGCTTGCGTTCTTCTGTCGCGGCCCCCTTTTGCCGATCCACCCGCAGAGTCTCCCTCAACGATGAAGATTTCGCAATTTTTAGGATCGCGTTCTTGACAGTCGGTCAATTTACCCGGCAAACGGGCTGAATCGAGAACCGATTTACGTAAAGTCAGCTCACGTGCTTTTCTCGCAGCATCGCGTGCCTGAGCGGACAAAATAGCTTTTTCAGCGATCGTTTTTGCAACCGCAGGGTTTTTATCGAGGAATATCGTTAATTCTTCACCGGTAATCTGCTGAACAATCGTGCCTACATCAGAGTTGCCTAAACGCTGCTTCGTTTGTCCTTCGAACTGCGGATTTGCGACTTTAACAGAAATAACTGCCGTCAACCCCTCGCGCATATCTTCGCCGGAAATGGTCAGCTTATCGGATTTGAGCAAGTTTTTATTTTTAATGAACTGGTTCAGAACTCTTGTTAATGCCGTTGAAAATCCGGTCAAGTGCGTTCCGCCCTGATGGGTCGCAATGTTATTGACGTAGGAGAAAATATGTTCGTTATAGCCGTCGTTCCATTGTAGAGCCACTTCAAATTCAATCGGAGCATCGTCCCCTTGTTTCGATCCCTTAAAATAGATCGGATTCGGAAACAAAACGGTTTTGTTTTCATTTAAATAGGATACGAATGAGACAAGGCCCCCTTCATAATGGAAATGGACATCATCTTTTTCATCATTTCTTTCATCGCTAAAATAGATGTTGATTCCCTTATTCAAGAAAGCAAGTTCGCGGAGGCGTTTTGCGAGAATGTCGTAGTTAAAATCGGTGATCTCCATGATCGTTTCATCTGGCCAGAAAGTAACCGTGGTCCCTCTTTTTACCGAGGGTCCGATTTTTCTTAGCTCTGAGACGGGCTTACCTTGCGAAAATTCCATTTGGTATTCAAAGCCATTCTTCGAAACATTAACCAATAGCTTTCTGGAAAGGGCGTTAACGCATGATACCCCTACCCCGTGAAGACCGCCGGATACTTTATAGGTGTCTTTATCGAACTTGCCGCCCGCGTGTAGAATGGTCATAACGACTTCAAGCGCGGTTACATTACGGCCTTGTTTCTTCGACTCTTTCTCGTGAATTTCGATAGGAATGCCGCGGCCGTTATCTTCAATAGAGATGGATCCGTCTTTTTGAATAGTTACCCAGATAGCGGAACAATAACCTGCCATCGCCTCGTCGATACAGTTATCAACGACTTCATAAACAAGCTGGTGCAAACCGTTTGAAGAGGTATCGCCCACGTACATACCTGGACGCTCACGAACGGCTTGCAAGCCTTCCAAAACGGTAATAGAACTTGCGTTATATTCTTTCACTTTTTCTGGGGCTGTTTCTTTCACGTCGTTATCCTGCGTTGTTAAGGTATCACTCGGCATCTTCTAACCTTTGTTTAACCCATCCTGAAGTTGATCGCTTTGATCAACACGTTAGGAAACTGGGATCTCATCTTCGCTAGCAGCTTACTCTTTTCATGAGTCTCGAGCAAGCTATATAACGAAGAATTTTTTACTTTAATAGTTAAAATTCCATCAGAAAATTCAACAGCCTGAGTCATCGGGGCAAGTTTCGCTCCAATGATCGATGGCCATGAAGCTAAAATGAGATCGGGACGATCTTTAAATTTACTCTGAATGGAGTCAAGCACCTTAGGTAATAGCTCGCTGAACTTACGTGCCGTAAGCCCAGTTCCATCAAAATTTTTAGGGGTACGAGCCATCAACTTTTTTGTTAAAAATTATAGAATAATAATATCAGAAACGAGGGGTTTCGACAAGTCAAATTTCTAGCCAGAATCGGTCGTTTTTAGGCGACCGATAATACCGCTTTCGGAAGTCCGAAAACGACGTCTTCCTGAATGAAAACAACATCTTCAACTTCAGTGACTCCGAGGGAAATGAGACGTTCAATGCACTTTTGAACGATCGTTTCAGGAGTCGAGGCGCCAGCCGTCAAACCGACGGTTTTAACCCCGCTCAGCCAGGCCGGATCAATCTCCGATTCATTATTAATGAGATGGGCAGGAATCCCTCTTTTTAGGGCCACTTCGCAAAGCCGGTTTGAATTGGAAGAAGTTGGGTCGCCAACGACCAAAACAAGGTCCGTAATATCAGTAATTTCCCTTAACGCCATCTGCCTATTTGTTGTCGCATAGCAGATAGAGGAGCTAGGTAAAGTCTCGATCTTCGGGTACTTTTTAATTAAAGCGTCAGTAATCTCTCTTACATCATCTAAACTAAGGGTTGTTTGAGTGATATAGAATAGTTTTTCATTAGGGCTGTAATTGAGCTTATCGACATCGGCGGGTGACTCGACAATCGTTGTAACTTCAGGGGCCTCCCCTGCCGTTCCAATAATTTCTACGTGCTTTTTATGGCCTATCAAAACGATTTGATAGCCCATACCGGCATAACGCTTTACCGCTGAATGAACTCGGGTCACAAGACCGCACGTCGCATCAATTTCGATTAAATTACGCTTCTTCGCCTCGTCTCTTACCGCGGGCGACACTCCGTGTGCTGAATAGATCAGCCTCTGCCCTTCCGGCACCTCGGCTAAATCCTCAATAAAAATGGCCCCTTTTTGCTTTAGGTCTTCGACTACATGCCGGTTGTGTACGATTTCGTGTTTAACGTAGATAGGTTTACCCCAAAGCTTAAGCGCTTTTTCGACCGTTTCGATCGCCCGTTCAACACCTGCGCAAAAGCCTCTTGGCTTAGATAGTAGTAATTTCATAGGGAAAAGATTAACTTAGAACTCAATTTTTATCTAGGGATCTTGAAAGCAATTTTTAAACGATAGCTGAAGGATACTAAGTAGCAAGCTTTTTTTGGCTATTATTTAATGGCTAAAGCAAGCGCTAACATTTTTCTATTAGCAGTAATTATCTATTTAAAATTTAAAATTCAATTCTGTATTTAGCCCTTTAGATTGAATTGACATAATTTTCTTATCGTTCATACTATTGACCCCCATTGGCTACACCGATTAAATAAGCAGCATCTGACATAAAAGCAGGTTTTTTTGCCATAAGCTCTTTTAGTTTATCATTTTTATCTTCCAAATTCTTTTCTTTTCCTTCTGATTTGGCAGCTTCCTTTTTGGCTTCAAGATCTTTTTCTTCTTGGGCTCTTTTTAGCTCTTTAGCAGCTTCTTCTACTAAATCAGCGGCATTATCTTTAACGGGATCATTTGCAGGTTTTGAATTGCCGGTAATTTTTGCTAAAAGTTCTTTAATACGGGCATCCTTATCAGCTAAAGATTTATCTCTCGAAGCAATCTCTGCCTTCAATTTCTTGACTTCAGAATTAGCTGCTTCAGCTTTCTTTTCAGCTTCGGCTTTTCCAGTTAATAACTGTAGCTTTTCAATGTCGCCGTTTTTCTGAGCTTGTTCTAATGCAGCATGAAAACCTTTCAGAGCTGACGCTTGAATATCTGATTGTAATTTTGCTAAAATTCTCGCATCTTCTGCTTCATTTACTAACCTAAATCCTTCAGGAATACGCGACTGATTTTCAATCATCGCTTTCATTTCGGCTTCATGTTTAACCTTCAAGCCATCAATTTCTGCTTGATGTTCTTTTTCAAGCTCAGATTTTACTACCAATCGAGCACTTTCGACACCTCTTAACGTTGCAGCTCTAATTTCAGTTTGAAATCTCTCATCCAATGTTTTTACTTCATCCGACTTAACTAATTCATAACCTTCTGGAATTTGAGAATCTTTACGAGGGTTGACTTTAGCAGGAAAAAATCTTTCGGCAATATTCATTATCCCGACGATAAAATTTCCAAGAATAGGAATGATCGATATCGCGATCTTTGCTTTTTCATGCGGATCGATAACGGATATGTTTTTATCGGTCAGATTGGCTACCGCTACATCTTTACTTAAAAGCTGGTAAAGCCCTTTTGCCGTACTAATAACCGGAACGTAAATAAGGTATGGATTAATTGTGTCGAGAATTTTATTCATATAGGTAAATTATACAATAAATATATTAAGATTATATTAACGAGCCCATTCAAAAAATCATTCGCCCCTGCAAAAACGCCCTTTTGGCGCTATTTTCGACCCCTCTCCTCGGCCGACACTCTTTAGTCAAACTCTTATGAGTGGCAGCTTAGCTTCCACTCGAAAACGGCTCCTCGATCATCTAATTATGATTCTTTTTGAGCTGTTCGATGAAGTCTTCAATCGATGATTCCAATAAATCAAGAACCCCTTCAAAAGCAGCTTGGCCGTTATAGTAAGGGTCAGGCACATTTTTATGAGGGTATGTTTTGGAAAAGGCGGTCATCAAATGTATTTTCGACTTTTCATCAGGGGTGCGGGCAAGAGATTGTAACTCGTGCAGAACATGTTCGTCGGCTGCGAGTATATAATCAAATTGCTTGAAGTGAGAAGGGTTGAATAACTGCGCTCGCCCGCAAAGATTATAGCCGCGTTTAATGGAAGCTTCTCTCATGCGGCTATCGGGTAAAGATCCAAGATGCCATGAGCCGACGCCTGAACTTTCAACGTGAAGAGTGTCTGATAATCCATGCGCTTCTGCTTTTTTGCGAAGAATCTCCTCCGCAGCAGGGCTACGGCAAATATTCCCAAGGCACACAAACATGACAGAAATCAATTTCATTCCACATCCGCTGCGCATCTAAATCCGTAAGTGCCATTAACGGTACCCGGATTGTTTCTATGTCTTCTTGAACAACGTAAATCTTCTTTCAAGCTTTTCCAGCAACCCCCTCTCATGACACGATAAACGCCCTGGATAGGTCCTTGGGGATTTTCTGGCTCTTGAACAGATGATTCATAGTAATTATAACCGTACCAGTCCTGGCACCATTCGTATACGTTGCCCGCCATATCGTAAAGACCGAAATCGTTTGGAGCATAGCTCATTACGGCTGTCGTATCGGAGCTAAAGAAGTTCGCCTGGCTTTTTTCAATATCTTCCCCGGTAGGATAAAGCGCTCCCTCTATACCGCCGCGAGCGGCAATTTCCCATTCGGCTTCTGTTGGAAGACGTTTTCCCACCCATTTTGCGTAAGCAACAGCGCCATACCAGGTAACGCCGACAACCGGATGTTTCGCATAGCCCGATTCGATTAATACTCTTCCTGCGCTTCGTTTAATACGCGAATCTCTAAGTCTGATAATATCGTTATGATTACTATCCTTTTCTCCGCCCATCGCTTCAATGAAACGAACAAACTGCTCGTTCGTGACGGGATGAATATCAATTGCAAAACTTGAGATGATCACTTTATGACGAGGCATTTCATCACGATTGCCATCTGATGCTCCGCGATAAAACTCTCCCCCTTGAATGCTCACCATATTTGTCGGAATCGGTTTTATATCATCTGAATTTCTTTTTTCAGGAACATAACGCTTAACAGTCGTATCGACGATAAGAGACTGAGCCGGATCTAAATCGGTCGTGGGTCGTTCTAAGTGCGGTTTTAATATGATCGGCTTTAAACCTGACGCGGCGGCGGCGTATTCAACTTCAGGAACGGCTACCTGAACTTTCTCTACTACTTTTGAAAGATATTCGAAAGCTTTCGATAAACTTTCAGGACGTTTGACGGGATCATTTTGCATGCAAGCACGAATGAGCGCACCCCAATTATATTGGGGTGAGGAAGGCAAATCAAAAATTCCTTCTGGATACTCTTTTGTCAGTAAATAATAGGCGAGAACACCAAACGAATAAACATCGGCTTTATAATCGACGCCATGAGGATGATCGAGCCTTTTTTGCTCAGGACTTAAGAAGATGTAGTTTTGCAAAAAGGAGTTAAATAGCGGATTCATCTTTTGCACATCATTCGTCTGCAGCGATTCCGCAACCATTTTATAGGTGCGGTTTAAAATAAGCCCTGTTCCAATAACTTTACTTAAACCAAAGTCGCTTAAAAATGGCTCTATTCCCCCGCTCTTTCCTTTTCCAAGAAGCACGTTATTCAATTTTAAGCCGCGATGAACCAAATTCTTCTTGTGATGGGCGTAATCAAGCGATTCTGCCACTTTCTTCAAAAGCGCATAAATCTCTTTTTCTTCGAGCGTTTGCGTTCGTAGATATTGGGCAAGATTCGTCGTTTCTGCAAGCTCATCCACGATGCAATCGGTAACTAAAAAAAAGTGGCCTTGAGCAAAAGAAATGTTATGGATTTTTACAATATTGGGATGATCAAGCTGCGATAAGGCCCCAATCTCTTCTTCGAAACGTTGAATAAACTGCCTATCTTGCGAAAGCTCCTGAGGAAGCAGCTTTAAAACGAACTGACGCTTCATAAAGCGGTGTTCGGCAAGGAGAACGGAACCAAGCGATCCGGTTCCGATCGTTTTGATTACGCTATAGTCGCCTAACTGTTTAGTTTCCATGTTGCTTTCTCAGTTGTTGGATGACACGGCTGCCGGGAAAAGAACTCAGCGCCTTATCAACCATTTTGTTCGCGAGCTCCTTATCCTTGGTCTCGTAGGCAAGCTCGGTGAAAAATAGGGCATCGCTACGGGTTGGGATCATAGGAAGGGCGAGTATTTTATTCAAGATACGTTTTATTCTTTCGTTTCTATTTTGAATCGGAGAAAAAAGTATTTCTATTCTGTATAAGTTAAAATCATTAGGATTTGCTTTTTGTGCACTTTCTAAATTACTTATAACTAATTTACGTTCTTCTTCACGAACATCATCCGTTTTAGCTCTCTCAAGCAATTTAATATGAATACATGCAAGCGCCTTATAAGCAAGGAAGTGCTTAGGCTCCGCTTGATAGGCACGAGCAAACAAAATAAAGAAAGGCTCGTACAATTTTAAATTCGCATAACTTGAAGCTACTATATAGGAAAGGTGCCTATAATCGGGATGATCAGAAAGGATGGGCCCATACTTTTCGATGATTTGATAGCTAACCTTTTCGCTATCTTCAGGTCTCGTATTTAGATATAGCTTCAGAGCTTCATCGTACAGCTTTGCCTCGTCCTCTCCCATCGGATAAGATTCGATCTTTTCAAGTTCAAGCGACTTTAAAAAAATTCTAAACGCCCTCTCTTCTTCTTGATCGCTTAAATAGGATCTTGCCAAATTTAAAAAAACCGCCGAACTTGGAGGCGCTTTTTCAAGCTCATCAATTGATAATTTTAAATCTTCGGTACCCAAAGCGCCGAGCATGAAAATGGCAAGCAAATAGAACATCCGCATCATCATAATGAAACGAATAAATTAACAAAAGGCAGAAGGCGGAAAGAGAAAGGCAGAAGGCAGAAGGCGGAAGGCAGAATAGCAAACGAAGGCAGAAGGCAGAGTAGCAACAGATTTGGAATCGCTTTATTTTGTAACATATGAGCATTAAGAGTGCACTTTATGTTGCTATTCATCCTTCTGCCTTCCGCCTTCTGCCTTAAAAAAATATTAGGCTGTAACCCCTCGGTATGTTAAAGTTATTCCTTTTTACTATAGAGGGTTACAATGGACCGCAGAGCTATCATTGCTGTTGTCATCTTTTCAACATTATTTCTTACCATCAACTGGTACTTCGAAAATCAGAACCAGCAAGCAATGAAGCAGTGGAAAGAGCAGGTCGAGGTTCAAAAAGAACAGAAACGGCGCGAACTTGAAACAGGCCTTAATACAAAAACTGCGAAAGTAGAAAACCTTCCTGTCGATACGATCGATGGCGTTGTGGGTGTTAAAGTAAAAGACAATTTTTTAACATTCAGCGATAAAGAGGCGATCGGCCCCTATAAAAAAGTTTTTTCAAACGAATTTATTTCGCTTTATTCCCAAAATGAAGCTAAACCGGTCGAGATAGCCGATCTGCCAGACTTTGGTAAATACGATCTTCAGCTCTTTTTTCCTGATTCTCAGAGAGTGGTTTGGGGTCAATATGAAGATGGCCAGTTTTCCATACCCATAGAAACGCTCGGCGATAAAGTCCAAGGCAAAGCGATTGTTTTATTTGAACAGAATAAGACTTATTTACCTGTTGCAATCTTTGATAGTTCAAGATCGAGCTTGGTTTGGCTTGATGAGTTAAGAGGGCTTAAAACGGTCTTTTTAACCCGCCCCGATTTTAAGACAACCGAACGCGGTGAAGAAAAATTCTATGTTCTTGAAAACGCTTATCAGCAGCTCGTTTTCTCGAATCATGGCGGAGCGCTTGCAGAAATCAACCTTCCTTTCCAAACAGATAAAGACGAAAAAAGCGTTGTTCGCGAAATTGAGTTCGATCGCGAGATGGTTAAACAAGAGCCGCAGAACGCCTACTTCCCCGCTCATAGCTATAAAACCGCAGATGGAGTTGTTCATGAAAAGGGAAGCCTTGGCGGCTACTACCCTCTCATTCGCCGCGATTTGATCCAAAAAAGCGACAAAAAATCGATTCAGGTTCCTCCTAAATATTACGCCTTGAATTTGGTGTCCGATTTTCCAGAAGTCGCGGAAGCGGAATACAAAGTAACTAAATTTACGAAGAATGAAATTATTTTTGAAACGGAGATGGGTAATCGCAAAATCACAAAGCGATTCACTATCGCGGACGAAAATAATGGCGGCCCTTACACGATTGACCTGGAAATCGATATTGATGGCGATAGCCGTAATTTGTGGATCACGAGCGGTATCCCTGAAGTTGAATGGATTTCTGGGGGTGCAGCTCCTAGTTTAAAATATAGAATCACTAAAAATAATCAGGCTGTTGTAGAGAACATCGATCTTCCGACAGATACTTTTACCGTTACGTCAACAAAGCCTGACTGGATTGTAAACAGCAATGGTTTTTTAGGCATTTTGCTTGATCCATTAAAATCGGCAGCTGATGGCTTTCGAGCAACGATTGTTCCGGGAAATATCATCCCTTCAAGATTAGTTGAAATTGACGAGCAGTATAATAGATTCCCGGCAGCTAATATGCCTGGCTACATGACGCTTCTCCCGTTAAAAGCAGGAAGCCCGAACTCACATTTTAGAGTGTTCGCAGGTCCGTTCGCAACCGATATCATGAAGAAAGTAGATGAAACTTTCTCCGATCCTGCTACCGGCTATAATCCTGACTATATTGCAAGCCAAACTTTCCACGGCTGGTTTAGCTTTATTTCTGAGCCGTTCGCGAAATTCCTTCTTATATTGATGAAGTTTTTCTACTGGATTACGCATTCGTGGGCTTTATCAATCGTATTGTTAACGGTTGCGCTTAGAGTGATGCTCTATCCTTTGAACGCATGGTCGATCAAGTCAACCCTTGCGATGCAAAAAATCGCCCCTGAAGTAACTGCGATCCAGGAAAAATACAAAAAAGATCCAAAGAAAGCGCAGCTTGAAATTGTTAATCTATATCGTGAAAAGGGCGTAAATCCTTTATCGGGATGCTTGCCGCTTCTTATTCAGCTGCCGTTCCTTATCGGTATGTTTGACTTGCTTAAATCAACTTTTGAACTTAGAGGCGCAAGTTTTATTCCCGGTTGGATTGATGACTTAGCCGCTCCCGACGTCCTCTTTAGCTGGAACTACTACATCCCCTTTATTGGAAATGAATTTCACTTACTGCCTATCCTTCTTGGCTTAGTGATGTTCTTCCAGCAAAGAATGATGTCATCCGGACCTAAAGATCCAAAAGATATGACCGACCAGCAAAGACAACAGAAGGCGATGGGAACGATGATGACGGTGTTATTCACCTTTATGTTCTACCACTTCCCTTCAGGCTTGAATATTTATTGGCTTTCATCGATGCTGCTCGGTATGCTCCAACAGTGGTGGATGTCCAGAAACCAAACGACGGTGCTGGCGAAGAAATAATAACCTAAATGAAAGCTTGGGAAAATTTTTTACTCGATCAAGAGAAAGAGCTTGGCGAAGCCACAGTTAAAAAGTGGCTTCGCACGTTAAAGGTCGTTCGATACGACGCCCAAAATCTATATCTTGAAGCGTCAGATTCTTTTCAGGCACTTTGGTTTGAAGAGCATATCCGAAAGAAACTCATTCAAGGCTTCACTAATAATAATCACCAAAAAATCCGTGTCCATCTCAATTTAGCAAGTAAATATGAGCAGCTGAAAAGGAAAGCTTCCGCTCCCGCGAAAACGGAAGCTCCCCGCTTCATGCCGACCTTCGATACCATCAATCCCCTTTTTACGTTTGATAGTTTTGTCGTAACGGAAGCGAACGAAGTCACGGTAAAAATCTTAAAAAGCCAATCAGAGTTTAATCCGATCTATATCCACGGCCCCTCAGGCTCAGGTAAAACCCACTTATTGATGTCGCTTCTGCAAGAGATGGGATCGAAAGGAATGAAAGTCACTTACGCGAGAACCGAAACGTTTACAGAGCATGTTGTTTCCGCTATCCGATCGTCTGAAATGGCTCTATTTCGTGAAGCATATCGTAATATCGATGCCCTCATGTTAGACGACGTTGAAGATCTAGCTCATAAAGGCGCAACACAGGAAGAGCTCTTTCACACATTCAACACTTTGCACCTTGCAGGCAAGCCCATAATCCTCGCAAGCAAACTGCATCCTTCGCAGCTCGATCACATTGAGCCGCGATTAATATCGCGCTTTGAATGGGGTATTGCCCTTCCTTTAGAATTGCCCACGATGGCTGAAATGCACGCCCTCATTGAAAAGAAGTGTCAAATACTTAAATACCCTCTTCATCGCAAAACGATCGACTTCTTAGTTGAGACATTTAAAAGCGGACCTAAAGCGATTGTTCAAGCGCTTGAAGCGCTTATACTTCGTACCCATTTACAGACGATGCACCCGACCGCGCTTACCATTCCTTTAGTCAAACACTATCTCAACGACTTAATTCAAAGAGAAGAAGAAATTAAGTTAACCCCGCAAAAGATTATCTATGGGGTTGCTGAGCACTATGGAATTAGAGCAGAAGATATTCTCGGGGTTTCTCAAACTCGCGAATCGACCCTTCCAAGACAGCTTGCTATGTATCTTTGTCGAAAAGAACTCAAGCTACCCTACCAAAAAATCGGCGATATTTTCGAACGAGATCATTCAACTGTAATGACTTCGATAAAAGTGATCGAAAAAAATGAAGCGGCGCTCGCCGCATGCGATCCTATTTTGAAAAAGTGGGTTCAAGAAAAATAGATTAAAGTCTAGTCTCACCTTATGGATTATAAGGTAAATGACAAGGCCAACGCCGCGCTTGGACTCGAGCAAATCAAATTAGCAGAAAAAGAGATGCCCGGACTTATGGCTCTAAGAGAAGGGCCAAAAGTATTAAAAGGCGCCCGTATTGCCGGCTCCGTGCATATGACGGTTCAAACCGCGGTTCTTATTAAAACCCTCATCGAGCTAGGCGCAGAAGTCAGATGGAGCTCTTGTAATATTTTATCAACGCAAGACGATGTCGCACTCGCGCTTGCGAAATCGGGCATTCCCATTTTTGCTTGGAAAGGTGAAAGCGAAGAAGAATATAATTGGTGCTTAAAAGAAACACTCGCCTTTAAACCTAATCTGCTTGTTGATGACGGCGGCGATCTTACAAACCTGGTTCATGATCAGTTTCCGGAACTTCTTAAAGACATTAAGGGAGTTTCTGAAGAAACAACAACAGGCATTCGCAATCTAAAGAGACGTGAAAAGGAAGGCACGCTAAAAATTGCTGCTATTAATGTAAATGACGCAAAAACGAAAGCGGCGTTTGACAATTACTATGGAAGTCGCGAAAGCTTTCTAGAAGGCGTGAAAAGCGCTCTCAATCCGATGATAGCCGGAAAAGTGGCGGTTGTATCCGGGTTTGGCGATGTTGGAAGAGGTTGCGCTGATGCGCTAAAGTCGCTTGGGGCAACCGTTCTTGTAACCGAAGCCGATCCCATAAAAGCCTATCATGCGTTATGCCATGGCTATAGAGTCGTTACGATGGATGAAGCTGCGCCTCTTGGAGATCTTTTCGTGACGGCTACCGGATGCATCAATGTGATCACGTCAAAACATTTTGAAAAGATGAAACCGCTCGCGATATTAAGTAACATGGGCCATTTCGACAAAGAAATCGACATCCAATATTTAAGAAACAACTTTACACGCGAATTGATAAAGCCAGGCGTAACAAAATATTCAAAAGGAAATATTAGCCTTCTGGTACTTGCGGAAGGGCGCCTAGTCAATCTAGGATGCGGCCAAGGGCATCCTTCGTTCGTTATGTCAAATTCTTTTTCATGCCAAACGCTAGCGCAAATCGAACTTTTTACAAAAAAATATCCTGTCGGCATTCATCCATTCCCCATAATTTTAGATCAAAAAGTGGCCGACATGCATGTGAGAGCGCTAGGTGGGCATACCACCGCTTTGACCCCCGAACAAAAAAACTATCTTTTAATTTCCTAAATTTGCTAGACTGCTGTGCATTCGGAGTATAGCGCAGCTTGGCTAGCGCGGCTGGTTTGGGACCAGTAGGTCGGGGGTTCGAATCCCTCTACTCCGAAACTTTTATTTTACTATGATTTATTGGAATCCCGATCCAGATCTGTTTGTAATCCCTTACTTTAATCACCCTATTAAATGGTATGGCCTATTTTTCGTAGTCGGATTTCTCTTTGGCTATAAATATGTCCAAAAAGATTTGAAAAGCTACACCGACGATCCAAAGGCAATGATCGACAAACTGATTTGGTATATCCTCGCCGGAACCATTTTAGGCGCTCGACTTGGACATATTCTATTCTATGAGCCCATCAGCTACCTAAAAAATCCTCTAGAAATTTTTATGATTTGGAAGGGGGGCCTGGCAAGCCACGGGGGAACCGTAGGCGTCTTTATCGCCCTTGCCCTATTCG
Source organism: uncultured bacterium (assembly GCA_964483465.1). GTDB lineage: Bacteria > Chlamydiota > Chlamydiia > Chlamydiales > Parachlamydiaceae > CAZABG01. Next base: position 13,181 of record CAZABG010000063.1, read on the forward strand.
TTTATTTTAACAAGAAAGAATACCCAAAACTAACCTTTATACGCTTGCTTGACATTATCGCCGTGCCAACCGCCCTTGTCGCCTTTTTTATCCGCCTTGGCAACTTCTTCAATCAAGAGATAATCGGTACCGAAACAAGCCTTCCCTGGGGCGTCATATTCGGAAATCCTTTTGATGGCAGCGCGATCGTTCCCCGCCATCCTACTCAGCTCTACGAAGGCCTTTGTTACCTTGCTATTTTCTTCTTCCTTCTATGGTATAAAAGGCAAAGCCCCGCTCCCGGCAAAATCATCGGCTGGTTCTTCGTTCTAGTCTTTACTTCCCGCTTTTTCCTCGAATACACGAAAGAAGTTCAGCCCTCCCCCTATAATTTAGAGTACCTTCAGGTAGGACAGTGGCTAAGCATTCCCATAATCGCGTTAGGAGTATACTTTATTCTTAGAGCTAAAAGATCTCCGCAGATCAACTAAATAAAACATTACAGATTGTCAATAATTCAAAATAATATATAATACTTGCATTGGAGAACAATTTTAATGGCTACACTTAAATTTCAACATAACGGGGAAGAGGCGGAGATTCCCGATGACTCACCTATTGCTCAGTACTGTGAAGAGGCAGGCGTTCCCTTTGCATGCACCGAAGGGGTATGCGGAACCTGCGTAATATCGGTTGTCGAAGGGCATGAAAACCTTTCTAAACCCACACAGGAAGAAGAAGATTTCTTGGGCGAAGGATGCAAAGACGAACGTCTTGCTTGCCAATGCCGTATAAAGTGTGGCCGTGTAAATATTTCATTTTAATTTAGAGGAAACATGTCCGAAACTATTCATCGTCAAATGACCATTAAGCAAATCCTTGGCAAGTTTCCTGGTAAATCCCAGAAACTCTCCCAAGAGATCACTAATGCCGGCCTTCACTGTGTAGGCTGCGGAGCCGCTGACTACGAAACCCTCGAGCAAGGGATGAGAGGCCACGGCAAAACAGAAGAACAGATCGATCATCTCGTAAAAAAACTTAACGAGCTTCTCGACCTTCCTGTAGATACTTCTACGATCACGGTTACTGAAAGAGCTGCGAAGAAGTTCATGGAGATCGCGAAAGAAGAAGGCAAAACCGGCTGGGCGCTTCGTTTTGATGAGCAAATGGCTGGCTGCAGCGGTTTTGAATATGTTCTCGACTTCTCAGAAAAACCAAATGCAGACGACCTCGTCCTTCATTCAAACGGCATTGAAATTCACATTCTAGCGAAGAAGAAAGCTCGCTTGATGGGTTCTGAAATCGACTACGTCGAAGGGCTCCATTCAACCGGCTTTAAGATCTCGAACCCGAACGCAAAAACATCTTGCGGCTGCGGTTCTTCCCACGGGTACTAAAACGAAGGCGGAAGTTGCTATGCTGGAATCGTAGTCAAAGATAATTTTTACTCTTGAA
>CAZABG010000064.1:0-2625 GCA_964483465.1 uncultured bacterium
AATGTATTAATAGCCTTCCGGTCGTAAAACGCGTGCGATTTCTTTAAAAACCAGATTTTGTTCGTTTAAATCGGGAATGCTGCAAAGAACCGTAGAAAGAATCGCCGCATCATAAGAGGCATCGGATGTATCCATTTTGGCGGATTGTTTTAAAAGCCTTATATCAAGATCAGGATAGGTCTCTTTCGCTCTTTTAACCATATTGGGAGCAATCTCAAATCCGACGAGTTTCTTAAAGCCGGTTTCTCGCAACAGGTTCAAGATACGTCCATAGCCGCATCCGTATTCCACGATATCGGCCTCTTTACTAACAAAAGAAACAAGCTGATCGGCAAAAAAAGGATCGGTAAAATCCTTTTTTGATCCGATTTCATTCCAAAATGTTTTTGTATCCATACGACCGAGTAGTATATAAACATAAAGGATAGGATTTCTAGAAAATTTGTAGATGATGAACATTTCTTACTTTGACGATAATTGTGAATTAGAAGGCTTCTTTGTAAAACAACGTGCGAGTAGTCCTCTCGTTTTGTTATGCCACGCGTGGCGCGGAAGGGACGATTTTATTGAAGATAAGGCACGTCATTTTGCAAACCTTGGTTATAACGCCTTTGCCCTTGATATGTATGGTAAAGGGGTGCTTGGTAAAAACCCTGAGGAAAACGCGGCTTTAAAGATGCCCTTTATGCAAGACCGTCAGCTTGTGAAACGGCGCGTTTTAAAAGGGTATGAAAAAGCCAAAGAGCTTTTGGGGGATGTTCCTGTCGTCGTTCTTGGTTATGGCTTTGGCGGACTTGTCGCTTTAGACTTAGCCCGTCTTCAAGTCCCTTTAAAAGGGGCCATTTCTGTTTACGGTCATTTTGAGGAGCCTCCAAACGGAGGAAAAATTGAAACTCGCGTCTTAATTCAGCAGGGATATTTAGATCCGGTTGAACCGATGGATAAACTGATGTCCTTTTTAAAAACAGTGACACATTTTGAGACGCTTATAATTGGCGATGCGTATCATGCCTTTACAACACCCACAGCCAATAATAAAGCTGCCGGAATCTTGTATAACCCGGATGCCGCAAAAGCATCGCTTGATTCGATCGAAAGCTTTTTAAAACGGGCTTTTCAAGAGGGCTGAGAGATTCATTTTGAAACGTAGTTGGCTGTAAGGATAAATACATCACGTCTGAGTGTGCTATTTGTCGGAATTACAGGAGCGACATAATGGGCAGAATCGATGTTCTTTACAACGATAGCCTGATTAAAGCGCGGCATTAAATGCACTTCGGGATTTTTTGAATTAATCCAGGTGCCGTCGGTTGCTTTTTCACCGCCTAGCTGCAGTCCGAGCTCTCCGCTTTTCCAAAGGGTATGATCAGTAAGGAGGATGAATAAAGTGAAATGAGCATAATCGGTTGGAGGCGAGTTATCATCAAAGCGATCGCGATGCCAAGCGAGCCCGCTTTTTTCAGCGTTTTCTTTCGAGATTTCATTTCGATCGATATAGGCTGCAAATTTCCATCTGCCTTCTTTAAATTCATTAAAAGAGCGCAACGCGTCAAAAAATAGCTTGGTCACAGCATCAAGAGGCCTTATTGGTTGGGAGGAAGCTATATTTGTGCCTTTGACGATCGCTTCAAATTTATACGTCCATAAACGCAGCCTGCCGTAAGGGGTGTTTTCCGGCTTGTTGTTTGTAAAGCTAAGCAGCAGGTTGAGATCTTCTTGACTAAGTGCATTCGGAGTGATTTCAAATACAGGGAATTTTGATAGGATAGCCTTTTTTTCCGCGCTGACTTCCCCCATTTTACGTAATACCTGCAAAAGTCTTTTAAGCCTTAGGGGGTCAAGACTTATGTCGTTAAATGTGGTTACTAAAAAGGGTTCTAGCTCTGTCAGATTTAGGGGAATGGTTAAGGACATCTAAACTCCTTTTGCAGGAACGCATGTAATTTAGTCATAGTTTCATATATGATTTTCGGCTTAGGAGATGCAACATGAAAATTCTATTAGCATTTTTGCTCTGTTTTTCAATCGCATATGCGAGCCATTGGGTTGAGCCTTACATTCAAGGCGAACTTGCAGTTAGAAATAAAGAATATGATAAAGCCTTTGAATTATACCAAACCTCTATTTCAAACGACCCTACTCAAGCCTTTCCTTATCTTGGAGCGGCTCAAGTGTATCTTGAAAGAGGCGACTATGTAAAAGCCCGCGAAGCGCTCGATAACGCCAAAAAAGCGAAAGAAGGTTTTGATCATGAAGTCGTTCAAAAATATAGAATGTTGATGATGAGCTTATTTGCCAGAATGGGCGATATGGACACTTTTAAAATATATCATGATGAGTTTATGGCAAATAGTTATGATATTCCTCGTACTTATCGGGAAAACGATAAAATCTTTATTTTTAATGCGCCTAAATCTGAATGGTTTCGAAAGACAATCGAATCTGCCACAAGAAAATATGAAGAGGTCGAAGAAGTTACTTGGTATGACGACATAGCCATTTTTAAACTTAAAAGCTAAAGTTAAAAGTCTATGTTGCTATCTTGCCGTACCCTAGGTGTGGTCATGCCGCTTATTTATAAACTGATACTATTTATATCCGTGAAAAAAAATAAAAAATATTTAA
>CAZABG010000064.1:2635-14549 GCA_964483465.1 uncultured bacterium
GGGTAGGATCGAGACGTTCTCTTACATCTTTAAATTTGTCGTAATTTGGGCCAAAGAGTCGTTGAACTTTCTTAGGAGTTAGAAAATGGATTTTGCCCCAGTGCGGCCTTCCACCTAAGGGGAAGAGCGTTTCTTCTATTTCTTGATAAAGAGGTAAGGCTTTCTCTTCGCCTAAAATGCAAATAGCAATATAGGCTTTCTTCCCATCAAAGGTAGGGCTGAGATAGCTGTTTGAATCTTGCTCCACAAAACGGATATGAAGATTTTCTATAGCGTATCCTTGATCAAGAAAACGCCTTAATTTTTCACGAACTAAAGGGAGGGCTTCCTTTAACTGATCAAAGGGTATAGCTATTTCGGAAAAGATGGTTTTGTCATCGGGTTCAATTTTATACCAACAAAGCGATTCATGACTTGGAAATCCTCTCTCTGACTTATTCCATTTGACGATCAGGACTTCGTCGGATTTAACATCCCAGAAAAAGCTAAAAAAGTCATTTTCTTGATGCAGTCTTTCAAATTGCTCAAGTATGGCGGGATAGTTAGAGTATTCCTCGGTCTTTTCAAGATAGAATCGAGGCACGCATTCCAATTCGATGGCATATACGACGCCTAGCGCACCAAGGCCAACGGTGGCTGCATGAAATTCATCCCTATCTTCTGTTAATGTGATTAAATTGCCATCAGCCGTAACTAAATCAATTGATTTAATGAAGCTTGAAAGTGTGCCGGTATGACCGGATCCATGCGCACCGGTATTGATTACTCCTCCTAAACTGAATTCGTCCGTAGCAGGGAGATTCGGAAGAGAAAGGCCGTTTTTAAATAGTTCTTCGTTTAACTGTTTTAAAGAGATTCCTGATTCAACTTTTACCTTGAAGCCCTCTTGATAAAGAATATGATTTAGGTTGCGCAAGGAAATCAAGATGCCGGTTGTTGCTCCTACATCAGATAGGGAATAACCTTCACCTATTGCTTTTACTTTTAGACCATTCGCATTTCTGACAATGGATTGAAGTTCATTTAACGAAGAAGGGGTTTCAAAACGAGATAGATGGTAGGTTTGATTGCCTGTTTGGTTTTGCCATTCGAAAGCATAGAGAGGAAACAGAAATATGAATAATAGAAAGACCATGGATAGATACTAAAATAAGTTTTGATTTCTTGATATATCCTACATCTCAAGAGACGTAGCATTTGGAGCGTCGGATTCAGCTCGCACATCAAAGGGCAGCGTTAAGCACATGGCGGTAATTAGTATGAGCGAGTAGCGGAACATTTGCTTGCCCCACTCGCGATCATTGACAACCGAAAATCCATAAAGAGTAAGACCAAGCCAGATGAGACCGAGGGTAAATGAAACGGCGAGGAAGAGATTGCCTGTGTAACCCGTGAGGGTTAGTAGCGAGACGGCGACAAGAAAAGCGATGACATAAATCACCATGTGCACTTTTGTGCGCAGGACCCCTTTTACAATCGGTAGGAGGGGAATGTTGGCGCGGGTATAATCATCCATGCGATAGAGGGCGATGGAAAAGAAGTGGGGCATTTGCCAGAGGACGAGAATAAGAAATAGTAAAATAGCGCCAAGGTCTAATTGATTCGTGACGGCGGTGTATCCTACAACGGGAGGAACCGCCCCCGCTATGCTTCCGATTGCAGTAGCTAAGACCGTGCGGCTTTTCAAGGGGCTGTAAATGGCGACATAGATCCAAAAACCCAGGTTTGCGATGAGAGTGGAGAGAATGTTTGTATAGTGGATAAGGATAATGCTTCCGATAATGTAAAGAATGATCGCAAAGATAAGGGCTTGCGTTTCGGTGATAGCACCATTTGCAATAGGACGGCTTCTAGTGCGGTCCATTTTAGCATCGAGTTTTCGATCAATGATATTATTAATGACGCAGGCGGAGGCGATAATGAAGCCAAGTCCCGCAAGGGTTTGCAGGAAAAGCAGGTAGTTGATTGAACCTTTCGACGCAAGCCAGAAGCCCGCAGCTAAGGTGATGAGATTGCCAAGGATAATGCCCGGCTTCGTAATCAGGGTATAATTAATCACTTCATTTCCATAAATTGCATAGTTCTTGCTTCTAAGTCATACATGATCCAGAGAGATCCAAGCACAATGATGAGTAAAACGAGAACCATAAAATAAAATACAAGCGATTCCCACTTGGGGTTTTCCTCTTTGCCTAAATGCAAAAAGAAAACAAGCTGGATCCCTGCCTGAATAAGCGCTAGGAAGGGTAGTGAATAAATTAGAGTTTGTCTTGGCAGAACTTCGAAGACAACTAATGAAAATGAAATCAAAGTGAATATCAGCGAGAGAAAAAAGCCGAGAATATAGCTTTTTAAAGAGCCGTGATATTCTTTTTTTATTTCAGATAAGCTTAATTCGTCGTGCATTTAAATCACTCCCATTAAATAAACAAAAGTAAAAATAAAGATCCAAACGAGATCCAGGAAGTGCCAGAAGAGGCTGAATAGAACAAGCCTTCTAAAAGTATCTTTATTGATCTTTTGGTAAAAGATTTGCGCAGCCATGACTATGAGCCATAAGAGGCCGAAGGTTACGTGAAGTCCGTGAGTTCCTACGAGCGCGAAGAATCCTGAAAGAAAAGCGCTTCTCTGCCAGCTGTTACCTTCAGAAATAAGACCATAAAATTCGTGCAGTTCTATCGCTAAAAAGGACGCGCCAAGTAAAAAGGTGAGGCCTAGCCAAACAAGGACCGATTTCCATTTGTTCTTTAGAGAAGCAAGAACCGCAAAGCCGCAAGTGACGCTGCTTGCTAAAAGAATCATTGTTTCTGTAAACGCGGTCGATAGCTCAAATATGTCTTTCGATGTCGGTCCGCCAAACGTGCTGTTTTTTAAAACCGCATAAGTCGCGAAGAGGGTAGCGAAGATGAGGCAGTCGCTCATCAGATATATCCAAAAACCCATGTACGTTTTTGAAAAAACGTCCTGGTGTGGATCAGGAACGCTTAAATCGGGATTCTGCTCGCGTGTATGGTGTATGGTCGTGTCATCTAAATATTCGGTGTGTTCCTGGTTCATAACGCTTTAACCCTCTCTCTATGGGCTCTTTCAATTTTAGCGACTTCTTCTTTGGTAATAATGTGGAACTCCTCTTTTTGAGAGAGGCGCCAAATCACGGCGATCAATATTCCGATAAAGCATATAATCGCAAGCCAATACATATACCAAGTCATTCCAAAGCCAAATCCGAAGCTCAAGATCCCGATGATAAGCCCCATGCTCGTATTTTTAGGAAGATAGATATCTTCATAAGTTTGTTCTTGTTTTGGAGCTTCCCCCCGCTTTTCTGCCCATAGCGGATCTCGTTGATCGACTGTCGGGATGATCGCGAAATTGTATTCGGGAGGCGGGGAGGAGGTGGCCCATTCAAGGGTTCTTCCATTCCAAGGATCGCCTGTTAGATCCAAGTTCTTGTTTCGATTCTTGATGCTAGTGAAAAAGTCGTAAATCTGTACGCCGACACCGCATAAAATAATGAATGCGCCAAAAGCGACTAGGATGAATAACGGATTCCACCCGGTTGCGGCTTCATAATGATCAAGCCTTCTTGTCGCGCCCATAAAGCCGAGCATATAAAGCGGCATGAAGGCAACCAAAAAGCCGATGAACCAGAACCAAAATGCGATTCTATTTAAACGCTCATTTAAAAAGAACCCGGTAAATTTAGGAAACCAGTAGGTGAAGCCGGCAAAGAAACCAAATAAGACTCCGCCGATGACCATGCCGTGGAAGTGGGCGATCAAGAACAAACTGTTATGCAATTGGAAGTCGACAGGGGGAGAAGAAAGCAATATGCCTGTCATGCCGCCTATGCTAAAGTTTAATACGAAAGCGAAGAACCACAGCATCGGCGTTGTAAAGTGAACTTTTCCTTTATATTTCGTAAAGAGCCAGTTGAATATCTTTACCCCGGTCGGAATAGCGATCAACATGGTCATAATACCGAAAAAGGCATTCACATTAGAGCTTGCTCCCATGGTAAAGAAGTGGTGCAGCCAGACAACATAGGATAAGAAGGTAATGATGACAAGCGCCCACACCATCGAGGTATAGCCAAATAAACGCTTTTCAGAAAATGTCGGAACTACTTCTGAAAAGATGCCGAAAGCAGGCAGTATGAGAATGTATACTTCCGGATGCCCCCAGGCCCAAATCAAGTTAAAATACATCATGGGGTTTCCGCCGGCCGTATGGGTAAAGAAGTGGGTGCCAATGTAGCGGTCAAGCGTTAATAAACCCACAGTCGCGGTCAAGACCGGAAAGGCAAACACGACGAGAACCATCGCACACAACGCGCTCCACACAAAGATCGGCATCTTCATAAAAGTCATGCCCGGGCAGCGCATCTTTAAAATCGTTACAATAAAATTTATCCCCGAGAGCGTAGAACCTACCCCTGAAATTTGTACAATCCATATCCAGTAGTCCACCCCTTCATTCGGACTGTACTCATTCAGTGATAGAGGGGGATATGCAAGCCATCCGGCTTGGGAGAATTTTCCTATACCAAGCGATATCATCATTAACGCGCCGCCTGCAGCAAAAAGCCAGAAGCTTAATGCATTTAAAAACGGGTAGGCAACATCGCGTGCGCCTATTTGAAGCGGTATAATTAAGTTAAGTAGGCCGAATACAACGCCCATCGCGACAAAAAAGATCATCGTCGTTCCGTGGGCCGAAAAAAGCTCCTGAAAGTGACCGGAAGAGATAAAAGCGGGCTCTCCCACTGATACCGCCTGCTGAATACGCATCAGCATCGCTTCAGAAACGGCTTTCAAAAACATTAGCATAACAACAATCATGTACATGATGCCAATTTTCTTGGGATCAACGGTTGTCAGCCATTCTTTCCATAGCCATGTCCATCTTTTGGTATAAGTGATAAGAGCGATAATGCCGAGCGCTGCAAGCGTTGCGCCAAATACAGCGCCATTTTGAGTAAAATCATGCTCGAATGCTTGAAGTGTTAATCGTCCAAAGGGATTCATTCTGCCTTCTCCTTTGCCGGATGCATATACTTATTTAGAATTTCATTGAATAGGCCGGCGCTTGCCTGAAATACTTCAGGCTCGCGTACGCTTGGTTTTGCAAGTTCGTTATACGCGTTGAAATCGAGAATCTTGTCCGATTTTTTCACTTCTTCTACCCATTTTTTAAAGTCTTCTTCAGACGAAGATCTTGCGATGAAATGCATATCGGCAAAGCCTTCGCCCGAGATTTGCGCGGAGGATCCTCTAAAATCACCGATACCGTCCGACATCAGATATAAAGTCGTTCTTGAATTAGGCATCGCGTATATTTGACCGCCTAGCTTTGGTATCCATAGGGAGTTCATGGGCGCATCGGCAGTCAGTTCAAATTTTAAGGGAGTTCCGATCGGAAACTGGAGGAAGTTTAAGCTCGCGATCTTTTCTTCGGGATAGATAAATAGCCACTTGTATTGAAGCGCAACCCCTTGTATCGTAATCGGTTTTTTATCGGAGGCAATGGGTTTATAAGGATCAAGTTCATGTGTCTTATACCAAGTCAATACACAGATAATGGTAGTCAAGATAAGCGGAACGCCCCACCAAACAAATTCTGCAGTCTTATTGTCAATTAAGTCGGGGTCGTATACGGCGTTCTTGTTCGATGAGCGGTAGCGCCATGAAAAAACGTAGGTAAGAATGTATACCGGTATAATAACCAATAACATGATGGCTTGTATGATTAAAAAGAGATTGCGCTGTTCGATGCCGATGATTCCTTCGGGGAAAAGAAAGGCAATATATTCTTGAAACCTAAGTACTTGTAGGGGCTGCATCAAGAGAACGATGAATAAAACAATCGCCGAGTAGATGAGAAGCATCCGAACGGGTCTATTACCTACTTTCATTGTAAACTCTTCATTTTAAAATCTTAAAATAAAGTTTTTACCAAGAAAGTCAAGCGAAAAGCGAAATTGGGCTTCACAGGGGTAATTTTATTTTATCCCGCTATCATCCCTTTTTTTTAGGCCCAAATGTAATAACCCGCGCCATTAGAATTAATTTCTTTAAAATCCTGCCAATTGTAGATCTTTCCTTCATTTTTCAGTGCGTCTAAGGATGCGTGATAAAAATTATCCCTAATATAAAAACGTCTATCGGAAGCAAGATTAAATCCTAGCCGATAGGACGCCATATCGTTAATTTTTTCTTCAATGTTAACGCGTGAGTAATCCGCAAAAGGGTTCCAGCCGCTAAGATCGACAGGCTCCCTGGATGTTTTAACATTTCTTTTTTCAAGATAAACTTTAAAGCCCGGCTCGTCTTTTTCCCGTTTGCGAAGCATTTCTTTCAAAGGTTCAAGACCAAGCGCCTCGAATTCTTTATCGGTTAATTCTTTTTTGAGCAGCGGTTCAAAATATTCAATTTCTTCAACAGGTAAATATTGCAAGATTCCATCTTCGCCTGTGCTGCAGCCGCATCTTAATCCGGCATAAGGACTGTATCCGCTATCCAAATCAATCAAGCCGAAACCGCGGCCGTTGGTGAGGAGGGGATTATTATCGTATCTAACATCGGAATAATTTGTTTTGATGATAAAAAGAATTAACTGCCTTACACACTCGCGAATAAAAGGCTTCAATTCAGGATCTTTATAGCAGCGCTGAAAAAGGCTTTCTTGCTCGAAAGTTCCGCGTATATGATCAAATGATTCTTCTATGAGGACGGGAAAGGTTTCTCCCTCAATATTTACTTTGATAAGGTTTTGTTCAGGCACAAAGAGATGGTCGAACCCTTCCTTTTGAATCAATTGCTTCGCGTTAGTTGTGACCTCATATCTTTTTTCAACGGTAGTTTTATCGTCTTTATATTGCCTATTCATCGGCACTTTAAAAACCATTCCGGGAATGTTGTTCATTTTAAAAACCCAGTCTAAATTGGCCGCCAATACTTGCGCATTTTTTACGTTTTGCAGGTTAAATCGATCCTTTTCTAAAGTTCTAATAACATCGATTAATTCTTGCTTTTGCTCCTCAGTAAGGGAGAGGTCAGCAGGTGGCATAGGTTTTTTGTTTAGAACATTCGCTTTGAATTCAGACATCCATTTTTCAACATCTTCTACAGGAAGGTGAGGTTGTTTTATGGCGGTTTTCCTTGCGATGGTAGCATTAATACGGGAAACGAGAGAGCCGATGATAGGAATGACTTCGAGGGTGCCGATAAGCTTATTTTTCCAGCCGCTTTGTCTTAGTCGATAGTTGCTATCGATGTCATTGAATATGCTCGCTACCACTCCTTCAATCAAAGACACTACGGGTCCAAGGACTGGAAAGAGTTCGATCGCGCCGATGGTTAAATTAAGGCAGTCTCCTCTATTTAAATGGCGTAAACCATAAGGCGATACGAAAGGAAACTGAAGGACTTCTAAGGGGGATAAACGACGGTCAATATCTATATTCATCAGGGAAATTGTATCACATTATTGTACGTAACTGATTAAATCTTAATCATTTCTTAATGTATGCGCTGTTTTTTAATTAGATACACTAGACAACTAAGGCATCACCCCTGACCTTATGGACGAAGTGAAATTAGGCCTGCTTGTGCGAAAAAATGAGCAGTTATCGAGATTTTTACAGAAACAAGAGAGAAATTTTAATCTATTAGATTAATCAATGCAAAGTAGTGCGCGCTTTTAAGAACGATGACAAAGTCAGCCTTGTCCTTTTTAGTGTTTTGGATTTCCTCTAAGGGGTCGGTCACTCCATATTCATTAGGATCTTTTGGATCGACCAGTTGATTGTTATTCTCTAGTATGGCCAATTTGATATTTAGATCGAATATTCGGTATAGCCCGTAGATAAAAGTCGCTTCCATCTCATTGCCAAATGATCGCAATTGAGCATCCTGATTATTATCCTCAATCAAGAGCATGGATCGAATCACTCTTGAGAATTTTGAGGTAAAATCAAAATCATTAAGCCATTCAGAACTTGCTTGCCCTTCCAATCTTTCTAACACAGTTTTGAAGTCATCGGCTTTAGAAAACTTTTTCCCATATTCTAAAGCATTAGGGCTCGTATCGGGAGTTATGTAAGGAAACTCAGCCGCTTCTGCATTCTTAATCTTTTCCAAGATAGATGATTTGATTCGAGGGTTTTTTACTATAGATGCAACCAAGCCGGCTACCGCCGCATTGCAAAAGCAATTTCCATCTCCACGCACGGGATAAACGTGAGGGGTATGAAATCGATTCGATATGGCTATTAAACGTTTTTGATAATTTTGATTTCTTGCCTTCTTAGGGGCAAATTCGGCACGCGCTTTCGGAGTGTCGTATCTTGGGTCGAGATTTTCCCTATAAATTACTTTGGCGTATTCTACGACCGAAATTGGTTTTTCCACGATAGGTTCATGCTCGTGGAGAACGAGATCTTTTTTTGTATCTTTCGTGCTTTCTGCATATTTTGCCAAATCGGCATCGCTCATGGTATCGGATGGGTGTTTGGTAGCATTTGGCGGTTGTTTTTGTAGAGGCGGTTGGATGGTTGGGTTTGAAGAAGGAAAATGCTTATCTCTTACCTTATCAACAGAAGGAATTTTATCTTTTTTTGAGGCATTTATGGGTTCTTTTTTTAAAGGCTGTTCATCCAAACAGCCAAAGGCACGCAATACGGCTTTTTTGATACGCTCGAAAAAATGGGATAGGCCGCTAAAACAATCGGACAACCAATGAGGAAAGAGAGAAGCGTTTACTTTCATAATTAAAGGTATTTTACCGTAATAATATTAAGAAAGAGTTAAGAAGAGCGGTTTAAAAGCCAGAAAATTAACGTTAAAAAAAGGCTAATTAAGATAGAGGAGGCGAGCGGGAAATAGACTTGGGTATGTTCTCCTTTATAAGAAAAGTCGCCGGGCAGCTTGCCGAGAGGGAATCCTGCCCAAATAAGGGCTCCGATCAAAAAAAGAACCGCGCCCCCAATGAAGAACCATTTCGCAATGTCCATATACTCATTACAGCTGAATCTGCGAATTTTGACAACGTCGGCAGCCTCTGACTTTGAGATTGGCTGTATCGCTCAACTTGCTTAAGTTGAGCTGCTTCGCCACCGGCAAGCCTATCTCAAATTCAGGGCGCCTCCTTGTCAAATTTTCTCAGATTCAGCTGTAATGAGTATATTAAAATATAGGCTTTATAGAATTTAGAGAAAAGGAGTCTCTAAAAAGAGACTCCTATATATCTACTCAAAATGGATAAGAGCATATTCGGGCATGTCTTCTTGGCGAATAGCGAAGTAGTTTGACAAGTGGTAATTCTCAAGTCTATCTTCCCACTTTGAAATATGAATGAGTCCTTTCGGCATTATTCTAAAGAGGATATATCCATTTTCAGAAAGGTAAGTCATTACCGATTTCAATGTGGTTTTCGCATCGACATAGCATCCGCCGTATTCGAACTGAATCGCTTTGATTTTGTGGTTTTGAATCAGACTTTTTGCGCCTGTTAACACTTTCCATTCAGCGCCTTCCGTATCGATTTTGATAAAATCGATTTCGGAAATATTATTCTCGTAGCAAAAAGCATCGAGCGTTTTTTCGGGTACTTCCAAGATAAGCGGATCGGGATGATCGCCTCTTAATACTTCGCGATAGAAGAAGCCGCTTAAACCGTCAGCTTCAGGATAGTAGTGAAAGAGGGCGATTCCTATTTTATCGGAAATCGCGTGGTTAAATAGTTTAACATTACTATATTTTCCAAGCGTTAGTTTCAGTCTTTCAAATACGGGGGGAACCGGTTCAAAGGCAAAGACTTTAATCGAGGGCTCTGTATTCAAAGCAAATTGCGTCCATTCTCCGCAATTGGCTCCAATATCTAGGACCGTATTATTTGGCTTTAAAAACTCTTTCATAAGTACAGCTTCCCCGTCGATCGCGATATTCCATTCTCCAAAGCCAAGGTTATGCGTCGAGTCATTCTGAGGTAGAATTTCAAAAGCATTTAAACAGGTGAATAAACACAACAGTAGAATTTTCATAGAGTTATCCTTTTATAAATAGGCCGGTTGCTTGCCAGGTAGGGCTTCCCCAGATTTTTTTAAGTTCGAATCCCTGGTTTTCCAAATACTCTTTTAATAAGGTGTATTGAGTCGAGCCTTGTCGAAACTCCCTGAAGTTGATTTCGGTCAAAATAACTTTGACTGAACTCAATATTTTAGGCGCAGAGCTCAATACGTAATATTCTGCCCCTTCCATATCAAGCCACATAAAATCGATGTGGGAGATGCAGTTTTCTTGCGCCCACTCATCGAGGTTTTTGCAGGGAAGATTGATGATTATATCTTCATAATTGACAACGCCGTTGTCAGGTAAAAAGGAAGAGGCTCCGCCGCACTTTTGACTGTAGTAAAAGGTATGATTGCCTGTCGTTGTAAATAGGCCGTAGGGGTATGCGATGACATTATGGATTTTGTAACTTTTTAGATTGTTTTTAAGGTTATCATAAAATTTTGGAACGGGCTCAAATGCGAAGACGGGTCCTTTTGGCCATCGCTTGGCGATAATAATCGTATCTTCGCCGCTATGTGCGCCAGCTTCTAGAATATAGGGATTAGAGGGGAGATATGGCGCTACAAGCTCAAGATATTCTTCGGTTTTAAGCTCGCCTGGGCAATCGATCTTGTTGACAAAGTCATTGCCTACATCCGCATAGGCAGCTGTTAATAATCCGCACAAAAGGAAATATTTTTTCATCTTGCCTCCCTCATTATGACGGACAACATGTCATAAAGAAATTTTTATGACACTTAAATTTACAATAGTAAAACAAGGTTCACGAAATAGATCCTTATGGAAAAAGTAGCAATTAAGAAATGTCAGAATCTAATAGATAATTTTAATAACTAATTTTATACGTAAGAAAAAAATATAAATCCTAAAGGTTCGTAAAAAAGTGGAAGGGCCTTCTCTATTATTAGCCGCGGAACAGCTTGCCCCATTTGTCGGCAAAATTATTATTGGGGTTAGCGGCAATAGCAAAGCGGGAATAGAAAGACTTTTGAAGAAAAAAATTCTCTCTATTTTTTCACATGGAAAACAGCTCATTTTTCAATTTGATACCTTCGCTTTAAGAATCCATTTCATGCTTTATGGAAGTTTTCAAGCCACTGTTAATGAAGTCAAGGTAACAGGAGATTATCCCGTTAAAAATAAACCGGTGCGATTAAGGCTCGATTTAAAGAACGGGCATATCGATATGTTCAACTGCTCTGTAAAATTCATAGAATCAGACAAGGTGTTAGATTCTCTTGATTTTAGTGTAGATACCCTTTCTGATAGCTGGGATGCTGTTAAAGCGGAAAAAGAGGTAAAGAAACGGCCGAAAGAGCAGATTTCAGATGTCTTGCTCGATCAATCCCTTTTTGCGGGAGTTGGCAATATCATTAGAAATGAAGTTTTATTTTTAGCTAAAACTTTACCTACAACGAAGGTGAATAAACTAAGCGATCGTAAGATTAAAGAGATTGTTCGTTTGACGCGAGAATATGTCTTTCAGTTTTATCAGTGGCGAAAAGAATTTGAGCTTAAAAAACACTATCAGGTTTACCAACAAAGCTATTGCAAGCTATGCGGTGGGAAGGTTATACGAAAAAAAACAGGAATAAGAAACAGGGTCAGCTTTATATGCATTAATTGCGAAAAATGATGCGTCATCATGCAGCGCATGCGCTGCATGAAATCATTCGATTCGTATTAGTGTTTTTCCGTTGGGTATTTCTTTTGCATCCAGTCTTGGATGCCTTCCGGATATTTGTATACGTTCACGTAGCCGGCCTTAATAAGGCGGTCTGCCATATACTTACTTGCAGGACAGCTGGTGCTCCAGCAATAAACCACGACATTCGCGTTTT
>CAZABG010000065.1:0-14181 GCA_964483465.1 uncultured bacterium
GTCCAGAAATGATCTTTGATACCCCCCTGAATTCCCTGCAAAATTTTTAAAATCGCGTCGCATTGCCCCCACCCTAAATAAGAAAAAAGGATCGCTACCCTCATTTCACCTACTAAAGTTCCGCAACCCATGGAGGCAAATCTATCTCTCATTCGGTGCAGTTCATCAATATGCGCAAGAGCAAGGGGATTATTTGCTACTGCATAAATGTATTCTTCCGGACGGGCCCTATTTCTTTTTTCAACAATCTGAGCCTTATAGGCAGCCCGCTTTAGATAGTATTCTTTTAACGCTGCGTTTGTGAATTTTAATTGCGCCTTTTCTATAACTTTATTGATTAGCCGTTTTTGAAAAAAATCGACTTCAAGCGTCTTTTGTTCGCAAAGATGAATGAATTTTGCGAGTGACAGATTTTTGCTATATTCATCCTGCTCATCGAAAGTAGGGAAAAAAGATTCAAGCTGATCAGTACTTGGCAAAATCCACATCTATAAAATCTTCTTAATAAAATGATCTCTTTTTTTTATTTCTTTAAGAAACCTATCTATTCTTTCTAAATTACTAGTCATCAAATATTCATAAGCAATAAACACATCTTCTTTCGACATTATGCGCACAAAATTGCCTATCCTTGATACATCATCAGGCAGATAAGCCTCTGCCTGAATCATCGTTTGAACAGATATAGGTTTAAAATTATGGTCCTTATAGGCATCGAGCAAAACACTCCAAAAGCCTTCTCTTATCCTACCTTTAAGCATTTCCAGCACTTCAATTAGTTTTTTTTCTTCTCCTTTTCCCGCATAAGAATAAAGAATCGTTACCAAGACATCATCACCCAAAGAAGGCTCTGCATCGGCTCTCATAAAAGGGTCTTCTAAGAAAGGCTTAAGCTCGAGTAAAGTAAGTATCGTATTGTCATCCAAAGGATCGCGAACGTTTATATAAAAACGCTCTTCTGCACAAGCTTCATCCCCTTTTATCTTTGCTCTTATTAAATGATCTTCTTTTTTAGCAAAATACGCTTTCAAAGCAACGTTATCTAAAGCCATCCTTGCATTATTCATAGCAGCGCGATAAGAGGGTCTTTCTTCTTCGGAAATTTTCGCATAAGTTAAAGTTGCATTATGAATCAGTTTGGCAAGACCGATATTACGAATTAAATCATTTGGGTGTTTTGAAACGGCAGCAATCTGGGAAACTAAAAGAGGCAGCGTATCAACTCGTCCAAGCCCCGGCCAAATCATTGAATTTCCCCACTATAAAAGATTAGTTTACAAATCCGAAAGGATTAAGAAACTACAATCTCTCTTTCCTTTAACCAGGGATGACGATTAACCCAAGGAAGCGCCGTTTTAGATAAACGAACGGATGATTGGATATCTCCAAATTTAGCCGGAATCGTCGTATCGCGAAGATAGCTTTGTATTTTTTTATAGAGGGGATAATTTTGAGCATCGAGATGTTTAACGATATCTTCCTCTTCAGTTTGATGCAGCTGGGGAAAGCCGAACTGAACCCCCCAAGAAAGCGTATCAGGCCCATAGACGTTTGAACGTACTTCGCCATCCGAAATGTTAAGATAGTGAGTCGAAATTTCAACGACCGCTTTACGCGGTTTTATTTGGTAGCCATGGGGCGTCTCTAGCGCGTAGAGCGCGTCTTCATCCAAGGTAAAAGCAAAAGCAAAATCTTCGAGCTTGGCAAATTCCCCTCTTTTCCAGGCTTCAATAAAAGGAGGATAGGAGGAAATGGAGGCGATCGGTTCAAGCGAAAGCTTTTCCCCTTTTAAGGGAAAAAGAAGGCCGAATGAAAGAAGCTCATCCATATTTTCAAGTAATGCAGCGGAATGCAGCCATTTAGACGCTTGAAAAGGAGGTTTTACAGATAAGACGCGAAGAGCAGCCATAAAATGCCAAGTGTAATTGAGGTATCTGCGACGTTAAAGACGGGGAAATTGTATCCCCATAAATTAAAGTGAAACATGTCAACAACATGCCCATAAATAAAATAGTCAAAGATATTTCCTAATGCGCCTGCGATAACAAGCGTCAATCCCCAGGAAAAGATCTGTTTTTTATTAATGAAGATGGCATAGAAGGCAAGCGCTGTCACTAATATAATGCGCGCCACCATCAAAGCCATTTGATATTCAGCGCCAAGCCCCCAGGCAGCCCCTTTATTCGTGGTGTACACCCAGGAAAACTCTATTCCAAGAAAATTTTGAAATATAGGGATGCCGCCATACGGATAGATGGGTTCGGTGGAATATAAATGAGGCAAATGGCTTTGAGTCCAGTACTTTGTCGCGAGGTCAAGCACTAGAATCAATAGGCCTACAAAAAAGTACATTAAGACTACAGTAATCCTTTTTCGAGCTGCTCTTGCGCTTTTACAGTCATGGTCGCATAAGGAATCGCATCTAAACGGGCTTTTGGAATTTCAAGTCCTGAAATATCGCAAACGCCGTAGGTTCCTTCCTCGATTTTTTCAAGAGCACGGTCTATCTGCTTAAGGACGCCGAATTCTTTTGAGGTTAACTCAAGCGAAATGCTTCTGTCAAAGTCGTCGGTTCCTTGATCAGCCTGGTGCTGAGAGTAGCCGATTGCCTCGTCCTGCTCTTTCACATCTGCTGTCGACCCTTTGAGCGAATTGGTTAATTGACCCCTTAGCTCTAAAAGTCTTTTTTTAAATTTATCAATTTCGCCTTTTTTGAGGGTCATGGGCATTCTCCTTCAAATCCTTTGGTTGTATCGCAGCGATCGCCTCTTCCAGTTCGCGGATCTCTTTAAAACGGCGGTAGACGCAAGCGAAGCGAATATAGGCGATTGGATCCAAAGCTTGCAAGTATTGCATAACAAGGTGTCCAAGTTCTTCAGCCTCAATCACTTTTAGCTGTCTTCCGCTAAGGTCGTTCGCCAAATTTGTTGCTATTTCAAGTACTTTTTCGTGACTAATTGTCGTGTGCTGGCAAGCCGCATCCATCCCCCGGATCAATTTTTGGAGCTGAAACTCCTCAAAACGGCCATCCCGTTTATGGACCTGAAGGGTCAAATCAACCGTTTCAAAGGTAGTAAAACGACGGCTGCACCCCAGGCACTCCCGCCGGCGTCTGACCCCGTTTACCTCGGGGGCATCCCTCGAATCGGTCACTTTCTGTTCCTCGCACTGGCAAAAAGGGCACTTCATATCTTACGAACTTTAAGCAGTTATTGAATTATTTGGCTCTATACTCTATGATTCTTGGGATGAATTCCTTTAATTGCAACAAGGAATTATGGAGATTGAATGCCGACTATTCAGCAGTTAATACGTGAACCGCGCGTTCCAAAGAAGCGCCGTTCAAAGTCGCCTGCATTAAAAAGCTGCCCACAAAGACGTGGGGTTTGCTTGCAAGTGAAAACCAAGACGCCGAAGAAGCCGAACTCCGCGCTTCGTAAAGTAGCTTGGGTCCGTTTGTCCACTGGACAAGAAGTGATCGCCTATATTGGCGGTGAAGGCCACAACCTTCAAGAACACTCAATCGTACTCGTAAGAGGCGGTAGAGTAAAAGACTTGCCTGGGGTACGCTACCACATCGTGCGCGGAACCTTAGACTGTGCGGCTGTAAAAGACCGTAAGCAAAGTAGATCAAAGTACGGGGCGAAACGTCCTAAGTAATGCCGAAAAATCTCGGATAGATTTTTTGGCCCGTGACTTTTCTCTTTTATATAAAAGGGCAAAATCACGCGCAGGAAGCAATCATTTTGCTTCCGGATGAAGTGTACTTTGATATCCAAATATGTAAGACCCAGATTGCAAAGAGGCTTAGCCTTTTGCAGTGCAATCGGGTCGTAAAATTGAATTTTTTTTAGAGGATATCATGTCTAGAAGAAGACGTGCTGTTAAGAGAGACTGCCCTCCAGACCCAGTATATGGTTCGGAAACAGTTTCCAAGTTTATTAACAAAATCATGATTCAAGGCAAAAAGTCTACGGCTCGCCGCATTGTTTACAATGCTATCCGTAAATTTGCCGAGAAAGTAAAAGCGGAAGATCCGCTTCAAGCCTTCGAGCAATCGCTTGAAAACGCAAAGCCTACCCTCGAAGTAAAATCGAGACGTATCGGCGGCGCCACTTACCAAGTACCTATCGAAATTCCTGCTAACCGCAGAACTTCGATGGCAATGGCTTGGATCATCAAATATTCACGCGATAAAGCGGGAAGATCGATGGAAGAAGGCCTTGCGCAAGAACTTGCTGATACCTTTAACAACCAAGGCGCGACCATTAAGAAAAAAGATGATACGCACCGTATGGCAGAAGCTAACCGCGCGTTCGCTCACTATAAGTGGTAAGGAAGGTAGAATAAATGGCACAAAAAAGACCAGACAATCAGCCGCTTGATAAAGTCCGAAATATCGGGATCATGGCGCACATCGACGCCGGTAAAACGACGACGACTGAGCGTATTCTTTATTATACAGGCCGAGTCCATAAGATGGGGGAAGTGCACGAAGGGGCTGCCACCATGGACTGGATGGAGCAGGAGCAAGAGCGTGGCATTACCATTACCTCTGCTGCTACTACCGTATTCTGGAAAGGATCGACGATCCACATCATCGACACGCCTGGCCACGTAGACTTTACCATTGAGGTAGAGCGCTCGCTTCGCGTTCTTGACGGATCGGTTGCTGTATTCTGCTCCGTATCAGGTGTAGAGCCTCAGTCTGAAACCGTATGGCGTCAGGCCGACAAATATGGCGTTCCCCGTATTTGCTTCGTCAATAAAATGGACAGAACCGGCGCCGACTTCTTCGACGCGGTAAAGACCATGAAAGAGAAGCTGCACGCGAACGCAATCCCTGTCCACTGCCCAATTGGCGCAGAATCGGAATTCAAAGGGATGGTCGACCTCGTTAAAATGAAAGCCTATTTCTTCCACGACGAAACTCTCGGCGCGGACTGGGAAGAGACTGACATTCCAGCGGACATGCTCGAACAATGCAAAAAAATGCGCATGGACCTTTTAGAGGAACTTGCGACTGTGGATGATTCTAACGAAGCGTTCATGGACAAAGTTCTATCTGATCCGGACAGCTTGACTGTTGAGGAAATCAACGCATCGATTCGTAAAGCGGTCGTCGCGAACAAGTTTAACCCTGTTTTATGCGGCTCTGCCTTCAAAAACAAAGGGGTTCAACAGCTTCTTGATGCCGTTGTCAACTGGATGCCATCTCCGCTCGACAGAAAAGAGATCCACGCGCATGACATGGATACTGACAAAGAGATCATCATTAAGCCGTCTGACGACCAGCCGCTTGCCGCTCTTGCGTTCAAAATCATGACCGACCCATACGTAGGTAAACTTACCTTCGTTCGTATCTATAGCGGTACGCTTGAAAAGGGAAGCACCCTTCTCAACACCACGAAAGATTCGAAAGAAAGAGTTTCCCGTCTGATCGAAATGCATGCGAACAAAAGGGAAGAAAAAGATGTCTTCTTTACAGGCGACATCGCAGCTTGCATCGGAATTAAGAACGCGACCACAGGGGATACCCTTTGCTCGCCTGATCATCCGATTCTTCTTGAGAAGATGGAATTCCCGGAGCCGGTAATTTCGATGGCGATTGAGCCAAAATCGAAAGCCGACCGCGAAAAACTCGCAATGGCCCTTTCCGCTCTATCGAACGAAGACCCGACATTCCGCGTTTCGACTAACGAAGAAACAGGACAGACGATCATCGCCGGTATGGGTGAGCTTCACCTTGAAATCTTGCACGATCGTATGAAGCGTGAGTTCAACGTTGAAGCAAACGTCGGTAAACCGCAAGTTTCTTACAAAGAAACGATCACCATCCCAAGCGAAACGAAAACCAAATTCGTTAAGCAGTCGGGCGGACGCGGTCAGTACGCGCACGTGGAAATCGAAATCGAACCGAACGAAAAAGGGAAAGGCAACGAAGTTGTCTCCAAAATCGTCGGGGGGGTTATTCCTAAGGAATACATTCCAGCGGTTATCGCAGGTATCGAAGATGGACTTCAAACGGGCGTTCTCGCCGGTTTCAATCTTGTCGACGTGAAAGTTGCGATCACTTACGGGTCTTACCACGAGGTTGACTCGAACGAAATGGCGTTTAAGATCTGCGGATCGATGGCCTTGAAGGAAGCGGCGCGTAAAGCGAAGCCAATCCTCCTAGAGCCTATCATGAAAGTGGATGTAACCACGCCAGAAACTTGCATCGGGGATGTGATCGGCGACTTAAACCGCCGCCGCGGTCAGATCATCGGGCAAGATAATCATAAAGGGGCCGTCATCGTTCACGCTGAAGTGCCTCTTTCTGAAATGTTCGGCTATTCGACTCAGCTTAGATCGCTGTCGTCGGGTCGTGCGACCTATGTGATGGAGCCTTCGCACTTTGAAAAAGTGCCTGCGAAGATCCAGGAAGAAATCAGTAAGAAGTAAGGTTTGTTTTAAGTTATGGCTAAACAAGAAAAACAAGCGAAAATGGAAAAGACGGCACAAAAGCCGGCTACGCCTAAAATCCGTATTCGCCTTAAAGGATACGATCAGCGCCTGCTCGATAGAGCTACGCTTGACATCGTAGAGACCGCAAAACGTACCGGTGCACAAGTGGTAGGACCCATTCCTATCCCTACTGTCATCGAGAAGTATACGGTTCTTAAATCTCCTAACGTCGACAAAAAAGCTCGCGAGCAATTCGAGATGCGCACACATAAGCGCCTCCTCGAAATCCGCCAGCCTACCGCGAAGACAATTGATGCTCTTAAAGAGCTTCAAGTTCCAGCGGGCGTTGACATTAAGTTGAAAGCGTAAGCGTATTTCCTAGTATTCGTTGTAGGGAAGCAAGGCCAAGCCTTGCTTCCCTATTTTTATCCCACTCATTCTCTGCCCTTGCCCTTGCCCTTGCCCTTGCCCTTGCCCTTGCCCTAAAAACAAGTAAATTTCTACCTACAATTTTGGCAATTTAATATTGGATAGCTTTTGAACTTATCCGAAAATTACGCTTTTTTTCGGCGCCGAAAATGATTCGCTCTCTATTTTTCCCAGAAGATTTCGTATAAATTTTTCTTTTCAAGCCGAGAGGCAAGTCCGAGAAATGAGAAGAACGGAATAAAGACAAACAATACCACCCCTACCCGACCCAATATTTCGTAGTATCCAATATCAATAAGATGCCGGTAAGTTTCACTATAACTTTTTCCCTCGATCCTTCCTTCGACCATTTTTTCGACTACAATCATGATGAAGACAAACGCACAAAAGAGTATGGAACGATAGAGTACCCCCAAAATGAAGGGCGCCTTTTTTAAGCTGTCCCCTAAATGGAACTTCTGCCCAAGCAAGATTAGCTTCGATATAATTAAAGCCTGAATGATTGCGCTGCTATAATGAACCGATCCGAGGTGATACTCTTGAAATAACGTACTCCTATAAAAGGCAAACGCTATAAAAAAGAGGGCAAAAAATACAAAGTAACTGAAATATAGTTCGATTTCTTCACGCATAATATCTCATGCATATCGTCTAAAAAAATATGAGACAAGTTAAAAGAAGGATATGCTCAACCCTATTACCCATGTTGATACGTTACCTTGTATTCTAATGCACTTATCGAACAGGGTATTGATTAGTAAAGCTCGGGTCTCAAAAATATGGCATTCTAAGATTCGGGAAATCTTATCCAAACGCTTGAATTTAGACGCAAATATTGCCTCAACTTTACATAACCATCGCTGGACAACACTCGAACTTAAATCGGGATTGCTTCCTTGCAAGATCATAGCTAAAAAGGATATCTATCTTTTTGTCTCTTATCATAATTCAAGAGTAACCCGATGGAATTTAAAAACGGGTGAAGCTGATAAGCACTATGCTATCGTGTACGATCCTTCGAAGCTAAAAGTTCGAGGCAATTTTTTAATATGCTATGGGTCCTTCAGTCATAAGCATTTTACCCATATCATCTCTCAGAAAACGTTCATAAAGGTAGACAACTACTACAGCGCTTGGAATGATTGGATCATATACCTCACAAATCATATCGGGCTTTTCCATTATGAAACGAAAGAAATGCATGTCCTGCATTATAATGTGGGGCCAAATAGCCGTATTGTAAGCATAATAGACAACAAACTTATCACGCATAACCACGGCACTATCTACCTATGGGATCTTTTGAAAAAATCGCTTCTTTTAGAAAGACCCTTTTTTGGTGTTTTTTACGCCATTAAGCAGAGCGATGAAGTCATGATTTGGTATATCATGCGTTCTAAAAATAACGGTCGAAATATTGTTTACAGGTCTCTTGAAAGTTCATTTTATGAATGGGCGCCCGTTAATAGGAATGTTCATATTTTAAGATCCGAAAACGCTTTATTCACTGTAGATAAAAACCTGCAGATGTTATCGGGAAGAAGTTTAAATATTCATATCGATAAAGATTTTCGAAGTCGCGAAACCAAGGTTTTTGATTACGCCCCTTTTGTTATCACGAATAACGCGAGGATTTATCGAATAGTTAAAGGCCGTTTGAAGTTAATCAAGGAATATAACGGGGCTTATTTTTCAGATGGAACGCTTGCCATCCTCAAAAAGGATAAAGTAGTTGTGCTTGGATTGAATCAAGTAGCGTTGCAGCCCCTTAAGGACTGCGGTCTTTTACGCAAAATTGCGACTCGCATCAAATTTTAAATTAGTTTGCTATCCAGCTTTTTTTAACAGTGAGACCAGTGAGAAACTACATGAGGACATTGAGAGGTTCTGAATCCTCATGCAAGCCCATTAAAATTAATACTAAATTGGCTTAATTGAGCACAGCGAATCTCTCACTGTTCTCATGTAGCTTCTCACTGGTCTCCTAAGTAACAAATTTATTCCTCTCTGCGTCTCCGCGTCTCTGCGCCTCTGCGTTAAATATTTACCAGATAATTATATCCAGCCATTCGTATAGACCAAATAAAAGTTGAATTTTTAACGCAGAGGCGCAGAGACGCGGAGACGCGGAGACGCAGAGAGAGATACAATTTTAATCTTGTTACAATACTAATATTGGATGGTTGAGGCCATCCTCCTGCTCACTGTTAAAAAAAGCCGTAAGATATTGCGCCTTGGTCTTAACTCTTAAGCCAGATGCGGCCATCGATTAAGGTTCGAAAGTTGTCTTGCGCAGCATACTCCGCGTGCACCATATAATCGCCGTTTTCCTGCAGCTCGTAGACCTCAAACCCCTGAAAGGTTTCGGGATTGCGGATTTCCCAGGCGATTTTACCGGGCTCTATCACCCCTTTTCCAAGCGCTTTGCCGATGACTTCGTTTTCGAGCGAAATAGAAAAAGTGGTATCCGTTAGGGGCGTGATTTTGTACAGGTTTTTGATTTTATCTTCATTGCCTTGCATCTCCACTTCCTGTTCCCACTGATGAAAAAGGGGATCTTTTTGTTCGATGTAGTTCCATTTAGTAAAAAATCGGATGTGATCAGGACTTGCTGAAAAGGAAATCTTCCCCTCGCCGATCCATAATCCTCTAGAAAAAAGTAAAAGATGCTTCATTAAAACATAAACCTTCTGGCGTAAATGCTCTGTAAAATACCAAGTGCCATCATCGTTGAGAATACCGAAGATCCCCCATAGGTGACAAGCACTAAAGGAACGCCCGTTATGGGTAAAAATCCGATCATCATTCCAACGTTCACTACAATATGCATGGCAAGTAGTACGGTTATCCCGGCAGCAAGCAGGCTGCCAAACGGATCCTTCGCTACTACCGTTACCTGAAAAGAGCAGTAAATTAATCCATAAAAGAGAAAAAGAAGAGAAGCAAGCCCCAAAAACCCAAACTCTTCTCCGAAAGCGGGAAATACAGAGTCGGTATAGGCTGCGGGCAGCCAGCCGCCGCCGCTAAATTCCGATTTACGAAAACCGCTGCCGGCAATTCCGCCGACTGCGATTGCGACTTGAGCCGCTTTTTGGTGATGCGTATTCGGATCAAGCCTGTCAAATTGATATTCTTTTAAAAACATCGTCGCATAAGGCTTAATTTCCTCATGGGGAAGCAATCCTGAAAATATGGAGGCGACAATTAAAACCGCGATTATCGCAAGCCCCCCCATTACCCTCATGACGCCCCGATGAAAGTCACCAATATAAAAGAGGGTTAAAGTGATAGGAAATAAGACAAGAGCTGTTCCTAAATCGGGTTGCTTTAAGATCAAAATAAAGGGAATAGCGACAATCAAAAGTCCTCCCATCGCCGTTTTAAAAGAACTGGAATGGGCTTTATTTCTTTCGAGATACCAACTGAGCGTAATGACCACAATAAGTTTGGCAAATTCAGAAGGCTGAAAATTAAATCCTATAAAAGGAATGCGGTACCATCGATGGACTTGCTGGATTGAGTCTGTAAAAAATAGACCGATCAAGCTTACAAGCATCAATGCGTATAAAACCCAGGTCCATTCTCTAAGTTTGTTATAATCCATCCAGGCAAAAAGAAGAAAAACAACCCAGCCTATGAAAAATGCTTTTATTTGATGGCTAACCGCTGAGGTAATTAAAGGCTCGTCATATTCTTTTACGCTCATGCCTGAAATGGTCGCCAAACTGACAAACATCAAAATGATCATGATCAAGATGACGCGCATATCAAGACGGCCAAACAGCCTTGTCATTTACCTAATTTCCTCTTTTTACTAAGATAGCTTAATCATATGTTTGAGATAAAGAAAGTTCATTTCAAGTCAACGACCTCCACGCAAGATGAGGCCAAAAAGCTATTATCTTCTATAAAATCAGACACGTTTCTTGTTGTGACAGCCGATTTTCAAACGGCAGGACGCGGCCGTTTTCAAAGGCAATGGGTAAGCCCCGATAAAAAAGGCCTTTTAGTTTCCTTTGCCTTTAAAAGCCCCCATCCCGAATCCCTTACCCAGCTTTTTGCCCTTTCTGCCTGCTCCGTATTAGAACATCTAGGTTTTAATCCCCAAATCAAATGGCCGAATGACATTATTTTGAACCATAAAAAAATGGGCGGAATACTTGCCGAAGTTGAAGGAAATTACTCTATTGTCGGGATAGGCTTGAACATTAATCACGATGAGAGCGACTTAGATATTAATCGGCCCGCCACCTCTTTGAAAATTGAAACGGAAAAAGAGTATTTTGTTGAAGAAATCCTGGAAGCATTAACTAAAACGATTGTCCATGACTTGGAAATATATGCTAATAAAGGATTTTCTCCTTTTATGCCGTCTTACAACAAGCACCTTATGCATCGCATAGGAGAAAAGCTTGTAATCGATGGAAAAGCGGTAACATTTGAAGGGATAAAACCTGACGGGGCGCTTCAAGCTTCAGGACACACTTTTTATACCGGAGATATTTCGCTATAATGCACGGTTATC
Organism: uncultured bacterium; assembly: GCA_964483465.1. GTDB lineage: Bacteria > Chlamydiota > Chlamydiia > Chlamydiales > Parachlamydiaceae > CAZABG01. The sequence goes on from CAZABG010000065.1 coordinate 11,402, forward strand.
AAATCAACCGAAGAGATTTTTAATCCATTGACGAATCTTCCAAGGGATGCTATCGCTATCTTTGACAGTAAACTTGACTTCAACAGGCCTAAAATTAGAGGCGCTTTTTATCTCAATTTTTGCCTCTTCCCCGATTCTTGCCTTATAAAAGAGACCATCAACGATTGAAAGAGGCATATTTGAAGCGGTTGTAAATTCATTTTCTTTCAGGACTTTGATGCGGTATTTTAAACTATCATGCGTTACAGCTTCCTTAGCAAGGCAATATACGATTAGGTCGGCATCTTGCTCGCTTCTGCCAAAAAATAATTCTTTTATTCTCTGTAAAATCCCTTTTGATTGTCCCTGCGCATGCAAAACTTTAGAGAGTTGATCATCTTCATGATCTCTTATAATTTTTATCGTTTTTAAAGCCCCTTTTTCCTTCAAAACAATCGCGTCGCTATTACTTTGCACGACTTCGTATTTATCGCTTTTAAACGCAAGCATTGCTATCGAATCTGCGTAATTAGTTGTTGAATAATCCTGGTTGCTTAAATCGACACCTCTTTTTAAAAAGAAAATGTCAGGCTGAGTGTCATCCAGATAGGCATTCACCGCGTCTGAATTTGTACGAGATGAGGAACTAGCAATATTTACTTGAAATCCCATACCCTTAATTATAGCAGGGATTGAATACCGATTTTAAATAGTTGTTGTTATTTACGGTAAATTAACATTCGGAGTAACCGTAATATCCGGATGCACTTTAGCTTTAAGAACTTGCTGAATATAAGAAAGCGTTGTGCCAATTGAGGAGTAGCACGAAGTGCAGCTGCCTTGATAGGTGATGACCACTTCTTTACCTTCGAGCAGATTAATCACTTCAACGCCTCCCGCATCCATAGCAATATAAGGACGAATATCCCGATCAAGCACCTCTTCGATGACGCCGAGCTTCTGCTTTAAAGTAAGCTCATACCAGCCAGGAATTCCCCCTTCTACCACTTCCCCGATATCACGTGGAGCCGGCATCGACACATACCCGGAGGGCAAAGGCAAATCCTGACATTCTTCCGCGCATGAATCGATAGCATGAAGGATTAAGTTGAGAAGAGGGGCCGTTTCTTTAGGAAAGGCGGGATCATTTTCTTTATCGCGCAAGGTTTTATCAATGAGTTCTGATGATATTCGGCGCGCTTGATCGTAGTTTTTCCCGACGATGAGGTCGATCGCCGTATCTGCCGCCCCAATAAGCGCGCTTTGACCAAAAGCTTGAAAGCGAGCATCTATAATCCCCCCGTCTTCCTTATCGACAAGCCAGGTAAACTTTACAATATTTCCGTCTTCATGTTTTCCTTCCGTTCCGGCAACAAGACGGAGATTTCTCGCTTTTGCCTCTTCTTCAGTAAAGGTTCCAAGCGAACGCGGGTTCAAAATTTTAGCGGCAAGCTTTTTACTGTAACGGGCCCAAGGAAAGCTCTGTATTAGGGTATTCATATGTTTCTTGTTACTTTTTCAAGCTCTTTTACATTTCGTTCAATTAATTGAATGGCTCGATCGATATCCTCTTCTAATGTTTCTCGGGATAATGAAAAGGAGAGGGCGGACTTACTTTCGTTTTCAGGAATATCAAGCGCGTTTAAAACAAATCCGATCTGCTGAAGGTTTCCTCCCCCCATAGATGCGTAGAGGTTATCTTTATTTAATCGGAAAAGCAGGGCTTCATTAGGAATGTGCGGAAATACAACAGCTGTAATATGGGGGAGGCGATTCTTACCTTTGAATAAGATTTTTCCTCCGAGCTTTTCAATACCTTTTTCAAGCTTCTTGCGAAGACGCGCCGTTTCTGTTGAGACAAAGTCTATCGCTTCAATCGATTCCTTTGCCGCCTCTGCAAGTCCTGTAAGATGCGCGACATCAACCGGCGCTCCTCGATGGCCGCCTTGATCAAGGCCGCCCATCAGGAATGGATCGAGTTTTATTCCTTTTTTTACCCAGATGAAGGCGCTTGAGCGGGGTCCGTGGATTAAAGATCCGTCCAACGTGATAAAATCGGCATGGAGAGAGCTTAAATCAAGCTCCATTTTTCCAAACACATGGCTGATGTCAAGATGAAGGAGAATAGCCCGCTCTTTAAGCACCGGCGCAATTTCTTCAATAGGGGCAATAGTCCCCGTGAGTCCGTTGCCAAGAGATAAAGAGAGCATGACAGTCCGCGGAGTGATCGCATCAATGATAGATTGAGGATCAACTTTTACAAGCGTTGCGACGCAGCCTAATTTTTCAAGGCGTCCAGCTGACATTATAGCCGGAGCTTCGTCGCTTTTTCCCACAATAAAATGATTTCTGCCGGTATTTAAAGTTCTGTCCGTGTAGACGCTGAAAAAAACTTGATTTACCGCTTCAGATCCCGAATTGCAAAAGATAATTAAATCTTCAGGATCCGCTTTCATTTTAGCGTAAAGGGTTTCATAGGCGGATTTTAAGGGCGCCATCAATTCTTGCCCGGCCTCGTGCGGCTGCGTTGGAATGCCCCATTTTTCGCTGAAAAAAGGGAGCATTTTAGCAACGGCCATCCCGGAAGGTTTTGTCGCGTGGCTATTATCTAGATAAATCGAGTTTTTCAATATCATATATTACAGGATCGCCTGTGGCGAGTTCCAGGTTTAAGACTGCCTCTTCAGAAAGACCTTCGATCGCCATAATGATCGACCTTAAGGAATTTCCGTGGGCGACAACGAGCACATTTTTCCCCTCTTTCAAGCGAGGAACAATTTTTTCCCTCTAATAGGGCAAGG
>CAZABG010000066.1:0-14045 GCA_964483465.1 uncultured bacterium
GTCGGGCAACTTAGCTCTTATGCTTAATAAAGTGTCGGATATTTTTGAAGACGAGCTTGATAAAACCCTGAAAAGGACCCTTGCCTTAATCCAACCGGTGATTTTACTTGTGATGGGAGCCATCATCGGCCTTATTTTAATTGCCGTGCTCCTTCCCTTAACTGATTTAAGCAATTTATCCATGTAGGTATGAATATGTTGAATGTAAGACGTCGTTATTTGACCCTGATGGAAATCATGGTAGTTATCCTTTTGATCATGATGATCATGGGAGTCATCGCTTATAACTATAGCGGCTCGCTCGATGAAGGAAAAGTCTTCAAGACGAAAGCGGCGATAGAAAAAGTCGATAACATTCTAAATATTGAAATTGCGAAAGACCCTTCCCGATTGAATGATATCGAGTCGGAATGGATGAACCTGATCAAGCGTTCCAAAATTGTTAAAAATCCGGACGATTTAATTTACGACGGATGGGGAAACAAGCTTGAAGTAGAAGTAGAAGATGATAAAATCCATGTACACTCTAAAAAGCTTGACGACTACGAACGTAAATCGCGTAAGTAGAAAGTGTTTCACGCTTGTTGAGATATTGATCGTACTAAGCTGTATTTTAATGTTTGCAACTTTTTTTACGATCAATATCCGTTCGGCATTGAATGAGCAAACTTTTATTACTGAAACGAACGAACTAGTTTCGCAAATCCAGCTTGCCCAAGATTTGAATGCCCTTTTCGGAATTGACCTTGAAATGGAGTTTAAAGAAGAAAACGGGATTCTGAAAACAAAGCTCATTCCTACCGGCGTCATTACAGAATCATTCGATCACATGATGAAGCAAAGCGAAAAGCAGTATAATTTTACCGTGGAATGGGAAGGAAAAGGATTTTCAAACCAAAATACGTTTAACTTAAGCTTTTACGATCGCGGCTATCACCCGCCGCTTGGCGTATTAAAAATTAAAGGAGAAAAGGATTTATACCTTCCTTTATACGGATATCCCCATCCGCTTCGTTATAGCGAAAATGCCGTTTCCGTGCAGATGATCGAGCAGAAAAATATGGCGCTTTACGATTTATTGACTCCCTACATACACCAAGATCCTCATGTTATTAAAAATTAGACTTCTTTCGAAATTGGCTTCGGTAGATAAAATTAGATATTTTTGTGCGGATTTATTGCAAAATTTTGAGAGCATATGCAGACATAGGGTCGAAAAATTTTTCGATAAAGCTGCTAAAAAGAGCCATTTTAGCGACCTAATGGAATTTCGAAAGAAGTCTAGAATATGCACTCAAAGGATGGTTTTTAGGCGCAAAAAGCCTTTAACATTGCTGGAAGTATTAATCTGCTTTTTCTTGATTTCGATCGCGGTTATTCCCCTCATTGCGCCCTATCGATTCATGCTGAAAGAGAGCGATGAAAAACTAAAAGAGCTCGAAATCGATAGAAAAGTTCCTCTTTATTATGTAGAGCTTTTATCTAAATTTTACGCAAAAGAGATTTCGTTTAAAAATCTGGATGAAGAATGCGTATTTCTACTACCCGATGGAGGGGAATACCGTTTTGTTCCGACCGAACGAGGGTGGATGATAGTTTATTCGTTTAATAGCGGCGATAAAACATGGGTATATGACTACCTTCTTCCAAAAGAGGAGTCATGAGAAAAAGACGTTTTCTAACCTTGCTTGAATTAATGATCGCGATAGGCCTTGGCTTAAGCGTATTAAGTTCAGCGCTATTCTTTTATCGTTATGCCGCCCTTCAAAATGAGGAGATCTATAGAAAGGAAAAGGAGGCATTTCGGTTGAGAGTCATGCAGTACAAGCTAAATGAACTTTTTCAAAGGGTCGACGCGAAATCGCTCTTTTTTACGAAGCCTGAAAGCCCCATTACTAAAGGACAATCTCTCGTTTTAAAAGTGATAAATCCTCCTTTTGATATCCCCACTTTCAGCGGGCCTGCTTTGCAAACGCTTCTAGTTGATTCTGAAAGAAGGCTGATACTCGCTACCTGGCAATTTAATGATTCATTGACGGATGAAACGATGCCTGAAATGCATTTAGAAGTGCTTTTAGAAAATGTGGATCGAATCGATTTTCAGTTTCTTGTGAAAGAAACCGACCTATCAAATGCGGAACTTAGGGGAGGCGCTTTTACAAAAGAATGGAAGCCGGATTGGGGTCAAGTTCCTGCCGCCGTTAGAATCCAAATTGATAAGCAGGAGTTCGCTTTTCCTATCGCTATGCAGAAGGAGGAAGGGTGAATATCCTTATCTTTGTGATGGCTATACTTATGTTGATGGCGTCCATCACTTATTCGAGTTTAAACCGGTTTGTAAAAGCCGAAGTGCAGGCCCATGAATGGCAAGAGCGGATACGAGCACAAGCTCGCGTAAAATATAATCAGTCCCTTTACGCCCTTTCCAAGCCTAAAGCAAGAGAAGAGACTAGAGTACAAGATATAAGAAATGTTGATAAAAAACCGCCGGAAAAGCCAAAAACTGAAATGGGAAAAGGAACGATTCCGGGGCAATTTTTGCTAAGCCCCAACTTTCGCCACCAACATCCGGATGATTTTGTTAAATATGGAGAATTATTTAAGGCCGTTGCCCGTCAGCTTTATTATGAACAGCCCTTTTTTAAAAATCTTGAAAAGGAGCGGCCTCAATTTTTGGATGAAATCATGCGCGAAATTGTTGAAATCAGCGAAAGAGGAAAACCTATCGCGAGTTTTAATAAGCTGATGTTTGAAAAATGGAGCGACCCTAATTTAAAAAGAGCTTTTTTTCTCATGCTGACGGAGTCGCCCTCCTACCGCAAGCCCATAAAGGATAAAATCGAAAAAGAGCGTGAAGAAGAAGAAAAAGATGACTCGATTGTTAACAGGAACGGAATTGTTACCCTGAACGATTATTTCCATTTTATTTATAAAGACAAAATACGTCTTTGGCTTGCGCCAAAACCTGTTTTAATTGCGCTCTTTAGAAATAATGAACTTGTCGATGCTTTAATCCAAGACCGCAAGCAAAACTACCCTAAGTATATTTCAAACATCTACGATAAAGATGATCTTGAAAAGCATCTTCATGAAACTTACGGCGGAAAATCGGCATATGAAACATTTATTGATTATACGGTGACTAAAACAAGGCCTCCTAAATGATTGACAAGCTTTTAAATCTTATCAAAACTCCTATTCCGGAATTAATAAAAGCGCGCAGCGATCTTACAGATAGATACCGCACCCATAAAGATAAACGGATGAAGACGCTCGCTGAAAAAGAGAGTTATCTACTTACACGCTTTCCAGCCACTTTTGCCGTAGCTGAGCAGGTATTTGCTAAAATCCCTTTTTCTTACGAATCATTATTGGATGTAGGTTCAGGTCCAGGCACTGCCTCTATTGCTGCTTTAGAGCAAAGTTCTTTATCGAATATAACCTGCATTGAGCAAGATAAAACGCTGCTTGATTGGGCAAAAGCCTTGATGCCTCAAGCGGTTTGCCATCTCGAAGATTTCACGCGGGCCGCATTTTCGCCTCACGACGTTGTTGTTTTCTCCTATTCAATCGGAGAAGTGAAAGATCCTCTTCCAATTATTGAAAAGGGGTATATGGCAGCAGCTAAGGCCCTTATCATTATTGAACCGGGAACGCCGCACGCGTATCAAAATTTAATGCAAATCCGCTCATTTCTGATCCAAAAGGGAGCCAGCATCGCGGCCCCGTGTCCACACTTAAATCCTTGCCCGCTTTTGGGGGATGACTGGTGCCATTTTTCAGCGCGGGTGCAAAGAACTCGGCTTCATAAGCTATTAAAAGGCGCCGATCTTGGCTATGAAGATGAAAAATACTGTTATTTGATCGTTACTAAGGCTCCTTTTACTGGCTGTCAAAGAATAATACGGCCTATTGAAAAGCATTCAGGCCACCTGAAAATGACCCTCTGTACGGATACAGGAATTCAAGAAAAGACATTTACAAGATCTATGGAAGGGTATTCTTCAATTAAAAAGCTTGAGTGGGGCGACTCGCTTCCTCAAGAATATTAAGCCCTTCTTTTAAACTCATCCTTTGATTTTTGTCAGGGTGCATAAAACCTTTGATTACTTTTACAAGGGGTATGTTTGCTTCAAGCTCGCACCATTCTAAATGTTTTGTTGATGAGGGGGTAAATGGATCGTATACAAAAGGAGGCCTCTTTCCGTAATGAATCTCATAAAGAGTTACTCCTAAAGCGTAGATATCTAGAAGAGCCATGTTCCTTTCTTTGTCTGTAAAATATTCTGGAGCTTGATAGCCCTGCGTATAGCAGTGCTCTAAATGCGTTCCAAAAGGAACGGTCGATCCAAAATCTAACCATTTGGCTTTGCCATCGATTAAGACAAAATTATTTAATTTGGGATCGCCGTGAGTGAGGCATTCTGAATGAAGAAGTAAAAGTCCTTTTATAAGGGAGATCGAAACAGGAATTTCTTGATTTGATAGGGGAATATAGCAATACGCTTTTCCAATAGGAAGATAGATGACTTTGTTCTGGCCAACCGTTAATAAGCACCAGGGCACGAGCAAGCCTTCAGGCGCCTCTCCTGATTCACGATATGATGCTAAGATGAAACTATAAACGTTCCACTCCCTTTCAAACTCTTCTGTATTCTCTCTAGAAGTTATTCTGATTAATGGAGCTCGCGGATATCTTGTGTCCGCAGAATAATGGAAATTTTTGGATGAATGGCCTTCAATTGGAAATTCCTTATGCGTGTCTAAAATACAGCGATCTTGGCATATGGAAAGGCTAAAGGGAGTTTCTGTATAAATGGGGGAATAATATGACGATCTACTATGCCACTTGAGCGATTTTTGAACGGTCTTGAATAAAGATTCTGAATACCAAATTTCGTCTAAATTTTTGTAAATTTTATTTAGTGGATTAATTAACAAGTTATACTGCGATATGATTAGTTCTATCTTTTCGAGGAGCGTTTGGTAAAGCGCAAGAGGATCATATTCTAATTCAATAACCGAAAATCCATAGCCCTTTTTTAAGTGGTGGATAGAAAGATCAACACATGTTTTGTGAATTTTAACCGACACGAATTGGTTATTTGCCTCAATGTGAGGTTTTACCAAAATCCAGGCAGAGTAAAAGTTAGAAAATAGGGAAGGAACAATATATCTTTCACTCCCGATTTTTTTATTTTCCCAACCAACTGTAGTCATAATTATATTAAATAATTAATATAATTATATTTTTGCTAATTATATTTTATAAATCGTATGGCTTTTGGGTGGGCTTAATTTAATAATAGCCGTTTTACAAATAAGTAAATCGTCTTCAGCCCTTAAAACCTCAGGGACATCGATCATTTCATCGATCGATTCATGAGTTTTCAAATTATAATGAAAAATGCGGGTTTTAGAAATTAGATGAAGATATGCCCCTGCTTCATGGAGAAATGTAAATCCCACGTAATTAATGGCTCTTGGTTTATCGGTCATCACAACAGTACATTGAGTGTTAGGGACATAGCAAAAAGAGCTTTTTGAATTAAGGATCGGATAGTTTTTATCGTAAGGAATTATTATGGGACTAAAGTTTGAAAGCATACAGGAGACGATTCGATTTTGATCGTAGGAAACTAAAAAACTCTCGGCGCTTAAGAAGTGATTAAGGACGGGCGCTTTAATCGTTCTTTGTAAATCCCAATAGAATACAAGACGTTCATATAGATCGATATGATCTTTATAGAAAACTAAACGATAACGGCCATTGTTTTGCACTCTTAAGGCTTCTGGAAATTCTTGCGGCGCCTTTGATTCTACCTTTGGTTTTAGGGCTTGATTGACCCTTTTTAAAAGTTTTAATCGAGGAGATTTGTCAAAAATTTTTTCCAAAAGCGAACATTGAAGGGCGGGGTCTTGGTTAAGGATATTTTCTAAGTAAAGAGCATATGCCTTGCAAACTCTGCTTAATACTATTTTGTGATAGATACTTAAATAAGAACTAATATGTCTTACAATATCAGCATTTAAATTAATCATGGGAAGATAATATCAATAAAATTATTTTTGCAAAACTCATTTGCACAAGAAATCGCCGTTTTGGAGGTTACTCCCCTCGGTCGACAGGGGACAAGACAGTTTTAAAATTTTAATTATTTAATAATTTGCTTTGCGGCTTGAACGGCCGCATTAATTTCTTTAGGAGAAGGAGTTTTTCGGGCAAATTTTACCTTGTCGGCTTCTTCAAGAAAAAAATCTACAGTGGCCTGATTAAGATTGGGAAGATTTGGCGCCACTTTAAAAAACTCTTCGGTTGTTAATGTGGTGATGGGAAGATTGTATGTCCTTTCAAGGTATTCTCGAACGACTGAGGTCAAATCTTCATAGAGATCCTGAGGGGTACTATAAGTTTTCGTCTGCATGGCTTTTAAGGTTTCCATCGCCTCTTCCTTAGGGGGCAGAATCCTCTTTTTACCTTTAAGGTAGATAAGCAAGAGGGGAAGAAGAGTGCCGATTATCAAAAGGCCAAATAGAGGTATCCAAGGAAAGGTTTTTGAAGAAATCAGATCAACATTCAGCCTTGGTTGGCTTGCCGTAATTTCGTTCAGATAGATTTCATTTTCTTGCGATAATTCAAAGGGTATCTTGGCTTCAAATGAAAGGGGCTTCATGGGCGAAAGGGTAGCGGCTTTTTGTTTAGCTACTTGAATTTTTGACGTTTCTCCATTCACACTCAAAACAAGGGGGCCTGATACTAAGGGTTCAAAGGTAAACGTAAATTCTTTACCTCTTTCTTTCCCGTCTATAAAAAGAATTAACGGATTTTGTTGAAACGATTCTAAAGCCTCTTGGTAGGAAGTTTTAGAATCGGATACGACAAGCTCGTAATGATCGTTTAGTTTTCCCTCTTGCGGTTTGATCGTGATCACTTTTTTCTTCCCAGCTTGAAGAACTTTTCTAAAGGTTTATCAAAAGGTTCATTGCTTTTTAGATCTATTAAGGGAACGCCCGCCTTGCCCATTTGAGAATAAAAGGTTTCGTCGCGTTTCTTTTTTTGTTCCATAAAGTATTCGCGTACATGGCGAGAAGAGGTATCGATGATGCGAGTTTCGCCCGTTTCAAGATCAGTAAACTCGATGAGGGAAAAGGGTTTTAATGTTTCTTCCAAGGGGTCAAGCATGCGTATCGCGATTAAATCGTGCGCCTTTTCAGAAATTTTTAAATCTTTTTCAAAAGAGGGCGAAAGAAAGTCGGAAAGTAAGAATACGACACACGGCTTTGTCTCAACCTGATTTAAAAACTTCAAAGCTTGCTGAATATCGGTTTTTTTCCCTTGAGGGTTTGCGGCCATCAGTTCTCGAATTAACCTTTGAACATGTTTAGAGCCCTTTGCGGGAGGGACATATTTTTCAATCCGGTCGGAAAATAAAATCAGTCCTATTTTGTCGTTATTTTTAATGGCGGCAAAAGCGAGAAGGGCGCCGACTTCCGCCATGGCCTGCCGTTTCGTCTTATCGCGTCCAAAATATGAGGATAAGGAGATATCGACGAGAAGAATTACCGTGAGCTCGCGCTCTTCGCGAAATGTTTTAACATAAGGGGCATTCATTCTGGCGGTAACGTTCCAGTCTATCGTCCTGACTTCGTCGCCTTGATTATATTCGCGTACTTCTTCAAATTCCATGCCGCGCCCTTTAAAGCGGCTGCGGTAGGCGCCAGCCAATAGGTCGGTGACTAATTTCTCCATTTTGAAATTAATCCGCCTGATTTGACTGTATAGCTCAGGTGTCATGGAACTTTAATTTTATCAAGGAGCTTTTGAACGATATCATCCGCCGATAAATCTTCGGCCTCCGCCTCGTAGCTTAGCTTGATTCGGTGCCTTAAAATGTCTTTCGCTAAACTTTTTACATCATTCGGCGTGACAAAAGATCTGCCTGATAAAAAGGCGAGCGCCTTTGATGCTTGAACAAAAGCGAGAGACGCTCTCGGCGAGGCGCCGTAAAGAATCAAACCCTTCAAATCGGGAGGGGGATTTCTTGTAATTTCAACAATCGCCAAAATGTAGTCGATCACTTTCGGGTCGATATAAATTTTATCGACTACTTTTCTTGCCGCCAAAATGGTATCGGCAGAAATAACCGCGCTCGCTTTTGGTTTTTTCTCAAGCGATGACATCCGTGCGAGGATTTCTCTTTCGTCTTCTTTCGAGGGATAATCGATTTTTATTTTCATCATGAAGCGATCGGTCTGGGCTTCCGGAAGGGGATAGGTGCCTTCCTGTTCTATGGGGTTTTGCGTCGCGAGAACAAGGTAGGGGCTTGGGGCTTTAAAGGTCTCTTTGCTGATCGTTACCTGCTTTTCCTGCATAACTTCAAGCAGGGCCGATTGCACCTTCGCAGGCGCTCGATTTATCTCATCCGCGAGAAGAATCTGCGTAAAAATAGGGCCTTTATTAACCGAGAAGGTCCCTTCCTTAGGATTGTAAATTGAGGTGCCAATTAAGTCGGCAGGCAATAGATCGGGAGTAAACTGAATCCGTTTAAAATCCAAACTCACCGCGTTTGCTAAAGTGCTGACGGCTAACGTTTTAGCGAGACCCGGTAAACCTTCGAGCAAGATGTGTCCATCCGCTAAAAGGCCGATCATCAATTTTTCAACCATGTCTTTCTGGCCGACAATTACCTTGGAAATTTCTTCTTGAGTTTTCTTGAAAGGGCCGAGGGCCGCTTCCACCTCATTTTTAACGCTCTCTACTTCGCTTTGCATAATGTTTGGAATATAAATCATTATCGCATTTTACAGGATACAAGGATCTCTCAGTTTGAAAATTTTAAAGAATATTCAACTAAGTAGCATATAAAAGAATGGAACAGGATCACGATGAAGTCGATGGTGCCGAAATGTTTCTCAATGATCGTTTTAACGGATGGCCAAGGCATGCGCCCCACACTTTGTATGAGCTTTATCCAAAAAATGGAACAGGATCACTTTATGCAGCTAGAGCTGCAATAAAGTGGCAGGATCGGCGCCTGTGGCGCCGGCAGGATCGGACCTACGGTCCGGCAGGATAGAACAATATTTTAAGATTGATGTGATTGGAAAAATTATCCTACCGGCGCGATTAGCGCCGATCCTGCCCCGCTCTTTGAGCGGGATCCTGCCGCCTAATGCAGCGAAGCGCTGCATTAGGCGATCCTGTTCCTTGTTTTAAAACTACAATGAATTTTAGTCGTGATGTACCGAAATGTTTCTCGATGATCGTTTTAACGAATGACCAAGGCATGAGCCCCACACTTCGAGTGAGCTTTATCCAAAAAATGGAACAGGATCACTTTATGCAGCTAGAGCTGCAATAAAGTGGCAGGATCGGCGCCTGTGGCGCCGGCAGGATCGGACCTACGGTCCGGCAGGATAGAACAATATTTTAAGATTGATGTGATTGGAAAAATTATCCTACCGGCGCGATTAGCGCCGATCCTGCCCCGCTCTTTGAGCGGGATCCTGCCGCCTAATGCAGCGAAGCGCTGCATTAGGCGATCCTGTTCCTTGTTTTAAAACTAAAAACTAAATGTTTTTGGGGGCACGATGAAGTCGAAGTAAAGGCCAAGGCCTGAGCCCTCCGCTTTTCTAGAGTGATCCTGTTCCCTGTTTTAAACCTACACTCTAAATGTTTTGGGGAGCACTATTGTAAACGTGGTGCCGACTCCGACTGTCGATTCGAAGTCGATGGTGCCGAAATGTTTTTCGATGATCGTTTTAACGATGGAAAGGCCAAGGCCTGAGCCCCCCACTTTTCTAGAATGAGCTTTATCCACACGATAGAATCTTTCGAAGATGCGGTCTCTATTGGCAGGCGGAATTCCGATGCCTTTGTCCGCAAATTTAAGCGAAACTTTATCGCCGAGGTCTTCCGTATAGATATCGATTTGGATAGGGGGGTTAGAATACTTGGCGGCGTTACTGATAAGGTTTGTAAGGGCCATTTCAATAAGTTCAGGATCGCCTGTTATGATTAGCGGCTCCTCGCGATGGATGACGATATTCGCTTCTGGGAAGATGGCAAGGACCGTTTGGCGCCCCTTTTGAAGGACGTCAACAAGATCCATTTTTTCGACACGGGAAGCCGGGAGGTTTTCAACATCAGCAAGCGCGAGCAAGTCTTTTACAAGCGTTGTCATCCTTTCGCAGTTACGAACAATTTTAGTTGTGACATCTCTAAGGGTGTCTTCGGGAAGATGAGGATGATCGTGGAGGGTCTCAGCAAATCCGCGGATGATCGTGATGGGAGTTTTAAGTTCATGCGAGGCGTTTGCGATAAAATCTTTACGCATTTCAAGGAGCTTGTAGTCGTGAGTTTTGTCTTGCACAACGAGGATAGCACCTGAAAAGTCATTTTTAGGCGCTGCAACGACATTTAAATAGCGTGTAGCTCCATCTTTTTTCACCTCTAAGGAATCGCTTTGAATTTTTCCTGTATTTTGGCTAAGAGCAAGGAGTTCGAGGCATTTTGGAGGAAGGGTTTCTCCAATTAAGTTTTTAGCGGAAGAGTTGATAAAAGTTGGATTTAATTGACTATCAACCGCAACTACGCCTTCAACTAAAGATTCTAATAAAACCTGTTTTTCAAGCCCTTCTGTTTTAAGCGTGTCGAGCTGATTTTGAATTTCTATCGAGAGCGAGTTAAGGGTGCTCGCAAGCTTGGTAAAATCGTCTCTTGGATTTGCATTGCGTAAATCAAAAAGAGGAAGGGTTTCGACTTGTCTTTCTTGATAAGGGCGTACCCCGTTGATGATCCGCTGAATAGGTTTGGTAAAGTGGTTGATGATAATCCAACTCATAACCGAAAAAAGGGCCAAAATAGCGGTCGCGAGCAAGAGAAAGCCAAGTTCAAAGTCAGTTTGCATCTCCATGACATAACGGAAAGGAAACGCGGTCCTTAAAATGTAGGTTTCACCATGAAAATCAAATCTCAAAGCAAGGTAGGCAAACTTTTGGCCGAGCAAATCGGAATAGTCCTCATGATAGCCCACCCCTTTTTCAAGGGCTTCTATTACTTCTGGATGGTCTACGATAAACTCCTGGCTAAAACGGGGGCCGAGAATCCTTTTCATGTGAGAGTCGTAGAGCACTTTACGGTCTTGTGTAATTAAGCTGACGCGGAAAAAGATAAGCGGTTTTTGTTCTTTAAGGAGGCGGACTAAGGCTTCATTATTTGGCGCATAGCGGATACGCTCAATAAGTTCGCGCCCCCTATTTTCCATAGCCGTTTTAACGATGCGTTGAACGATCAATTTGGCAAGGGGGAACAAGGTCAAAAGGAAGACAAGAAAGATCAAGAGATAGCTGATAAATATCTTTTGTCTAAAACTAAACAATTTTTAGCTCCTTTGGCCGTTTTGTTAGATCCTCATATCCATCCGCTTGCACAATTACAAGGTCTTCTATACGAACGCCGCCAAGTCCGGGGATATAAATGCCCGGTTCAATTGTAATCGCCATATTAGCTTTTAATACCACTTCCGGCCCTTTTGAGCGAAGCGTGGGAAATTCGTGGATTTCAAGGCCTACTCCGTGGCCGAGGCTATGGGCAAAATTAGGGCCATACCCTTTATCGGTGATGTAATTTCTGGCGGTCTCATCAAGCACGGTGCTTTTTTCACCCGCCCGTACCTTATCGAGCGAAAGCTTTTGCGCGGCTTCTACGATTTCATAGATTTTTTTTAATTCCGGATGCACTTCTTTAAAGTACACAGTGCGGCACATATCGGAATGGTAGTTATCCACTCTAACGCCGATATCAATTAAAACCGTGTCGCCTTTTTTTAATTTCCTCGCAGACGCTCGAGCATGGGGTAGCGCGGAATTTTCTCCAAAAGCGATTATTGAATCAAAAGATAGCCGCTCGCCGCCATTTTCAATAAAAAATAGATGCAGCTTCCGGGCAAGTTCCCTTTCTTCCACGCCTTCTTTAAGAAGGGTGAGTACATAATCATAGCCTCGGCTATTTAAAGAGGCCGCTTTTCGCAATGCGGTTTTTTCCTCTTCAGACTTTATAGCCCGTATATTTTCTAAAGGGTTTGCTTCGTTTATCCATTCTGTTTTTGGATAGAGTCGTTTTAATTGCTGAAATCTTTGGTAGGAGAGGTGCGATCCATCGAAAGCTACCTTTTCAGGAAGGGTATATTCTTGCGGAATGGGTTTTGCATAAGGAAGAGAGCGGTATTGTTCGATGTATCTTCCATCTAAATAGAGCTCGACGCGGTCGGGATAAATAAAGGCTTGGCCTGCGGTTACGGAAATAGGGAAAAGATAGTTTAAATCGCGCGATTCTTCGATGTATAAAGGGATGCTTCTATGTTTCTGTAATTCGTGAATAGGATTCATTTTGAAAGCTTGGTTAAATTATCTTTATTTAGATGAATATAAATAGGTTTCCCATTTGGCGCTTCTTGGCTATTTTTACAATTCATCAAATCGGTTAAAAGCTTATGCCCCATTTCCCGTGTTAAAGTGATATCGGAGGAGGTGGAATGACGGCTCGCTTTTTCAGCGAGTCTTAATAAATAGTCATCTCCCTTTTCCTCTTCGATGAATTCTCGGATGAAAGTCTCAATTTCATTTGGCTTATAATGCGTCGCAAAGCTATCGCAAGCAAACGTGCGCGGAGCGAATTCCCTTAATTCAATCCCAACCGATTTTAAATCTTCGATCCGTTCTTTTACTTTCAGGGCATCTACCGGATTAAATTCTAAAAGCAGTGGAATGAGAAGTGTTTCTCTTTCCCAATCAGGCGAGCCTTTCTTTTCAAGCTTTTCAAATAAAACGCGCGAGTGGGCTCGAGATTGATCAAGAAGAGAAATTCCTTCTTGGTTCAAACCCTCTATAACGACATATCCCTTAATGGTTGTAAGGAGCTGGGGCAAAGGCTTTAGAGGGAGCTCAAGTTTATATTCTTCTTTCTTTGGGGCAATAGGAGCGGGTTCATATTTATTCCAGGAATAATCCCACGGCATAGTCTCTTGAACGACTTCCTTAAAATTTGCCGGAGTATTTCGTTTTGCAAGCGCTTCTTGGACGGCTAAAAAGATGAGCCGCTTTAAATCGCTTTCCTGCCTTAGCCGTACTTCTCTTTTTTGAGGATGGACATTGACATCCACATCGGAAGGATCCGAATCGATGAAAAGAACATAGCCAGGATAGCGGTTTGCGGGAATATGGGTGGAGTAGGCTTCTTTCATCGAAAAGGAAATAAACGGGGATTGAACCGGCCTGCGATTTAAAAACAAGTTTTGCTGGGCTTTATTCGATTTATGATAAAAAGGCTTCGTAATAAATCCATAAACGCCCTCTTTTTCGATCGGGATTAGTTCTTTTTGATATTCGTTTCCAAATACCTCTCCAATTCTTTCAAAAAGGTTGTCGGAATGCGTTAAAAGAGCGGGCTTTTGGTTGATAATCAGTTGGAACTTAATGTCTGGCCGTGCGATCGCATGAAGCGAAACCATACGGAGGATTTCTTGTTCATCAAAATGAGGAGAGCGTTGAAATTTTCTTCGAACGGGAACGTTAAAAAAAAGATCTTTAACCTCTGTTGTTGTCCCTTTTTCACGAGCGGCAGGATCGCACGCGTTAAGTTTTCCCCCTAAAACTTTAATAAGGGTGGTCTCATTTCCATCTGAGGTTAAGCAGCTATATTTAGAAATGGATGCGATTGAGGGAATGGCTTCTCCTCTAAATCCAAGGGTATTTAAATGGTTGAAATCATCAATCGATTTAATTTTCGAGGTGGCGTGTCTTTCTAAAGAAAGGAGCGCGTCATCTTTTCCCATGCCTGATCCATTATCGGAAATGCGTATGAGGGTGCGCCCCCCATTCATAACTTCAATAGAAATTTCAGTGCTTCCAGCATCAAGAGAGTTTTCAAGGAGTTCTTTTACCACCGATGCGGGATTTTCAATCACTTCACCGGCGGCAATTTTGTTGATGGTTAAATCATCAAGCAGCCGAATTTTTGACGCCATGTCTCCACTCTATCAGGT
>CAZABG010000067.1:0-14020 GCA_964483465.1 uncultured bacterium
CGCTGGTTTTGATGAGGTTTTGGATCAATATGCTTGTTTGTAAAGAAGGCATTCACTTTCTCAGGCGCTGTTTTCCTTCCATATCCGCCCTTCAAACCCTTTGCAAAAAGGGAGACGAGACCCGATTTAATATTCCCTTGAAGATCGATAACATAGTCGTAGCGGGTGCTTCTAATCTTCTTTATAGCCTCTTTCAGCGAATCAAACGACTTAAATTTTCTCCATTTTTTTGACTCAATCGCGATCGTTTGATCGATTAAAGGATGCGCATCGACAATATCTCGAAAAGGAGCTTCTACAACCCAATCGATCTGAGCATTTGGAAACTGTTTTTTAATAGATTCAAGTACAAAAAAAGCTTGAAGAATATCGCCTATAGCGGAAGTTTTGATGATTAGTATTTTCATAGGAATGGCTCTTCAATCTCTTTGGGTATGGGCGATGCGACCAGGACCTCTTTTCCGGTAAAGGGATGAGTGAATGTGAGGCGGTAGGCATGCAATAATATTCGCGGAGAGCTTTTAGAAAAGGATTGCGTCTTATGATAAGTATGATCGCCCAGAATCGGATGCCCGATAGAGGCTAAATGAATACGTATCTGATGCGTACGGCCTGTTTTAGGTTCGCATTCTAAAAGAGAAATTTTCCCTTTCGACTTTAATTTTTTCCAGGCGGTTATTGCGGAAAGTCCATTTTCATCAACGCCCCAAACCGTTTGCCCTTTAAGGCTTCCCTTTTTAGCAAGCGGTTTTGAGATCGTCCCATACTCTTTCGCAGGAACACCTTCCACTACGGCTAAATAAGTTTTAGTAATTTCCTTTTTCTTAAAGAGAGCTTCTCCCGCAATAAGCGCGTCTTTTGTTTTGGCTATTAAAAGGCAACCGGATGTTTCTTTATCTAGCCGATGACAAAGGTCGCCCAACTTGATTGATTCGCAAGCAATGCCGGCAGGCTTATTCACAATTAAAAAATGTTCATCTTCAAAAAGAACGTCTGTTTTTTTGGGAGCCGCGCTGACAAGTTCAATTTCAACGGTATCTTTTGTTCCAACCGGACTTGAGTGAAATTTCTCTGTCTTACCATTAATTCGCACCTTGCCATTATCGATCGCTTTTTTCAGGCTATTAAGAGAATTATCGGGGAGGTGTCGATGCAAGAATGAAAGCACCTTTTCTCCCGATTCTTTTGCACTCACAACAAAGCTAGACCGAGACAAACTGCCTCAAAAATTTAAGGTTGTTCTCTGTGAAGAGCCGAATGTCGGTGATGCCGTGCTTAATCATGACAAGGCGTTCAAGGCCCATACCCCAGGCATATCCGGAATATATTTCAGGATCGATGCCGCCCGCTTTCAGGACGTTCGGATGGACCATGCCTGCGCCAAGAACTTCAAGCCAGCCTGAATACTTGCAGATGTTGCATCCCTTGCCTTCGCAAATAATGCACTTAACATCAGCTTCCATACCCGGCTCTACGAAAGGAAAATAGCTTGGACGAAACCTGACTTCCATCTTTTTGTGGAATAACTTTAAGAAAAATTCCTCAAGAGTAGAAAGAAGATCTTTAAAGCTGACGTTTTTGTCGATGTAAAGCGCCTCTACCTGATGAAAGAAAACATGGGAACGAGCCGTAATCGTTTCATTCCGGAAAGCTCTTCCGGGAGAGGCGATGCGTATAGGTGGCCTTTCGGTTTCCATCACGCGCATCTGCACGTTAGAAGTGTGCGTCTTTAGCAAAAGATCGGGACCCACATAAAAGGTATCTTGCATATCACGCGCTGGGTGATCTTTTGCGAAATTTAGCGCTTCAAAGTTATAGTAGTCCGTTTCAATATCAGGCCCATATTGCACCGAGAAGCCCATACTGATCATGACTTCCAAAATTTCATCCATAAAAGCAGTCAAAATGTGCTTTGAGCCAATATAGCCTTTTCGCCCAGGTTCGGTAATATCAATGCGCTCTTTTTCAAGCTGCACCTTTTCTTCTTCCAGGATCAGGCGATGCGTTAACTCCTCTAGAGTTGTAGAAATAGTCGTTTTCAAATCATTTACGGCCTGGCCGAAAGCAGGACGCTCTTCAGGCGTTAAATCCTTTAGGTTTTTCATCAGGTCCTGAACAGGCCCTTTTTTCCCTAAATATTTTACCCTTAAGTCTTCGAGTTCTTTTGTCGATTTAACAGAGCCAAGCTCAGTTTGAAAGGCGTGCAACAGATCGTGGATAGGTTTCATATAGGCAGATTCTATCAAATTAGAACATTTATTTTTGCAAAAAAAAAGGCGCGAAGAATGCCTTCGCGCCTGAAATCTACAAAGCTCGCTTTTTTATACTAAAGCGGCTTTAGCTTTTTCTACGACAAGACCGAATGCGCTTGGATCGGTCGTAGCCAAATCTGCAAGCATTTTACGGTTTAATTCACACTTCGCTTTCACTAAGCCGTGAATTAATTTACTGTAGGACAACCCATGGATTTTCGCCGCAGCGGAAATCCGAACGATCCAAAGACTCTTGAACTCACGTTTCTTAAGTTTACGGTGGCGGTAGTTATATGCCAGCGCTCTCAAAACGGCATCGCTGGTCAAACGGAGGTGGTTCTTACGATCCCCTACGAACCCTTTCGCCAGTTTAAATAGTCTTTTTTTACGACGATGGGATGCTACTGCGTTAGTTACTCTAACCATAGCTAATCTCCAAATTTAAAATTTTTTACTCTACGCACATCATTTTTTTGTAGGTCTTAACTTTTGTTTCGCTAAGAACTGCAGCATTACCTAACTGACGCTTCCGTTTACCGGTTTTATGTGTCAGTTTGTGGCGTCTTCCGGGACGGCTAAACTTGAGTTTCCCGGTTGCGGTCAACTTGAACTTCTTCGAGACCGCTTTTTTTGTTTTCATCTTAGTCACAGTACTAAATCCTCTATGTTCCTTGAGGTTTCGCAATCTTTTTCTTTGTACTTGGCGCAAGTACAACTGTTAGCATTTTGCCCATCAATTTGGGTGGAGCTTCTGCTTGAGCGATATCGCTTAGTTTATCAAGCATTTCCCTAACTAGTTTTTCGCCAAACTCGGGATGCATCATCTCCCGGCCTCGGAAAGTGCAGGTTAATTTAACCTTATCCCCTTCCTCAATAAATTGTCTTGCGTGCCTATATTTGGTTTCTAAATCGTGGGTACCAATATTAGGCTTAATTTTGACCTCTTTCACCTTTATCTGGTGTTGGGTCTTCTTGTTTTCTTTTTCCCGTTTGGTTTGATCATATCGGAATTTACCGAAGTTCATAACCTTGCAAACAGGAGGATTCGAGTTAGATACGACCTCTACAAGATCGAGTTCCGCATCCTCAGCTAAGCGAAGCGCTTCATAAAGAGCGATAATTCCCACTTGCTCTCCGTTTGCGCCAATTACACGCACCCGAGGCGCCCGAATTTCTTTGTTGACTCTCAAACTAGCTCCTCTAGTAAAAGCTTCTTTTCTAATAATTTGAGAGTCAGCTGATCAAAATCAGGAATAAGGTTTCGCTTCATCAACACGCACCCATCGAGGTTACCCCCTTTTATCGGCGCATTGATTTCACGACTTATCTTTTCGGACGTTATGCAGTCAATCTCAAGCCAGGGCCCCTCAAATCGGTTTCCTAGCTTATCGAAGAGGGTGATTTTTACCTTCGGTCCAAGAGCTCTCTTTCCTTTTTCGATTTCGTAAGGAAGATTTAACTCTTTTAGCCCTGTTTCCAGGGTCTTAGCTGCCAAAAGCCAACACTCTTTAACCCATTCGCTCACATCGTTTAGCGGGCGAAGACCGCATAAAGTCACCTGGGTCTCAAAGGACAAAATATTAACGGTTTTATCAATCCTTTGCAAGGAGGATCTGCATGCTTGCTCAAATTCCTTTACAGGGTAAACAAGCCAGCTTTCAAATCGGTTTTGCAGAATCAGGGGCCATTTTCTCGGCCTTAACTCCTTCAAAACCTCATAGGGCGCCATATCGCCTTCTACCGGCAAAGCCTCATCTTCGAAAGGTATTAAGCAGAGGATCTCTTCCTTAAAGGCCATTCCCTTAGGCAAAAAGAAGATCGACTCGTCCTTAATAATAACATGTTTTGACAAATCAATTTTTTTAAAAGCTTTCCATGCCTTTACAAAGCCCTTTAAAGCTTTCTCATCCGCAAGCGCAATCCCTTCGACCTGATAGAGGCCGCCCTCTTGGGTTAAGCTCAGCAATTTAAAATAAAAGTTAGACGGCTCGCCGCCCCCTAAGTCATAAATATCGCCAATTTTCGCGACTTCGACCTCCCCTTCTTCCTCAAGGCATCGTTCCGCCAGAACAGGCTGCCCTTCCGAATCAAATAAATCGGCGGCATTGGAAGGAACCATAGACTGGACGCGATAAGAGGGCTTTTCTTTTAAAAAGCCTCGTATCCTTTCTTCGATATAGGGCAAAAAATCGGGGGGAATGGGGCCTGAATGTTGAAAGGAATAAAAAAAGGTGGAATCGGTAAGCACGCCCCCTTCTCGAACGCAGCTCGGAAAGAGTTGGTCAATCGCAAGTGCTAAAAGGTGGGCGGCGTATCCGTTCATTGGGATATAGCTGGCTCGAACAGCTGACCTCCACCATGTCAAGGTGGCGCTCTAACCAACTGAGCTAATATCCCGATCGGGAGAGAATATAGCGAAACAAGTCCATTTTGTAAAGACGAATAGTGTTATGGAATTCTTGTTCTCGTGCCCCGGCTTTTAATCCGTGCCCGTGTGCGTGCCCGTGCCTGAGTTTTACACTCACATAAAGTTTAACATTCAAATAGGTTACTTTAAACCTAACCAAACGGGTAACACTTTAAATCGAGCGCAATATAAGAAGAGGGCACGGGCACAGATTAAGCAACAATCGGGCACGCACACGGGCACGGGCACGGATTAAGCAACAATCGGGCACGGGTGATTAAATTGTATGCGAGAAGAACTTAATGATCGTATCCGCGTCTCTTGCAGACACGATTTCCTCAAGCTGCTCTTTCGTTGCCTGGCTCACTTTTTCAACGCTGCCGAAGTGCGTTAGCAACAATTTTCTTTTAGCAGGACCGATGCCGTGGATATCATCAAGAAGGGATTTGATGATCGCTTTCGAGCGCCGTTTTTTCTGAAAGCCGATCGCCGAACGATGGGCTTCGTCACGAATTTTTTGCAGCAGCATTAACGCGGGCGAATGGTGTTTGAACAAGATCGGATCTTTAACATTCGGAATAAACACCTGCTCTTGGGTAATGCCGCGATCGTGGCGGCCATCTTCTTTTGCAACCCCGATAACATCGATTGTAGCGATATCAAGTTCCCGAAGAACTTGCAAAGCTATATTGAGATGCCCTTTCCCCCCGTCAATGATAAGCAGGTGAGGAAGATTATTCTCTTCTTTAGCTTTTCTATAACGGCGCGCCAAAACTTCCTTCATCATTCCGTAATCATCGGAGAGATCCGCTTCTTTAATTTTAAACTTGCGGTAGCGCGAAGGACATCTGACGCCATCAGCAAACGCGATTAATGCAGATACAGGCTCAGATCCGCTTAAATTGGAGTTATCAATGCATTCGATGATTTCAGGATAATGGGTAAGGTGCAGCCGCTCTTGCAGTTCGATCAAGGCTTTTTCAAGTATCGCCGCCTGATCCTTAAGCTTTTTAAAAGACTGTTCCGCGTTTACTAAAGCCATATCGACAAAGGCTTTCTTATCCCCTTTCTGCGGGCGAATGACTGAAATGCCAACAATCTCTTCAACCGCCTCTTTGCCTTCGAGCTCAATCGGCACGTAGATTTCTTTGATCCGCTCATCCCGCTCCTGATAGTATTCAACGATAAAACGGGTAAGCAGCTCGTCATCATCTTCGACGATTTTGCTATAGTTATGCGAATGGCCGCCGACAAGTTTTCCTTCGCGCACATTTAAATCATAAAGGATAACTTCATCGCCTTGACGATAGATGGCAAGCGCGTCAAAATCCCCGCCCATGGGTCGAACGACCTTTTGGGCTTCGAGCGTTTTTTCGATCTGGCGCATGGTAATCAAAATAGCTTGCGCGCGCTCAAATTCAAGATTATCGCTTGCGCGCTCCATTTCGGATTGCAGGGTTTTCAATGCGTCTTTACTATGCCCTCTCAAAAAGCGTATGACGTTATCGACGAGTTTTCCGTATTCCTCTGCCGAACAAAGCCCGACGCACGGCGCAAGACATTTTTTCATATCGAATAAAATGCACGGCCTTGTTCTTCGCAAAAATTCTTGATCGGAGCACTGCCTTAACGGAAACACCCTTTCAAGCAAATCAAGCGTTTGCCGCGCCGCATAGCCGCTTGTATAGGGTCCGAAATACATCGCATCGTTTTTTTCTTTACCCTTTAATCTTACGACTTCGATTTTAGGCCATGGACTTTTAACGGTTAGTTTTAAAGCGATATAGTTTTTATCGTCTTTCAGTAAGGCGTTATAACGAGGCTTATGTTTTTTGATGAGCGTATTTTCTAAAAGAAGCGCCTCTTTTTCAGACGAAACAACAATGGTTTCAATCTCTTCTACCGCTTTAACAAGATAGGGAATGATGGCTCTGCCATCTCCCCCTTTAATGAAATACTGGCGAACTCTCGCCTTCAAATTAATGGCTTTTCCGACATAAAGCACCTCGCCCCCTTTGCCTTTCATAATGTAGACGCCAGGTAATAAAGGAAGATTAAGCTTGTTTATGTCGAACATGGACTTACTATAGAGTATTTTCCTCTCTTTTTCAAGGAAGGCCGGCGCCCGTTATAAATTCGATCGAATGGGGATAGGCTTGAAAGATCGATTCCCAAGAGCGTACGCTTCCATCCCTTTTTAACGAAGCATCGAATGTTTCTTTGATTTTGTTATAAGTAGAGACGTGATGCATTTGGCCCGATCCTCGCGTTTCGTTGTGACGAATCCACCTATATCCTAGTTTAGGCGTCTCCTCTTCATTCTCATGGTAAAATGAAACTTCGTCGACAAAAGGAAAGCAATTATCGATAAAACTCTTTGCAATACCGGACTCTTCTGTAGATAGGTAAACAGCTTTTATGAAATAGCCATTTTCTTTCAACGCTTTAAAAAGGGTGGACGTATGTTCCATTAAAGAGCTTGTATTAAACGTAAAAGGGAGCTGGTCATTAAGGCAGTGCTCGATGATTAAATGATGGGACAAAAGGGAGTTTAAACTAATGTGAACAAATTCTTTTCCCTCCGAAATCCTTTTAAATATCGCTCCACATTTTTCGCTTGCAATCGCACTGACGATGGCGACTTTGCTTTTAACGATTTTCTCTGAAATTTGATTTACTTTTGCGAAATAATCAACTCTTGCGCCAGGTTGATCGCCAATGTTTAGACATAATGTAGTGTAATTAACTGCTGCCACGTATCCCTCCAAGTAAGGCAAAAGGTTGCCACGAAACTTCATCTTTGTGCAACAATCTTAATCTAATCTTTATGAAAAATATGCTATAATTATAGGCCTATGACACAAGTTTCTACCCATTACACAAAACAAATTGACGGGCGTTTTGCCTGTTACAAAAATTATTATTCTTCTTGTTCTCGTGTCGAAAAGATTAAAGACGCATGGACAAATGCACTTAATACCCGAGGAAAAGCGATTTTCGATCCTAAATGGTGGAACTTGATCAAGGAAGCCATTTTAGGAAGGGCCGTATCTCGTACAAAGTATAAATCCCGCCTGAAAATTCATACTTTAAATCCGGTTACGCATGAAAAATCGGCTGACGTTTCTCTTTTGCAAGACGAAATTAACAAACGTAAAATTGATCTAAACCTAAATCCTCCTCGAATCGAAAAAAGCAACCTAGTTGATCCTGAAGCGAAAAGGGATCTCCTTGCCAATTTAAAGAAAGGAGGGCAAAGAAGCATCGCAAACCTTCTTCTTGATTCTATGGAGTACATTAGCTTTGAAAAGCTTTTAAATGGATTAAATGCATGTACAAGCAAATTATCAGAAAAGCTAAATGGATTTGATTACCAAGTCGGATTTGCGCCCAAAAAAAGCCAAAAGTGGGTAGCCGAACTTGCCATTCCGATGTTAAATAAAACCCCAACAGGATCATTCGTTCCAAGTATCGACACAATAGGCTCCTCTTCTTCCCAAGGACCGCTTTCAAAAGAAAACCATATTGTCGTATTTGATGATTGCTCCTACTCGGGTGTCCAGTTGAACGGCTTAATTAAAAATATCAGAAGAGAAGCATTAAACACCTTCGGCAAAAGTAAAGTAACCATCCATATTGTCGTGCCTTTCATCTCAAGCGTCGCGTTAGAACGATTAAATGTTCATAAAAACAGCGAATCGGAGCAAGAAAACTACAAAGTGCATATCTACACAACTAACACTCCAATCCCCATTGTTAAAGAAAGATTGTCTGAACAAGAATATTCTAAGTATGAGTCGGCTGACTCTCGTGAACTAAATCCGGGTTGCGAAGAATTTATCGCTAACAAGTGCTTAGCTTACACAGAATGGAAAGTACCTGATACCAAATCAATACCTTTAGTATTTTCTCAAACGGAGAAGAAAGTATTCGGAGACAACACTCCGCCATACAAAAAAGATTACTAATTGAAGGATGAAGGCGGAAGGCAGAAGGATGAATAGCGACAGTCCGTGCCGCTTTCAGTAGTGTAATTAACTGCAGTCACGTATCCCTCCAAGTAAGGCAAAAGGTTGCCACGTAAAGGATCTTTAATGCAAATATTTATGAGCTATTCTTTTTGAAAACAACTGCGCCTATTCGACGACTTTCAGCTTATTTTTCTCGTGAAGGCTTAGCTGGCCGCAGGCGGCAGCGATATCATCGCCTTTTGTATAACGGCAGGTATTGTTGATTTTGCAGCCAAATAGGACTGCGCGGAATGCTTTTATGGCATCTTTGTCAGGACGTCTTAGATGAACTCCGGGAACCGGATTGTACGGGATTAAGTTAACGGTGCACTGACGCCCTTTTAGGAGCTGAGCCAGTTCATAGGCATGATCGGGATGGTCGTTTATGCCGGCGATTAAGGTATATTCGTACGTGATATCGCGCTTCGTCGATTCAGCGTAATAGTCCATCGCGGACATGACTTCTTCCAAAGGGTACTTTCTTGCGTAAGGAATGATTTTTTTGCGAATATGCTGGTTTGGAGCATGCAGCGATAAAACGAGGTTGCACTTCAAGCCTTCTTGCGCAAGCGCGCGAATGCCTTCTACAACGCCAACTGTGGAAACCGTAATACGTCTCTCTGACATATTGAATTTATCAGGATCGGAGAGAGCGCGAATAGAGCCTACGACAGCATCATAATTGCGCATAGGCTCGCCCATTCCCATATAAACGATATGGCAAACCCGCTCGCCTTTACTTTTGAGCCAGTGGTTGATAATAAGAATTTGCTCTAGGATTTCATTTTGAGAAAGATTGCGGAAAAATCCTTGTTTGCCAGAGGCGCAAAAAGCGCATTTTGCAGGGCAGCCGACTTGAGAGGAAACACATACGGTTCTACGTGTTCCGGAACATATAAGGACCGATTCAATCAGCGATCCATCGGTCATTTTAAATAAAAATTTATACGTTTCGCCATCTTTTGAATCCTGATTTGCCACTTTTTCTAAAGTTAGCAAATTAAAAGACTCTTTGAGCTCTTCCCTAAGCTTCGCGGAAAGATTGGTCATTTCAGCAAAATCGGTTACCGATTTTGTATAAACCCATTCAAATATTTGTTTGGCATGGAAAGGCTTATAACCTTTATCGGTAAGCCAGTTTTTAAGCTCTTCAAGTGATAGATCGCAAAAGGGTTTCATGACCAAAAATTATTTATGATTAGACTATTATAAACCTATTATAAATAGATTGATATGACTTTTCAAGTTTTGCCAAAGAGAGCGACCCGCATCGATCTCCACCAAAGCTGCAGGTATCTAGCGCTGTCATTTTGATTAAAAAGCCATTTTAAGACGTAAGAAAAGCCAAAATATTTGTTTATAATTGACATGGTTTCAAAGAAATGCTTAACAACCATCTTACGGGTAACAGCTCTTAAATCATAGTCCGTCACCACCCTGGAAGTCGATTTAAAAGCGAGGTTTCCATTAAGCATAAACCGGCAAAGAAGATCAAAGCCCCCTCTTTGCTCAAGGTCTGTATTAAATTTTCCAATTTCCCTAAAAGTTTCGCACCTGAACCAGCAAGACTGCAAAGATGTCGGCTGCCTTCCGGATTTCAAAAGATCAAGCGTAAGTTCGCGAAAAAGAATCTTTGTTTCGGACTTGCCATCCCTTAGCATAGTTCCCCCATATATAAGGTAAGGCTTGGGATCTGCTGCCGATAATCGTAAAGCATCTTTTAAAACCAATTTATGGATATAAAAGTCTCCCGGGAAAAGAAAGTTCAAATAGGCTCCATAGGCATGCGTGATACCTTTATTTAACATTTCATAACGGGAATAGGTTGAAACGGAATAAATTCGGACGCGCGGGTCTTTAA
Source organism: uncultured bacterium (assembly GCA_964483465.1). GTDB lineage: Bacteria > Chlamydiota > Chlamydiia > Chlamydiales > Parachlamydiaceae > CAZABG01. The sequence continues at coordinate 10,531 of CAZABG010000067.1, forward strand.
GGCTTCTGATGACTTCAAGCGTTCTATCGGTCGAAGAGGCATCTATGATGATTACCTCAAAATCGACGTAATCCTGGCTAAGGAGGCTTTCTAAAGTATCGGGAATCAGGGTGGCCGAATTCTGTGTAGGGACGATTATAGATACTTTTGGATAGTCGCTTTCCCTTAACGGCTCATATTCAGGGATAAGCTTTGAGAAATGGACGCTTTCTTCCCGGCTTTTCATCTTAAAAGCCATACTATAAGAGCAATGGATTAGATTTCTATTCTAAATCGAATTTCTGCTATTTTATTGTCCCATACTGATTAGAGGATCTATGAACTTCCAACAAATGCTGCAAAAATTGACCGAGTTTTGGGAAAAACAAGGCTGCGCTATCCATCAAGGGTACGACCTTGAGGTAGGTGCGGGTACCTTTAATCCGGCAACCTTTTTACGCTGCTTGGGACCTGAGCCTTATACAGCTGCTTACATCGAACCCTCAAGACGGCCAGCCGACGGCCGCTACGGCTTAAACCCTGTACGCTATCAGCACTATTTCCAATACCAGGTTATGCTGAAGCCCTCCCCGCTCAACGTACAAGATCTCTGCCTGCAATCGCTTGAAGCTATCGGTTTCAATCTTAACGAACATGATATTCGTTTTGTGCATGACGACTGGGAATCTCCAACGCTTGGGGCGTGGGGTCTTGGATGGGAAGTATGGATGGACGGAATGGAAGTTCTTCAGTTCACCTATTTCCAAAGCTGCGGAGGACAAGAATTAAAACCGGTCACAGGAGAGCTCACATACGGCCTTGAGCGCCTTGCAACCTATCTTCAAAAGAAAGAAGGGTTTCCTGAGCTTAAATATAGCGACACGTTAACTTACGGTGATATCTATTTTGAGAACGAAGTTGAATTCAGCCATTACAACTTCGAAGAAGCCAATGTCGAAATGTGGCGCCGCCATTTTAATGACTTTGAGAAGGAAGCGAACGCGCTTTTAAATAAAAACCTCCCTATTCCTGCTTACGACTTTGTAATGAAAGCCTCGCATGCCTTCAATATGCTTGATGCGCGCGGAGCCATTTCTGTAACCGAGCGCACAGGCTACATCGGCCGCATCCGTGATCTCGCCCGCAAAGTGGCGGAAGGATACATCAAACGCCGAGAAGAGATGGGCTTCCCCTTGCTCAAAAATAAAATTGCTCGCAAAGAAGAACCTCTTCCTCCCCTCGTGGATGATAAAAGTAAAACAGGCGATTTCCTTCTTGAGATTGGCTCTGAAGAACTGCCTGCCCTTTTTGTCCCTATCGGTATCGCTAATCTTGAAAAAGGGATGAAGGCGCTGCTTGACGATAACAAGCTGTCCTATAAATCGCTTAAAGCCTATGGCGCTCCACGCCGTCTTGCGGTTCTTGTGGAAGGCCTCGACATGGAACGGGCAGCCGAAAAAATCGAAAAACGGGGACCTCAAGTAGACGCCGCCTTTGATGCTGCGGGAAATCTAACGGATCAAGGCCGCGGTTATCTCGAAGCAAACGGGTTTAAATCGGTAACACGCGATCAACTCAACAAAATTACGGGCCTTAAAACGATTAAAGTAAAAGATAAGGAACATATTGCGGTTGAAATTGAGAAGCCGTCAGAAAAGACCGCTCAAATTCTTCAAAACAACTTGGCGAAGCTTATTCTTAATATCGACTTTCCGAAAAAGATGCGCTGGTCAGATCTTGATATCGCCTACGCACGCCCTCTTCGCTGGATTGTTTCGCTTCTTAACGATAACGTCGTTCCTTTCCATATCGGAGATCTTACGGCGAATCGCACGACACAAGGCCATCGCCAACTTAACAATGTTAAGCGCGACCTTAAAAATGCAAAAGACTATCTCGAAACGCTTAGAGGCTTGAATGTGCTTGCTGATCAAGAAGAGCGTAAAGCCTCAATCCAAAAACAGCTAAAAGAGATTGAAACAAAAGAAAACGCTAACGCCGTTTATCAAGATAAAGTGCTCGCGCAAGTCCTGCACCTGACCGAATGGCCCATGCTAACCGTCGCTGACTTCGACCTCGAGTTCCTAAAAGTACCCAAAGAAGTGCCGATCATGGAAATGGTGGAGCACCAAAAGTACTTTCCCCTCGAAAATAAAGACGGCTCGCTTAAAAACCGTTTTGTCATTACGGCGAACAACAACCCGACCGATGAAGTGCGCCGCGGAAACCAAAAGGTTCTCTCAGCAAGGCTCAAAGACGGGGTTTTCCTTTACAATCAGGACTTGAAAATCAAGCTCGAAGATTTTAATAATAAACTGAAAATGGTCATCTTCCAAAAAGAGCTCGGCTCTGTTTATGACAAAGTGGAGCGCTTAGAAAATACCGCGCTAAGGCTTCAAAAAGAGCTCGGCATTTCAACACCAAATCAAGTCGGTAAAGCAGCTATCTATTCAAAAGCAGACCTTGCTTCTCATATGGTCTACGAGTTCCCTGAACTACAAGGAACGATGGGTAAATACTACGCTCAAAAAGCAAACCTTGATCCGGAAGTTGCCCTTGCGATTGAAGAGCACTGGATGCCGAAAGGAGAGAACTCTCCCCTTCCAAAATCCCCTACAGGGATCCTCTTAAGTTTGGCGGAGAAATTCGACAACCTGAACAGCTGCTACCGCGTAGGCCTTAAGCCAACTTCTTCAAGCGACCCTTATGCGCTTAGAAGACAGGTTCTCGGAATCATCCGCATCCTTATCGAAAACAAACTATCTCTTCCGTTAAAAGAGTTTGTATCCGATCCTGAAGCGCTGCAATTCATCACTCAAAGGATCAAAACGGTATTCTTAGATTACGGTTTTGAAAAAGATGAAATCGAAGCTTCTTTGAGCACGAACGTCGAAGATATCTACGACACTTATCTTCGTGTGAAAGCGCTTCATGAATTTAGGAAAACCCGTTCTGAATTCAAGATGCTAGCAGAAGTATTTAAACGTGCTCGCGGACAGCTTGAGGGCCAAAAAATTAACGGCTTCAACCCTTCGCACCTGAAAGAGAAGTCTGAAAAAGATTTATATGAAAAGTTAACCTCTTTAAAGACTCCATTTAGCGAAGCGATCAAAAAGCAAAATTATCCTGCGGCATATGAGCAGATTGCTCTCTTGCAAAAGCCGCTTGATACGTTGTTTAGCGAAGTTAAAATTCTGGATGAGAATCCTGACGTTCGTTCAAATCGTCTTTCTTTATTGAAAGACATCTTTGCGATGTTCGGCGAACTCATCGACTTTAGCAAAATCAAAACGTCATAAGAATATTTTACAGGATCAGAACAACACATGATCCTGTGCTTTTAAAGGTTGGGTCTTTTTAGACATCTTTAGAACATTTTACAGGATCACCGCAATGCAGGAAACTGCATTGCGGTGGCAGGATCGCCCCTACGGGGCGGCAGGATCGGCGCTAAACGCGCCGGCAGGATAATTTCGAATTTCTCATATTCTTTTTCTGACGAGTGCTATCT
>CAZABG010000068.1:0-13835 GCA_964483465.1 uncultured bacterium
TTAATGAAAAAATGGTTTATTGCCGACACACACTTTTCCCATGCCAATATCATAAAATATGCAGGTCGGCCATTTACAAGTGTTGAAGAAATGGATCGCGCTCTTATTGAAAACTGGAACAAATGCGTTGGTGATGATGATCAAGTTTTTTTTCTTGGCGATTTTGGCTTGGGACATGTTGAATATTTGCAATCTATTTGTGCTCAACTTAAAGGCAATAAGGTATGTATTCGTGGAAATCATGATGCTAATCCTACCCGAATGAATCGAATTGGGTTTTCTGTTGTTTTAGAAGCTGCATTTCTCAAAATTGGGCGTCACAACGTCGAACTCATTCACATACCGACCAATCCTTCTCCTTCCCATTTTCAATTGCATGGTCATATTCATGAAAAAAGACCAAACAAATTGACCTTGACCCAACTCAATCTTTGTGTAGAGGTTTGGGACTATAAGCCAGTTTCTGAAAAAGCCATTCTCAGCATTCTTGATAAGGCTACCTCAAATCAGCCCAATACTGTCGATCTTCCTCCTTCGTCTATGACACATTTATGACACACTGTGTCCCTATTTTCCTCAAATAAAACCAACAATAACCAGTTGAACTTTAGCCAAAGTTTTGTTATCGAACTGGTGTGAGCAGTAAATGACTGCTGAGATGAATGGAGAAACCACGGACTCATAACCCGTTGGTCCCTGGTTCAAGTCCAGGTTGCCCCATTCATTATAAGCACTTGTGAGCATGAATCATCTTGATTCATTCTCCAATTCAAGCTTATATTTTAGCCCGCGATACGAGGGCGTTATCATTGAAAAACAATGTTTTATCGTTAATACCCCATCCATCGCACTCCAGATTTTTCAGATATTGAATTTGAGCCAGCTCCAGATGATTATTGGGAAAGAGATGGGGACTATATCTGACTCTATGCTGAAGTGTGGAATTATAGCTCGTTAATGCATAGGCCAAAACCACATCCAGTCCCTGATTATTATCAAGCTGCTTACTCCTCTATCAACAATAGCGACAAGAAAGCAAAGAGGCGTTAAGAAAATGTGAGCTAATTCCGCTTCCATCAAACAATATTTCTTTATTCGATATAGAGTTAGAGCAAAAGGGCCCTTTGGAGAGCCTATTCCCAAATCATGAAAGCTGCAAAGGTATGGAATTTCGAAAGAACCACATCCCTTGCTGTTTATATACTCAATATTAACAGATAAAGATTAATTGATCTTTAATGCTCTAAATCAAAATAAAAATTTGGTATGGTCCAATTCTGCATCAGGTGCATATGGCAACTAAATTGAAAAGATATGCGCTGGTAGGATCTTGCTCCAGGAAATCGTGGAATTGCATAGTCGATGCTTCAAATCAAGATGGCGGAGCTTTTTTACTTATTCCTACTAGACAGGCAGTAAATAGCCAGGGATTTCAAAATTAATGAATCTTAAAATAAGCAACAGTGTGAAAAATTGGTGGCTTCAGTCAAAGGAAGACATTACTCGCAATTTCAAAACCGATTCACATCAAGGATTAAGTGAAAGTGAAGCCCAAAAACGATTACAAGAATATGGCTATAATCAACTGATTGAACAACCAAAAGTATCTGCTCTCCACTTGTTTTTGTCTCAATTATCAAGTGTGATTATTTGGGTATTGATTGTTGCAGCAATTATTGCCGGAGTTTTAGGAGAGTGGGTAGATACAATAGCCATTATTGTGATTGTTATTCTCAATGCCCTGCTTGGGTTCTTTCAGGAGTATAGAGCCGAAAGATCTCTCGCTGCTTTACGGAAAATGGTAACTCATTCTTCAAAAGTCATACGAGATGGCAAACTGCAAACGCTTCCATCAAAAAGAATTGTTCCGGGCGATCTTGTTTTAATTGAAGCTGGCGATCGAATTCCTGCCGATGGGAGATTCATTCAATCATTCGGGTTGTCAACGCAGGAAGCAGCCCTTACAGGTGAATCCATGCCGATTCATAAAACGGCAGATTCTTTGGAAGCTTATGATCTTTCCGTTGGTGACAAGAAAAATATGGGGTTTCTTGGTACAGCAGCCGTAAGCGGAAAAGGTTACATGATTGTCACAGAAACAGGTATTCAAACTGAATTTGGCAAAATAGCTTCGCTTTTACAACAAGGGAGTGAAGAACAAACCCCTCTTCAAAAGCAATTGCAAGAACTAGGGCTTTGTCTTGTATGGGTTTGCCTTGGAATTGTTTCTCTTGTTTTTGGCTTGGGATATTTAAAGGGAGCTCCCTTAATAGAAAATTTACTTATTTCGATAAGTCTTGCAGTTGCAGCTATTCCAGAAGGTCTTCCAGCTATAGTTACAATAGCTTTATCCATCGGCGTACATAAAATGGCTAAACGCAATGCGTTAGTACGTAGACTTCCATCTGTTGAAACCTTAGGATGTACAACAGTCATCTGCACGGATAAAACGGGGACTCTTACCCAAAATGAGATGACTGTGCGTTCAATTTTCATTAATAACACCTTTGTCGATGTAACTGAAACAGGTTATAATCCTGAAGGTGATTTTGAAATAAACCACTTCAAAATAGACCCCAGAGATATCCCGGGTCTCCTTATGGCACTTAAAATTTGTGTTCTGTGTAACGGGGCCGAGCTTCATCGAAATCACGAGGACTCAAAAGCATGGAACATTGCTGGCGATCCCACGGAAGGAGCGCTTCTTACAGTAGCCGGAAAAGCGGGTTTTTTTAAAAAATCTTTAGAGGAATCAAACCCCTTTATCTCAGAAGTTCCTTTTGACTCTGATCGTAAAAGAATGAGTATTGTTAGACAAACATCAGAAGGGTCCTTGCTCTTTATGAAAGGGGCAACCGAGGCGATTCTAGCATGCTCCGAATCGATCCTTTTTAATGGAGAAATCAAACCCTTATCAGATGAGTATAAAAAAAGGATTTTAGATGCAGATTCTTATTTAGCAAGTCAGGCCTTAAGAGTCATAGCCGTAGGCTATAGATCAGTGCCGGAAGGCCAGATAACAGGTCGAGGAACAGAGGAAAAGCTGATACTAGTCGGGCTATTTGCCATGATGGATCCACCAAGATCTGAGGTGGAAAAATCAATTGAAACCTGTAAAAAAGCCGGGATTACCACTGTAATGATTACAGGTGATCATAAAGAAACAGCTGTTGCCGTGGCTAAGGAACTGAAATTAATGAAAGAAAATTCATTGGTTGTAACAGGTGCAGATTTAGAAGAGATGGATGACAATCGTTTGAAAGAATGCGTGCGAGACATTGCTGTTTATGCTCGTACTACTGCCCTACATAAATTAAGAATTGTTCGAGCTTGGAAATCTCTTGGGGAAGTGGTTGCGATGACGGGAGACGGGGTTAATGATGCTCCAGCAATTAAAGAAGCGGATATCGGTATAGCTATGGGAATTACAGGTTCTGATGTGACAAAAGAATCGTCCGATATGGTGATGCTGGATGATAACTTTGCCTCAATTGTGAATGCTGTGGAAGAAGGACGCGGAATTTATGATAATATTATTAAATTTGTCAGCTATCTGATGTCTTCGAATATAGCAGAACTATTAGTGATTTTTTTAGGCATGTTGATAGGTTTTAAAGATCCGGCAGGAAATCTTTTTGTTTCCTTATCTGCTGTCCAACTCCTTTGGTTAAATCTTGTCACAGATGGATTTCCTGCTATTTCTTTAGGACTCGATCCCGTTAGTCCGAAAGCAATGGGAAAGCCTCCAAGAAAAATGACAGATTCCATCTTATCTTTAAGATTTACAGTTCAATTGCTTCTAATCAGTTTTATCGTTGCTGCAGGGGCTCTTCTTGCAACCTGTTATGGTCTGCGTGAAAGTGGAGAGCTCGCTCAAACGATGACTTTAACCACTTTGGTCGTATTAGAAATCGTCAGAGTTCAGATGGTAAGGTCTCAATATCAGTTGAGCCTATTTTCAAATCCATTTGTTATATTGGCTTTGGCAAGTTCACTTGTTCTTCAGCTCTTCGTCATATATACGCCATTTTTACAAAAAATCTTTCGCACTGTGTCTTTAAGCTTAACTGAATGGGGGGTCATTTTATTTATAGCTGTGATGGTATGGTTCATGGGCAAGTTGATTGATAGCATTTTTCAAAAACACATTTTTCGAAATATAAAACGTACTTGACGTTTAAATTTTTTTTATCTATTTAAACAAAAATGTCTGCCCAGCCTCAATAGGGATCAATTAATGAAACTTACACGTTTTTTTTATATTTTTGCTTTATTAGGGCTATGTTCATTTTTTTTTATCTCCTTTACAACTGATCAGAATGTCTCTTTAGATAAAAATAAGACGAAAGTGAAAATATATTTTTTTTGGGGGGATGGGTGCCCGCATTGCGCTAAAGGCGAACTTTTCTTGCAAGACCTGGTCAAGCGTTACCCTCAGGTCGAATTGAAGAGGTACGAGGTCTACCATTCTTCTGAGAATCAAAAATTGCTAAATGCTATGGGAGATAATTTCGGGTTTGTGCCTAGATCTGTGCCGTCAATCTTCATTGGAGAGCAGCATTTTGAAGGATTTAACGATATTATATCTCGCCGCATTGAAATGGCGGTGAAAAGATGTTTAGAGGCAGGCTGTATTGATCAAGGAGGTATTGTTATTCAATCCTTTACCTCTAGATCCGAAGTGTCTATGCTGGAGGAAGATACTCAATACTCTGATCAAGATATCATCACACTCCCCTTTTTTGGTAAAGTGAACTTGAGCAAGCAATCCTTACTTGCATCAACTTTGATTATATCTTTTGTGGATGGTTTTAATCCTTGTTCGGTTTGGGTGCTAACCATCTTGCTCGCTATAACATTGCATAGCGGATCTCGTTCTAAGATTATTATTATAGGGCTTATTTATATCTTTGTGACAGCGTTTATCTACGCTCTTTTTATCGTTGGGCTGTTTACAATGTTCTCTGTTTTAAGTTATCTGATTTGGATCCAGTCAATAGTTGCCCTTACAGCGCTTATATTTGCTCTTGTAAATATTAAAGACTATCTTTGGTATAAAGAAGGATTATCATTCACCATCTCCGATGATAAAAAGCCAGGCATTTACAAGAAAATTCGCAATGTAATGCAGTCAGTCGAGTCTATTTGGGTTATGGTCGGGGCCACGGTTATTCTTGCTGCAGGGGTTTCTCTAGTAGAATTTACCTGTACTGCCGGCTTCCCTGTCTTATGGAGCAATCTGCTTATATCTCAAAATGTTACACCAAATGAATTTGTGATGCTCTTGCTTGTCTATTTATTCATCTATCAGTTGGATGAACTTGTGATCTTCTTTGTCGCGGTTTTTTCGCTAAGAGCTTTCAAGATAGAGGAAAAACACGGCCGCATATTAAAATTGATTGGGGGTATGCTAATGCTAACACTGGCATTGGTCATGCTGATCAAACCAAGCCTTATGAACAAGCTTTCTACATCGATAATTGTATTTGGTATTGCCGCTATAGCTACACTCTTAACACTTTTCCTGCACAGAGTTTTTCTGCCTAAAATAGGCATTTATATAGGTTCAGAAATGAAATCAAACGATCCCCCATGAATAAATGGGGCTCTCGCCTGTTGTAACGAAGCTTATCCGCTTGAAGGAGATGAACGCGTATTGTACGCATTTTTGATAGCGATATTGAAATGGTGTCTGTAATTTGGGTCGAACCGGGTTGTCGAAGTAAACGACGAATGGATTTTTCGCTTTCCGAGAGAGAAAAACCTATTGCAAATACTTCAACATTTATTGAACGCTAGAACATAATCTCCTCTTCAATTACGCCTCCAACAGCGTTAATCGCTTCATTTTAGATTTAAAAATCATAAACAAATTAACACTAAATTAATATAAACCAGCTAAAATTACTCTTTATCTGTTTTAAAGGCAAAAATGTTAAGTATTAATTTGGGTGATACTGTTTCATTTTCTTACGATACGTCGTGGGAATCATCCGATTCACACATGACTGAAACAGAGGTTTTTTCCAAGTTAAGATCTTTTGATAACTTAAGTCAAGCAACCGGATATCCCATTAAAAATAAAGACGAAATTAGTAGAGCATTAGGACAATATCTTTTTAAATGTTTAAAAGATTCTGATAGCAAAGACATAGAAGCCTTATTTACCAATCGCGTGCTCGCATTTGTTAAAGACTTATCTAAAATTCTGTCGATCGATACCCCTCGTATCACATTTACCGGACCTAATATACAGCATTTAAACTTGAAAAGGCTTTGCCAAGAAAAGATTGAATTTTTAGTTAAATTCTCTATTCAAAAATCTGCCGCTTTTTCAACTGTCATAATATTTAAGGGGGATAATCACGTTGAAGTCAGACAAGAAGGGAAGCCTGCTGCAAATACCCTAGCAAAACTCATCGGCGAAAAGACGCCTCTTCCCAACCTTACCCAAGCGACAGGCGTCAATTCTAAAGGCGAAAGCGATTTGAATTATTTGATCGGACCTTCCTATTTCAAATGGGCTAAAACACAAGGCTGGAATGAATCTAAAATTATTCTTGGTCATGAAGAAAGAGTTGAAGCACTTCGAAAAGATCTTAATCAGCTTGGAGTAAACGTTGCGATTCCAAAACCGCTTGATGAAATTGTCTTTTTAACCCCCTCAGGAAAAGTTGTGGTAACTAGCAAAAGCAGTAATTGCAACTTGAGAGAAGTTATTGGACCCTACACCCCTTTGCCAAATCTTTCTAAAGCTACTGCCGTTCAATCTCAAGGTGATAGCGACTTGAATTATCTTTTAGGAGAGGGTTATTTCCATTGGGCGGCGGGACAGAAGTGGAATATTGCCAAGATTATCGAAGGTCATAAAGCTCGCGTTGAAGCCCTACAGAAAGATCTTGAACTAACGGGAATCAGAATTAGTAATGAGGTAAATTACGAAAATTTATACAAAATCAAGGGTCAGCAAGCTGTAGTCGCCTATCTCAAGTCGGGCATGGGCAATCAAATGTTTCAAGCCGCTTCCGGTTATGCCATGGCCAAAGATCGTAACATGGCTTTCTATGCCGTTCAAGAAAAGGGCATTGATCATCAGAAAGGTATTCCAGAAGTGCTAAAACGCGTCCCGATAAAAGATATAGATTCTCTACCTCCAATACCTCGCGTAAGAGCATGGGGCAGAAACCCTGATAAAGCTGAGCTTTCGGGGGGTAGTTTTATGATTGAGGGACACTTACAACATTACCCTCATTTTGAACACCACAGAAAAGATATCTTAGAGCTATTTGGACCCTCAAAAGAAACAGAAGCTCGTTTAAAAGCACTTTACCCTCAAGTCGGGCATAAAAAATCTATAGCGATACATGTACGTCGCGGAGATTATCTTAAATTGGACCACTTAGGCAGATTGTATTATCATAATCTCCTTGACGAATGGAAATATTACGAACAAGCCTTAGAGATTCTTGGCGTAGAGGACGCTGAAGTTTTAATTTTCTCTGATGACATCGCTTATTGTAAAGATCATTCAGCTTTCAAAAATTTAAAAAAAGTAACTTTCGTCGATAAAACCAAGAGCGCATCTGATGACATGTATTTAATGAGCTTTTGTAAGCATCAAATTATTTCAAACGGCACCTTCGCCGTGTGGGGAGCTTATTTAAATGATCAAAAAGAGAGGCAAATATTCTATCCAAATAAGTGGATTGGACCCGCTTGGAATGAAGGGGCTGTTAAAGACATTTGTCCAGCTTACTGGACTGAAATTGTTTGTCAGAAACGATAATTCTGTTAGTGATCTTGCCTTTACAAATTATTAACAAATTGCTCATTCTTTTTGCGTAAAACTATTATGAGAATTTAAATTTAGTTGATCTTAAAAAATTAAACTATTTTTTTTAAAATCTTTACACAAAATTAACATCCATTAGTTAAAATTAATAACATAAACATAATTTTAACAACATTAAGGCAACAATGTTAAATATTAACTTAGGCGATACAGTTTCTTACTCCTACGATAGAACTTGGGGTCCGTTCGCCTCTCATTTGAATGAATCAGAGGTATTTTCTAAGACGAAGTCTTTTGATAACTTAAGCCAAGCCACAGGGCAACCAATCAAAAAAGAAGATGATGTTAGTGGCTTACTCGGGCAAAATCTTTTTAAGTGGCTGCAAGATACCGATTGTAAAGACATTCAAGGCGCATTTACTGATCGAGTTATCGGTTTAGTTAAAGACTTATCAAAATCGATGTCATTGGATCCTACTCGTGTCACATTTACAGGACCCAATGTCCAATATTTAGATCTTAGAAAGCTCTTTCAAGAAAAGATAGAATTTATTGTAAAATCGCCTACTCAAAAAGCTACCGTTCGCACTCCTGTCGTTGTATTCAAAGGCGATAATACTGTTGAAGTGAGACAAGAAGGTCAGCCAGGCACGAACACTCTTGCAAGCTTGATTGGAGCTAAAACCGCTCTTCCTAATCTTACTAAATCATCCGGCGTTAACTCTACCGGCGAAAGCGATCTAAATTATTTGATTGGACCTTCCTATTTTAAATGGGCGGAATCACAAGGCTGGAGTGAATCCAAAATTATTCAAGGCCACGAAGAACGAGTTGAAGCTCTCAGAAAAGACCTTAAAGAATTAGGGCACAATATAACCATTCCAAAACCCTTGGATCAAACAGTGGTGTTCACTCCCTCCGGAAGAGTTGTAGTAACAAATAAAAATAAACCAAGTACCTATAATTTGGCGGCCATCATTGGAGCTAACACTGCATTGCCTAACCTTTCAATAATCACGGGTCAACAAGCTCGTGGAGATAGTGATTTGAACTATTTAATTGGAGAAGCATTTTTCAATTGGTGCGTAACTGACAAATGGCAAAAACAAGGTATTGTTGACGGGCATAAAGCACGCGTAGAAGCTCTTCAAAAAGATCTTGAAATGACCGGTATTAGAATTAGCAACGTGGTTGATTACGATAATCTATACAAAATCGACGGCAAACAAGCTGTAGTCGTCTGCCTTAAAGAAGGTATGGGCAATCAAATGTTCCAAGCAGCCTCTGCTTTTGCGATGGCTAAAGAACATAATATGGATTTTTATGCCGTTCAGGAAAAGGGTATTGACCATCAAAAAGGTTTACCGGAAGCATTAAAACGCTTGCCGATCAAAGATAGCGCTACTTTACCACCTCTTCCACGAGTTTGGGCTTGGGGCAGAAACCCAACCGAGGCTGAACTTTCGCATGGAAGCTTCATGATTGAAGGACACTTGCAGAATCAGCTAACTTTTGAAAACCATAGAAAAGATATCCTGGATTTCTTTAGACCTTCAAAGGCAACTGAGACTCGTTTAAAAGAGCTATATCCTCAAGTTAACGCGGAAAATTCTATCGCGATTCACGTACGTCGCGGGGATTATCTTAAAACAGACCAAATTGGTAGATTGTTCTTCCACAACCTACTTGATGAATGGAAATACTATGATCAAGCTTTAGCGCAACTCGGCACTGATGACGCTGAAGTACTAGTTTTCTCCGATGACATCAAATATTGCAAAGAGCATCCGACTTTCAAAAAATTGAAAAACGTGACCTTTGTTGACAAAACTAAGAGCGCATCTGACGACATGTACCTGATGAGTTTTTGTAAGCATCAAATCATCTCGAACGGCACATTCGCCGTTTGGGGCGCTTATTTAAATGAGCGTGAAGGAAGACAAATTTTCTTCCCTAACAAATGGATTGGACCGGCATGGGGTGATGGCCCTGTCAAGGACATCTGTCCTCGCAGCTGGACTGAAATTAAATGTGAGAAGAAATAATAATTAAAATAATACCCTGAAGGATTCTTCCTTCAGGGTTATTTCATTAACATAATTTATGCAAATTACTAGTTTAGACAATCATTCAACGTTTAACATTGAACATCACAACAATCAAACAATCGAGAAGATTCAAGCTCTTGCAAAAGAAGGCAAATCGCTTGGCTGTTTTGTTTGTAGAGGCGCGAATCAAACAGTTCCCTTAGATGGTCGGACCTGGGTTTCGCTAGATATGGCACGAGAAGCTATACCCGACGAACGCCTTCATCTTATTCTAGATGTCAACAATGAAGTTAATATGGCTAAAATAAAGAATATCTTCAGCAAAGTCATTCTAGATTGGTCTTCTTTATTATGCTGCGAAAACCCCTACTACGATTTACAACAACTACTTACATTGAATCCCAACTCTGAATTATTAATTGAAGCCATACCCGGAAGTTTTGGATCAAATTTTAATGACGATATATCGATAAATACCAATAATGGACAATTTTCTGTTCCTATGGAACGAGGCAATTTGACTGTTATGGATATTTGGAGACAGTATTGCTTACCTGATCTCAAAGAATACATGTCTAAATTGTTTAAAGAAGTTAGCTATTCTGATGGAGAATGGCCTCTTGCAGACAATCCACGTATGACTGACTATTTCGTTCTTCGCGGCCCCATAAGAGAATAAGACATTAAATGACTTTATCCCTCTTTGAATCTTATTGTTTTAAACAAAATGATACTTATTATTCAAAAAATATGTGTTCAGTATTTTTTTGAGTAATAGTTTTAATGAATTTAAAGCGTTTATTAATAATCGTTGTGACTGGGACTAGGATACGCCTTTAAATCATTTGATTAATCATCGCGTACTAAACACTTCCTTGCAATCGTCGCATCCACCATTAAAAATTTCCTCGCGCTCTTCGCAATAACCATATATCGGGTTAGGGCAATAACACATAAACAAATTAGGCGTGTTCAAGCTTCGAATCGTTAAACGAATTATCGATTTGGAGAGTTGCAAATACGAAGGAAATGATCGCAATAAGCAGAGAAGCAAAGAATCGCGGCTCTATTCAACACACTCGCTTAGAGACTCGCTCTCCATACTACTAAAGAGTTTGGTAAAAGCTGACGCAAATACCCTTTAATGGATGTCGATCATTTTATTTGTTTTAAATAAGGTTCATTTCTATTTTGAGATTAGAAGAGGCTGTATGAATCCAATTGACAGAATCGCAGATGTTCGAGAAACCTCAAAAAGCATTGGGACACTTGCGGGAGGTGCTTGTGCGGCCTTAACATTTACGGTAGCTTTTCGCATCATCGGACCTTTAGCCTCTATCGCGTGCCTTAGCAAAGCCGCTTACCATGGTTTACGTTTAAACTACCACTGGCGCCATTCGCGCGAAAAAAACGCAAATGGAAATTCCATCCAGGGGACGGAGTTAAATGTATTGCCGGAAGGGGATGAAAAAAACTACCTTAATAGAGACGCTAAATTTAATGCAAACGATCTCGAACGGCTGCAGCAAGAGGTGCAAAGGCTCTACAATGTAAAGGCAGCCTTAAAATCGTTAAAATGGAGTCGTGGATTTGCGATCTCGAGTTTTGAAGGCCCCTTCATGGCTCTTTATTACGAAATGGATGAAGGAGGCTCCGTTGGAGTGAGCGGATGCCAATGCAACGATCAATGGCACCATTATACCCCTGAAGAGATGCTAGAATACCATATCAACACGTTAAAACGTAAAATCAGCTCACAAAAATAGACCTGCCTTATAATTGAAACTTTTAAAAAGGGCCTATTTATTCCTAGGCTTTTAAGGCTTTGCCTCAGATTTTAAAGCATCTTTTCCCGTTGAACTAAGAAAATCAAATACAGATTTAAAAGATCTTTGCCTAAAATTTCCTCTTGAATCACAAAATTTTTAGCAACACATTGAACCCACTCACGCTTGTCATTTTGAGCATCGCTGCCTTCAGTGTTACAAGATGTGATGGTTTTGAAATAAAACAGGAGACTTGCCCTTTGGAACAATCAGATTATGTGACGATTGTCATCACCGTCCCAGAAACACATGCTGATGCGGTAAGAGAAGCCATGGGACGAGCAGGAGCTGGCAAAGTTGGAGATTACTCCTATTGTAGCTATTCAGTGAAAGGAATCGGTCGCTTCATGCCAAATAAGGGCTCCAATCCCTATCTTGGGAAAGAAAATGTTTTGGAAGAGGTTGTTGAAGAACGTATTGAGACGGTCTGCAATCGGTCGGTCTTGGAACATGTCTTAGAAGAAATTAAAAAAGCTCATCCTTACGAAGAAACTGTTATTGATATTTACCCTGTATACGAAATTGGACGAAAAAAAGCAAAAAGAGGTTAGCAATCCTCCTGAAATAGCCCATTCAATCCAAAAGTCTTTTCAGTAACCCCTCATATACGGAGAAGGAGTTATGTGGGTGCTTACATGTCATTTTTTACATCCGAAAGCGAAGCAACTTGAATGGGAGCAAGTTAAACCCCCTTCTTCCCGCTATTTTTCAAATAAAATTTGATAATCGGGAAGAAATCCTAACTATATTTTATTTTTTTATTAATTCATAATAATTATAATATTATAAAAACAATATTTAATAATTTATTATGATTCAAAACTCCACTAATTCGCCTCAAAAGTCTTTATTTAATAGTTATGCCGCTTTAAACGCTCCCGACCAAGTAAAAACCCAAAGAATTTTTTCGGCCGTCACCCCCATTTTTGAAACCTATAAAGCTTGGAACGGCGATATCTATGAAGGACAGTTCGTTCAAGGAAAGTTTTGCGGACGAGGTGTTATGACCTATAAAGATGGCTCCTATTACGCCGGAGGCTGGAAAGACAATTCAAAAGAGGGCGATGGTAAATACGTTAAATCGAATGATTGCATATACGAAGGTCAATTTTCAAAAGGTGTTCGAAACGGTTACGGAAAATATACCTACGATGGAAAAGTTTACGAAGGAGAATGGAAAAATAACGTAAGGGAGGGCCAAGGAAAGCTCACTTATCCAAATGGCGATGTTTACGTCGGATCCTTCGAAAAAGGCAAAAAAAATGGCCCAGGAAAACTAACAACCGCAAAGGGAAGTTTTATTATCGGTACGTGGAAAAACGATTACGTAAATGGATTTGCGGTTGATACTTTTCCGGACGGAATTGTGTATGAGTTTCACTACGTAAAAGGCATAAGAGAGGGTCGTGGGAAAGTAACCTACGGAAAAAACGGAGTTTATGAGGGAGAATGGAGAAATAATAAAAAGGAAGGCCTTGGCAAATTAATTTATTCGAATGGGGACATTTATGAAGGCGAGTTCCGCGAAGATTCCTTAAACGGCAAAGGCAAAATGACCTTTAAAAATGGCTTTGTATACGAAGGAGAATGGAAAAATAATAAAAAGGAAGGCCTTGGCAAAGTTATCTTTCCGAATGGAAACATTTATGAAGGAGAGTTCCACGAAGATTTATTAAACGGTAAAGGCAAAATGACTTTTAAAAATGGGTTTGTATACGACGGAGAATGCAAAAAGGATAAAAAAGAAGGCCTTGGCAAATTAATCTTTCCGAACGGAGACATCTATGAAGGCGAGTTTCATGAAAATTTCATAAACGGCAAAGGTAAAATGATCTACAAAAATGGGACCTTTTACGAAGGACAATGGCTAAACGATATAAAAGAGGGCCGCGGCAAAGAAACCTATTCGGATGGAAGTGTATACGAGGGCGAATTCCGAAATAATGATAGAAACGGCTATGGCAAAATGAGCTATAGCGACGGAGCCTTCTTTAAAGGAGAATGGAGGAGAGGTCGAAGATATAAAGGAGAATTAGTTAGCGCCGAAGAAAATTTAAGAAAGTATGTGCTAATTAAAACCCTTAAAGCCTTGAATCAAAAAAATAAAAGCTTTTGAAAAAGGGGCGCAAAATCTTTTCTCAAAAATAGACTTTGCCAAAATCCTAGATC
>CAZABG010000069.1:0-13550 GCA_964483465.1 uncultured bacterium
GAATTAAGCTTTAATCGGCGCGTTCAAGGATTTGACGCTTTAAATCTCTTTGTGCCGATATTGCTTGCGCTTTCTTTAATAACCTATCTTTTTTTCGGATTTGAAAGGGCGCTTTCTGTCTTATTGATTTCATGTCCTTGCGCGATAGGGCTTGCGGCTCCTTTAGTAAGGTCAAGACTCTTGAAAGCGTTTGCTGAAAAAGGGGCGCTTGTTCGAAATTTTGAAGCTTTTGAAAATCTGGCAAACGCCAATTTATTTATTTTTGATAAAACGGGAACCGTTACGGAAGGCAAATTAAAGCTTGTTCGCATCCCTGTAAACAAGGCTATATTAAAAGGGCTCTCAAGGTATTCCCACCATCCTCTTGCGAAGACGCTTTCCTTATTAGACGGTCCGTATTTGGAATTTGACTCTATTCAAGAGTATGTCGGGAAGGGGATTAAAGGGATTAAAGAGGGAAAAGTGTATATAGTTGGCTCTTCTCTATTTTTAAAAGAGAACGGAGTCTCTCATACGTTTGCTTCCTCTTCAACGCACGTCATTTTAGCAATTGATAGCGAAGCTGTAGAGTGTCTTGAATTTGAAGATAGTTTAAAAGAAGGGCTTGATCTGCCTGAACCTCGCATTCTTTTATCGGGCGACTTAGAAGAGATAGTGGCGAAGATTGCAGCGAAGCTAGGTTTTAAAGAATGGCATAGCGAAAAGAATCCCCTTGAAAAGGAAGCGTTTATTCGTTCATGCGGCGCGCGCACGGTTTTTATTGGAGATGGGCTTAATGATGCCCCAAGCCTTGTTGCAAGCACATGCGGAATCGCCGTAGGAGATGCCTTAAGTTTAACCCAAGCCGCAGCCGACATTCTTCTTGTTAAAGGGGATTTAAATCAATTAAAGCCGCTCATAAACCTTGCAAAGGCGGGGAGAGCTAAAATTAAGCAAAATTTCTTTTGGGCTTTTATCTATAACTTGGCGTGCATTCCCTTGGCTATTTTGGGGTATTTAACACCGGTCATTGCAACGTTTGCGATGATTCTATCATCGCTTTTCGTAATAGGAAACTCAATGAGGAGATGAAGGCAGAAGGCGGAAGGCGGAATAACTGCAGATCGTGCCGCTTTCAGCGGATAGATAGGCCGCTCTTTGAGCGGAATGTGGCCGCTTTCAGCGGCATTAATTACAGGCGCTAAAAGCGCGCCGAAATGTGTTGTTAGGGTTTTTTTGTTTCTTCAGGATTGATAGGATTGTAATTTAGTGGATCTGTAGTTGAGATTTCATCAATTTCAGTGGAGGGATTTGGGTCTTCATAATGTTGTATAGGATTTGGATCGTATACGCCGCTTGCAATATTTTGAGTGGTATCCGCCATTACAAATGAAACAATTCCACTAATCAAAGATATAGGCACCATCATAGCTGCGCCAAGTAAAACGGCTGGAAGTGTTGCGGGAAGTACTAATCCCCAAAAAACGTTTTCGGCTAATTCAATTTTATTTTCTGCCTTTGTGAGGAAGATGAAAGGGCTTTTAAGAATTTCTCCAATCATTCCAAAGCTTAAGGCAAGGTCGTTTTTAGCCGCATCTATTCTTGTGCTTAATGCTCTTGGCAATGAAGTTTTAGAAGGCGCTGTTGTATCCTGTTTAATCTCTTTGCTTGATTTTTGCGTCTCTGATGGAACAACGGGACCAACTCCTTGTGTTGGATTCATAATGTTACCCAATATTTTTTAAGGTCTCCTAAGTCTTCAATATCATCATGGTCAAAATCTCTTAAGATTATCTCGATAATTTGTTTAGCTTTTGCTTTTTCTCCCATCTCATCAAAGCAATGTGCGGCATAAACGGCGGATCTTAGATCGTATTGATTTAAAGAGAAGGCCATGTTGAACGCGAATAAGGCCTCTTTCCATTTGTTTTGAAAGTATTCGGCAACGCCTAGCGCAAGCCACAGCATGGCCTGATTGATATTTGCGTTAGCTAAAAAGAAAAGAGCATCTGACGCTTCTTTAAAACGTTCCTCCATAAAGAGGTGGTCGCAAGCGGCGTATAATTTTGAAAACTCATCTTCTGACAAGTTATTAACTTGATTTAGATTGCGGATGATAAGTTCATTTATGTAGCCGGGCATTCGCTCATTTACTTCATTTATTGCTACGATCAATGCCGTATGCCCATCTGTTAGTCTCTTGATGTAGGTATCAGTCTGGCTTTCAATTTCTTGTTCGATTTTAGCTTTAAGCTGAGCGTCTGTCACGAGGGCGTTAGGGGGATTTTGACCTACGATGATCTGAACCAAAGGACTAAAAAGCTCTCTGATTTTTGTTTCCATACCCTAATTATAGGGTTAATTGAAGGGGATAGACAAATTAAAGTTTGATTAAGAAAGGGGCGCAGTCGAAAGAAGGATGAAGGATGAAGGCGGAAGGATGAATAGCGACAGAACGGAGATTCATCCTTCCGCCTTCATCCTTCATCCTTTCGCTTCAGCTCCAGTTTAGGATGACTTTTCCGCTTTTGCCGGAGAGCATCGCGTCAAATCCTTGTTGGAAGTCATCCACATGCAAATGGTGGGTTATGACAGGCTTAAGGTTAAGTCCCGATTCAAGCATATGCGTCATCTTGTACCAGGTCGAAAAGATTTCTCTTCCGTAGATCCCTTTAATGATAAGCATCTTGAAGATGACTAAATCCCAGTCAATCGCCGTGCCTGGAGGAAGGATTCCGAGGAGCGCGACCTTGCCGCCGTGGATCATCTTTTCAAGCATGGTTTTAAGACCATTTGGATGGCCGGACATTTCAAGGCCGACAGAGAATCCATGATCGATTTTTAGTGCGGTCATGACATCGGACAAGTTTTCTTTCGCGATATTTACCGTTGTCGCGCCCATTTTCTTGGCGATATCTAAACGATACTCGTTCATATCAGTAATGACGACATTACGAGCCCCTGCATGTTTTGCAATAGCGGCAGACATAATGCCGATAGGGCCTGCGCCTGTGATTAAAACATCTTCGCCAACAAGATCGAATGAAAGGGCGGTATGAGTTGCGTTACCGTAAGGATCAAAGATAGCCGCGAGATCATCTTCAATCGATTCCGGAAGGATAAACACGTTTTCAGCCGGAAGGTTGAAGTATTCAGCAAAGCATCCGTGCCTGTGAACGCCAACACCAAGCGTATTAACGCATACGTGCTTTAACCCTTTTTTACAATTTGGGCATACGCCGCAAACTATATGGCCTTCGCCTGATACTCTTTGGCCAACTTTAAGGTGTTTAACATTTTTCCCGAGTTCCGCGATTTCGCCCATGAATTCATGGCCTATCACCATTGGAGTCTTTATATTTTTTTTAGCCCATGCATCCCATTTATAAATATGGACGTCTGTTCCGCAAATGGACGTTTTACGCGTTTTAATGCGAACTTCATCGTCGCCAAGCTTGGGAACTGGTACATCCATCATATGGATTCCTTCGGCTGGCTCTTTCTTGACTAAAGCTTTCATAAACCCTCTGAAATGACCGATTATATCACTTTTAGCTCTTTTCCTACAGCTTCAAAGCACTCTACTGCCTTATCTATATCTGCCTTAGAGTGCGCCGCTGACATTTGGGTTCTGATACGGGCTTTTCCCATAGGGACAACAGGGTAGGCAAACCCGATTACATAGATGCCTTTTTCAAGCATTTTCTTGGCAAAGGTTTGCGCAAGCGTCTCGTCGCCAAGCATAACAGGAATGATTGGATGTTCACCCGGGACAAGGGTAAACCCGAGTTTAGACATTTTTTCTCTAAAATACCTCGCGTTTTCACGCAGCTTTTCCCTTAGATCGTCCCTTTTGTCGAGGATATTGATGACTTCGATGCCTGCCGCAGCTAAAGCTGGAGGTATGGAGTTAGAAAATAGATAGGGTCTCGATCTTTGTCTTAGCCAGCCTATAATTTCTTTTCTTCCGGAAGTATAGCCGCCGGAGCCTCCGCCAAGAGCTTTACCTAGCGTTCCAGTAATAATGTCGACGCGTCCCATAACATCGCAGTATTCAGGTGTTCCGCGCCCTTTTTTTCCAAGAAAGCCGGTCGCATGGCAGTCGTCGACCATAACTAAAGCGCCATACTTATCGGCTAAATCGCAAATGCCTTTTAAATTGGCAATGGTGCCATCCATCGAGAAAACGCCATCGGTCGCGATCAATTTATAGCGTGCGTTTGATGCTTCTTTTAATTTCGATTCAAGGTCTTGCATGTCGTTGTTGTTATAACGAAATCGCTGCGCTTTACAAAGTCTTATTCCGTCAATGATGCTAGCGTGGTTTAAAGCGTCGGAAATGACTGCGTCTTCCGGCCCTAGGATAGTCTCAAAAAGGCCGCCATTTGCATCAAAACAAGAAGAGTAGAGAATCGTATCTTCGGTTTGTAAAAATTCAGAAATCTTCTTTTCAAGTTGAAGATGGATCGTCTGGGTTCCGCAAATGAAGCGGACAGACGCGAGGCCAAAACCATATTTTTCGTAGCTTTTTTTTGCTGATTCAATAATTTCAGGGCTGTCAGCAAGTCCAAGGTAGTTATTTGCACAAAAATTTAATACTTGCTTTCCGTCTGATAATTCAATATGGGAAGATTGCGGTGTGGCAATTTCATATTCTTTTTTGAAAAGACCCGCTTTTTTAAGTTCTGCCAAATCGTGGCTTAATTTAGAGAGAAGTTCTGTTTTCATATGAGAATATATTACCTTCGATACGCCTAAAATCGCTACCGTAAAATAGAGTGCTAAATTATATCTTTAATTTTTCTAAGGAGGCTTATGCTAGGTGCAATACTCGGACGAAACCCTGCACATTGTTATGTAGGCGAAAAGCAGGTGCCGCTTGTTACATTGATTATTCAGCAATCGATTGCCTTTTCAAATGTTTGGGATAGCGCCTCTTGTGTAAAAATAATTAAGAATGTCTTAGATGTGTCTCGTCTTCCTAAGGAACATCCCTTTTACATAGAGACGATGAAGCGTTTTCAAAATATTCGCCCGGGTCAAAAATTAGAAGCATCATCCTTTAATCAAGAGAATGCCAAAATCCAAGAGGTTATTGCTGATTTAAAACAGAATGGATCTAAATATACTGAGCTTGAATTGAACGATGTGAATGATGAATTGTTAGAAGCGGTCGGTACCTATTGCACCTCTTTAAAAACTTTAACAATAAGGCAGCGGAATGGTTCTATAGATGTAACCGATAAAGGACTTTTCGCTTTAACAAAATTATCCAAAATAAACACGTTTACATTGGATGGAATCTTCCCTTACTTGTCTGAAGAGGGATTAAAAAAACTTCTTTCTAGCAAGCATTTCGTATTTCAGGTTAAAGATCTTAACATCCATTCCATATTGATTACGGATGCAATTTACAATATTGTTATGTCTTATAAAAGCCTTCAAATCCTCTCTTTACATTCGTACTATTTAACTCCTGCGATCGCGACCTTCTTTCCTCCGCAAAGTTTAAAAGGCTTTAAGCTTGAGCAGACGCCGGGATTTGCTCCATCCCCTTTTTCAGATATGCTTGTAAGTGTCTTAGCCAATTATCGTTTAACAACTCTGCAACTAAAAGGAGATGCTTCCATAACAGAAGACGTGTTATGCGCCTGTTTACAAAAACAAATGATGCTTTTAGCGCTTGATTTAGATTTGCAGCCTTTGACTCCGAAAATATTAGAATCCATTCCGGCCAATATTTTTAGATTAAATTTGGCCCAATTAGAGGAAATTATTGATTTCAAGCCTTTCTTTTCAAAGCAGAATAAAGTAATAGAGCTTCATTTGCATCAAGCGGCCCATTTAACGGTTGAATATTTATCTGTCTTGAAAGCTCCGATTAAATCTCTCTTGCTAGACGCACCTTTACTAAGAACTATTCCTCAATTTACGACTTTAGAAGAGTTTACGATTAAAAATAACCAGCTTCTTGAATCTGAATCTTTTCAAAAGTTGAATAATTTGACCTCTCTTACAGTTCTTAGCGTCATTAATTGTCCGAGGTTTGATTCTAATGTTCTTGAATCGTTTTATCGCTCTTCTTTACGGCATCAATTAAGAAGGCTTGAGCTGGTTAATGTTGGGGTGAGCGATTTGATGCCTTTAACAGAGTTTGGCAATTTAAGAACAATCGCCCTGCGTAAGTGTTTTAATGTGAATGCGACAAATCTTTGCAACTTTTTAGGCTCGACCGCACTTCAAACGACAGTCAAGGGACTTTATCTGGATTCTCTTGTACTAAAAAAAATACATCTAATGCTCCTTTGCGAATTTGGTTATTTGGTCGTTTTGTATATAGGGAACCCAAACTATCTCACTGAGGCTGAGAAGGAGGATGCCGTTAAACTTCCTAACCTCCTTACAAATAACGCGATCGTGTATATATGGAATGGAGGCTCTCAGCTAGATAAATACAATCAGGCGTATAGCTTGGTTAAAGAAGGAACAAATCCAAAATGATTGATGCTCCAGGCAAACCGGGTATATGCCCGACATGGACGACGAGCGCGAAAATCGGAGTGGGTACAGCATGCTCTGCCGATTCCAATACCTGGTTTACTCTTTCACACGGCATCGTTAATGAAGTCTACTGGCCTCGAATCGATATCGCGAATTTACGGGACTTCGGTTTTATTGTAACCGATGATTCAGGTTTTTTTTCTGAAGAAAGAAGAAATTGCGTTCACGATTATGCGACGATAGGGGATGGAATTCCCGCTTATAAACTGACAAATACCTGCATCGAAGGCCGTTATAAAATCGAAAAAACTGTCATTGCCGATCCTCGAAGAAATGTTCTTTTGCAAGAGGTGGTGTTTACACCGCTTAAAGGAAAGCTATCCGATTATAAATTGTTTGCTCTAGCTTCGCCCCACTTATTAAATGCGGGCTTTGGCAATGATGGTTTTGTAGGCGAATATAAGGGAGTTAGCCTTCTCTTTGCCACACGTCAAAATCATACCCTTGCGATTGGTGCATCGACGCCTTTTTCCAAAATGTCTGTCGGGTATGTCGGCTTTTCAGATGGATGGCAGCAGCTTAAAAAAGATGGTGATTTAAAGGAGCTTTATACAAAAGCAGAGAACGGAAATATCGCGCTGACGGGTCAAATCGATCTTGAAGCCTGTAAGGGCAAATTTACTATAGCGCTTGCTTTCGGATCGCGTTTAGAAGAAGCGGCGATACAAGTGCGTACGTCATTAATGCGCGGCTTTGAGGCGGCGCTAGATGAATATGTGGCCGGTTGGCGGGAAGCGCAAAGCCACACAACCGTTTTAAAAGAGGTAGATACTGTAGGCGGAGCCTTAGCCAAAATTTCATATGCTGTTTTAAAAACTCATCAGGGAAAGCATTTTACGGGATCGGTTATTGCCTCTTTATCTATCCCTTGGGGAACTCACAAAGGCGATCATGATTTGGGCGGCTATCATCTTATCTGGCCTCGCGACCAAGTCCAGACGGCAGATGCGTTTCTTGCGGTAAACGACTTAGATTCGGCAAGGCAAATCCTTATCTTTTTAATGGCGACGCAGGAAGGGGATGGTCATTTCCCTCAAAACATGTGGGATGACGGCAAATCGTATTGGTCGAAAGTTCAGCTGGATGAAACAGCGTTGCCCATTTTGCTTGCAGGTGAGCTCCATAAAGCGAATTATTTAAAAAAGATATTCCCTTTTGATTTTGTTAGGAGGGGAGCAGGCTATATCCTAAAAAATGGTCCTATAACCGAGCAAGATCGTTGGGAAGAAGCGCATGGCCTATCTTGTTATACGCTTGCGGTAATTATATCTTCCTTTTTGGTAGCGGCCGATTTTCTCGACGAAATTAAAATGGAAAAAGAGGCCGAATATTTGCGGGAGGCTGCCGATTGGTGGAATTATTCGATTGAAAAATGGCTCTATGTAAAAAATACGCCGCTTGCGAAGCAAATAGGTGTGGAAGGATATTACATACGTATCAATCCAAGCTTCGGCGCTATTGAAGATCCGGTAAATCTTAATTTAACGATCGCGAATCGCCCTTCAGGAGAAAATGTATATCCTGCTTCTAGTATTATCTCAGTTGATGCATTAACATTGGTAAGATTTGGATTAAGAAAAGCAGATGATCCCCGTATTGTAAACACCGTAAAGGTGATCGATGCGGTTTTGAAGACTGAAACGCCGCGGGGTCCCGTTTGGCATCGCTATAATGAAGATGGATATGGAGAGAAGAAAGACGGCAGCGCGTTTGACGGTACCGGCATCGGAAGAGGATGGCCGCTACTAACCGGCGAAAGGGCCCATTATGAACTTCAATTAGGAAATGTCGAAGAAGCTTTGCGCCTTTTAAGGGTCATGGCATCTATGGCAGGCACTGGAGGGCTTTTCCCTGAACAAGTATGGGATCAAGCGGATGTGCCTGAACATGTCCTTTATAAAGGACATTCTACAGGAGCCGCAAAGCCATTAGTGTGGGCTCATGCTGAATATTTAAGTTTGTTAAGGTCGATAAATGATGGAAAGTGCTTCGCGATGCCTGAACAAACCGTCGAAAGGTATCTTAAAAAGAAAAACAAACCCAAAGTTGCCCTATGGCAGATGAAAGCACAGTTTTCCGAGATGCCTAAAGGGTTAAAATTACGTATTCAGCTTCCTGAGAAAGCGATTATACGCTACAGCCAAGATGGATGGAAAAGCCAAAGGGAAGTGGAAACGGTTCCTAATGGATTTGAAGAATGGTATTGCGATATAGATGGCGGCGTTCATTTTACTATCTATTGGGTAGAGCGTCAGGAGTGGCAGGGTCAGGATTACTCAGTTCAATTTTATAGTTAAAATTATTGCTGCCGTAAAAAAGCGGGGTAAAGGGCTCTTTTCCTATCAAGGTTAAGCTGTTAATTTTAGTATTATAAAGCTCTATCAAAGGCTTTTCTTCTGAAACATAAACGGTTGCTTCTTCAATATGCGAATCAATTCCGCATAATGTGTTGTAAGCAATAACGGTCGTTGCAACGCAATTGACCATTTGAATATTTTTTTCTGATTCAACTCGATCGATTTCAATATTTGTAATGGTAATTCTATCTTTAGCTTTAATTTCGTATGCATGGACTCTCTCGACAGATGAAAAATAGAAGGTTCCTTCCGTTACTAAAGCCGTCTTAAAGGTTGTATTCGTGATTGATGCTCCAAAATGAGCTTCTATTGCGTTTAAAGAGGATTTATCTGCCTGCACAAAATTGCCCTTAAGGGTATCGGTAATATGTGCTTGATCGCAGCTTGCATGATCATCGGCAATTACGCGTGCATATTTTCCTTTAAATACTTCTATAGAGCGAGCGTGAGCGCATCTTGCTGTAGATTCTTCGAGATGGGCCGATTTTGCTGAATGAAAGTCTTTGAAATGGCATTGGCGAGCGACAAGGGTGTCTTCAGAGGCATGATAATCGTTTTCGAAAAACCTACCGACTAACATAACCTGAAACTAGAAGATTCGCCCATTTTTGAATAGGCAATCTCTAAACATCATAGGATGAATAACGAAGGCAGAAGTAGGAAGGCGGAATGGAAGGCAGAAGGAGGAAGGCAGAATAGCGACAGAATGGAAGGCAGAAGGCAGAAGGAGGAAGGCAGAATAGCAACAAAATGCGCCGCTTTTAGCGGATAAATAGGCTGCCTACGGCAGGTGGGGCGCCGATGGCGCTTTTGATTTTTTTAAGCGCGCTATAGCGCGCCCAATCTGTCGCTATTCTGCCTTCTGCCTTCCTCCTTCTGCCTTCAATTCTGCCTTCTGCCTTCCTCCTTCCGCCTTCGTTCTAGCTTGTCAGGTCATCTATTAGGTCTTGAGGGTCTTCGATGCCGACCGAAAAACGGATTAAACCATCGCTAAGGCCGATTTCCTTTCGCACATTCGGAGGTATGGAAGCGTGGGTCATGGTTGCGGGGTGGCATACAAGCGATTCAACGCCGCCAAGCGACTCGGCAAGTTGGAATAGCTTGAAAGAGGAAATAAGCTTTTTCGCCTCTTCTATCGATAACTTAAATTCAGCTGATACGATACCTGAAAATCCTTTCATCTGTTTTTTGGCTAAAGCGTGATGAGGGTGGGATTTCAGTCCCGGATAGTAAACTTTTGCAACTTTAGGATGCTTTTCAAGCGCTTCTGCTACTTTTAATGCGTTTTCGTTGTGCACACGCATACGAGCGCCAAGCGTCTTTATGCCACGTGTAACAAGCCACGCATCGAAAGGGGAGGGATTTAATCCTAGCGCCTTACGGTTAAAGTCGAGCTTCTGTTTCGTTTCTAGATTATTTGTGATCATGACGCCGCCGACTACATCCGAGTGGCCGCCCATATATTTTGTTGTGGAATGCCATACATGATCGGCTCCAAAATCCATCGGAATTTGATTGAAGGGAGTTGCGAATGTATTATCTACAATCACCTCTACTCCATACTTATGAGCCATTTTGGTGAACGCTTCGATATCATAGACATCAAGAAGGGGATTTGTAGGCGTTTCAAATAGGAGATATTTGGGTTTTTCTTTTAAAGCCTCTTCAAGCTTTTCAGGCGTGACTTGTTTAAAACCTATGCCATAGCGGCTAAAAACTTGATTAAATAGCCTGAAAGTGCCTCCATATACCCCTTGCAAAGCGACAACGCTTTCGTTTGGATTAAGCGAGGCTGTAATGCCGGTTAATGCTCCGAGGCCGGATGAAAATACGGTTGCGTATTTACCGTTTTCAAGCGAGGCGAGTAGGTTTTCCAAAATGGTGAAATTTGGATTGCCGGCGCGGGTGTATTCATAGCCTGAAGCGGAGACGCCAGGTGATTCCTGAATATAAGTCGATGTCATATAGATAGGAGGCATAATAGCCCCTGTCACCGGATCAGGTTCCTGTCCGGCGTGGACAAACTTCGTTGCGAGTTTCATAATTTTTTAGAGTAGGTGGTTTTGTTTCATCCATTCATCATCAAACATCTTCGAAAGATACTTGATGCCTCCATCTGGAATGATGGTAACGATAGTAGCAGGCTTTTTAAGCCTTTTTGCGATTTCAAGAGCGCCCCAAACGTTGGCTCCTGCAGAGCCTCCTCCAAAAATGCCCTCACGTCTTGCCATATCGCGTGCTGTAGCGAAGGCGTCCTTGTCGGTAAATTGCATCATTTCATCAACGACCGAAAAGTCCATCGCATGTGCAATATGATCTTCTCCGATGCCTTCAACAAAATAATTGCAATTTCCCCCTTGAGGAATTTTGCCTGTTTTGAAGTAGTGGTAATAAATTGAGCCGATAGGGTCCGGCATGACTACGCGGATATTTGAATTCTGCTCTTTTAGATAGCGTCCAACGCCCGTAACCGTTCCTCCGGTAGATCCCGATGCGACGAAATAATCGATTTCGCCTCCGGTTTGCTGCCAGATTTCGGGTCCTGTTGTAAGGTAATGAGCTTCGGGATTTTTCTGGTTATCGTATTGATTGATTCTAAAGCTGCCGGGAATTTTAGAGGCGATCTCTTTGGCTTTATTAACATAGTGATCAGGAGAATCGGGCGGTGCCTCTGTCGGGCATACAACTACTTCTGCTCCAAATGCTTTTAGCGCATTCTGTTTTTCTTTAGATACTTTAGCAGGCATAGTCAAAATGACTTTATACCCTTTCATAGCGCCAATCATGGCGGCCGCGGCTCCGGTATTGCCCGATGTATTTTCAACGATAGTGCCTCCTTTTTTGAGGAGGCCTTTTTCTACCGCGTCTTTGACGATATGCCAAACAATCCGGTCCTTGATCGAACCGGTCGGATTTAAAAATTCCAGCTTAACCAGAATGGTAACGAGCGGATTTGGGTTAATCTTTTGGAGTTTGACAAGCGGCGTATTGCCGATTGTATCGATAATCGTCTGAAATTCTTGTTCTGTCATCATTTGAGAGCTTCGATCGCTTTATTTATATTTGTTTCAGTTATTTCTTCGACGCCTGCAAGTTTTTTACCTTTCTTGGCTTTCATGTTAACCAAAATGAGGGTTGGAGTCGCGTCGACGTTGAATTGCTTTGCAAGTTCTTTCCAGTGCTTTAACGCAAGTGCGACATCTTGATAATTAAGTTCTTTGAACTCAACGCCCGCTTTTTTTGCGATCGTATGAATGTCTTTATCTGACGGTTCTTTTGTTTTGAGAGAAAGTTCTGTAAGAAGATCTCTTAACTCAACATATTTATCTTTGTTATTCACCATAAAGCTCAAATTGTATGGGGAGTAATTGAGCGTTTCGGGATGTACGGGTAAATCAACATAGGAAAACTGCGTCTTCTTTTCGAGCGTAGGCAGCACAAGTCGCAATTTAGCTTCCAGCGCTCTACAGGCAGGACATGCCCAGTCGGTAAAAAGATAGGCTTGAATAGGGGAGCTTTTATCGCCGAATATGATCTGTTCCTTAATCGTTTGTTCAGCCGCGGCCAAAGGGTTTTCTTTTGAAACGCCAACAAAGGCCACAAGAAGGCCCGCTAAAAAGACGAGTAGGGTACCGATCCCTTTCCACAGACTATTCATGATATCTCCTTTTTGTCCTCTGGTTAGTGAAAATTGAAGCTCCCGGAAATACTGATATCCATAGACGATAGCGGCAACTGCGACCGAGGCGGCAATGCCCAAACAAACCGGACACCAATGGCCTATCTTATATTTCTGGATCAAAATAAATAAGGTTTCCGCGCCAAGCGCACCGAAAATGGCAAGGCCAACAAGTACTTGTAGTTTATCGCTTTTATAAGAGAAGGCATGTAATGCAATCAGCAGGATGAAAAAGGCGATGCCGAATGGAGCGAAGGGAAGTCCGAAAAGGCGCCAGTCATGGCTTGCTTTACATTCAGCTGAGCAGAGTTCAAGATATGAAACGATGGACAGGATAAGTCCGCTCAAAAGAGCCAAGCCGATCAAATAAAAGGGGCCTTTACTCAATTTGGAAAAAGTTAACTCCATATTCCCTCCCTCGCACTTTTATCTATAACCCTTTGTTTTTTGTCAACTTACGTTTTGAAGGCATTGCCATCATTAGCTTTTTTGCCACTGAGAGTAACTAAAGTATTACAAGACGGTATCGTTGATTATCGAACCTTAAGCGACTGAAAGGGCGCCTATATATATTTTTGTAAAGATAATGATGTGGGATGGCTGTCGTCATCCTCACGCTCTAAGTTACAAATCGTAAAAGCTAAGAATTGTTGTAAATTTTTTAAAACGATCTCCTTTAGCTAAGCTTGAGGAGATATAGAATTCGCTCGAGCGGCAGAAAGAATTGATTGCTGCGATATTAAAAAAGCTACAGCTGACCATTTTATTTCGACCGTATGGCCGACCCGTTTTTAGCCGTATAGGATTATGCCTTTTTGGCGAATTAAAGACTTAGCTTCTTTAGTGATTTTATCGCAGCCGAAGAGATTCAAGCTGGTGAGGCTTTGAGGAAGTTTGGCAAGACCTGCGCACGTTTATACATATCATATAAAAAGAGAAATGCTTACGAGGCTTAGAGGCAGGGTTGCAAGACC
>CAZABG010000070.1:0-13434 GCA_964483465.1 uncultured bacterium
GTCATACCGTAGGAACGCATAATAGGCCAGCCCCTTTCAATGGCTTGATCAAATAAGTTTTTACTCATTTTATCGCCGCCTATTAAAACGCCTTTTAAACCAGGAGGAGGCCGATGAAACGTTTTAACTAAATCATAAAGCTGCGTGGGAACAAGCGATGCATACTGGCAATCCTCAAGTTCATCCATAAAAAGCCTAGGATCCCATTTTTTCTGCGAATACATTTTATGCGCGCAGCCTGAAACCTCGGAGCGCGCAAGAATGGCAATCCCTCCTACATGAAATAGAGGCAATGCAATCAGCCATTGATCATTCTTTTTAACGTCAAGCTTATCAACGATCGATTTTGCACCTATAAGAAATGCTTCTTTCGACAAATACACCCATTTGGGCTTTTTAGTGCCGGACGTAGAGAGGATAATATGATTCTCCATTTCAGGCGGATTTGGAAGATCATGATGAGGATTAGGAATAATGAAGCACTTCTTTGTATTCCACTCAATCATACGCGTGCGCCAATGACCATTAGAGTTGAAAAAAGAATATGGAGAAGCCCCCCTTGAGCCAAATAACTATTATATATGGGACTTGGTGGAGTTTGATAAATGTTTTTTGCTAAGTGAAGAGCAAGCGGCAGGCTTAAAAAGGGAAGAAAAGCCGCCAAATAGTTTCCGTGATTAATCCATAGAAGGGTTAAGAGATAAGGGCTCAAAATGCAAAAAATGATCTCTGTTTTCGCAAATCCGTCTCCAAAACGGACCGCAAGCGTTCTTTTATGAGCAAGTTTATCGGTTTCTCTATCGCGTAGATTATTGATCGCGATCATAACTACGCTATGAAGCCCCACAATCGCCCCTGCAATCCAGCCCATAAAAGGGACAGTATGAATTTGCAAGTACATAGCGGAAACGGTTGCGGCTATGCCAAAGAATAAAAAGACAAAGACTTCTCCAAGTCCTCTATAAGCAAGCGGCAAAGGGCCGCCTGTATAGCAATAGCCAAGGACTATCGAAACTAAAAGCAAAATCAAAAAAGAGGATCCGCCCGCTTCAATAAAGGGAATCGCCGTAACAAGCGATGTCGCAAATAAAAGGAGCCCTAGCTGATAGATTTGCTTTGTTGTTAAAAGACCCGCTTGCACCATACGCATAGGGCCAATCCGATTTTTGTTATCAGCCCCTTTTGTAAAATCAAGTGCGTCATTAATGAAGTTCGTCCCCATTTGCAAACAAATAACGGTAAATAATAGGGACAGCATGAGCACCGGCTGAAAATGGGACGGATATAAAAATGATCCAACCAATACCGGGACAAAACTTGCGCTTAAGGTTTTGGGACGAAACGTATTAATAACAACTTGCGATATGCTATTCATGGCAGCCTTTTAAATTTAGAAAAGTTGGGTTTTCTTTTTTCTAGATAGGCTTTTTTTCCTTCTTGAGCCTCTTCGCTCATGTAGTAAAGGAGCGTCGCATTACCGGCAAGCTCTTGCAAGCCTGATACATCGCAGTCTGCATTCATTGCCGATTTTAAAAGCCTTAAGGATAAAGGAGAATGATTTAAAATTTCGCGGCACCAGGTCAACGTCTCTTCTTCCAAATCCTCATAGGGAACAACTTTATTTACAAGGCCCATCTCTAAAGCTTCTTGCGCATTGTACTGTCGGCATAAAAACCAAATTTCCTTTGCCTTTTTCATTCCCACAAGGCGGCTTAAATAGCTGCAGCCGAATCCGCCATCAAAGGAGCCGACTTTCGGTCCCGTTTGGCCGAATCTGGCGTTGTCCGCGGCGATCGTTAAATCGCAGACGACATGCAGCACATGGCCGCCTCCAATCGCATAGCCTGCTACCATCGCAATAACCGGAATGGGGAGCGAGCGAATCTGCTTCTGCAAATCAAGTACATTCAATCTAGGCGTTCCATCGCCGCCGACATACCCTTTATCTCCCCTTACGCGCTGATCGCCGCCGGAGCAGAACGCATCTTTTCCCTCTCCGGTCAAAATGACAACCCCCACACTTGAATCTTCCCTCACTCTTCTAAAGGCATCTTCAAGCTCTAATACCGTCTCAGGACGAAACGCGTTCCTAACTTCAGGGCGATTAATCGTAATTTTTGCGATCCCTTCCGGGAGCTTCTCAAACTTGATATCTTGATAAGTTTTAATGGTTTGCCAGGCATCAGTTGCGATCATAACTTTTTCTCCAAATCGAGAAAAATAAACCATCGCCTTAAAATTGAATAGCAGAATTTTAATCTATAAAACTCATCTTTCATCAGCCGTTTTATAGAGGGAAAATAAAATTCCTCCCAAAATTAACCCAAATGTAACCAATAAAGAGATATCGGCAGGAAATTTTTCGAGGCCTAATAAATCTCTTATAAAGATCTTAGAGCCGATAAAAATTAAGACAATGGCAAGAGCTGTTTTAAGGTATTTAAAACGATGAATAATGGCTTCTAAAGCAAAAAATAAAGCTCTTAATCCAAGAATGGCAAAAATATTACTGGTGTAAACTATAAACGGATCAAGCGTAATGGTAAATATGGCAGGGATGCTATCTACCGCAAATATTAAATCAACTATCTCTATCATTAAAAGAGCGACAAAAAGAGGGGTTGCATATCTTTTTAATTTATTTGTAAGAGGATCTATCTTTTTAATGAAAAAATTTGATCCTTGAAATTCATCGGTAACAGGGAAAGTTTTTCTTATCCATTTAAGAACGGGATTTTTAGAGATGTCATAGGATTTATCCCCGAAATAGAGCATTTTGAATCCCGTTACAATCAAAAATACAGCAAATATATAGAGTATCCAGCTGAACTGGGCGATTAATGTAGCGCCAAGCGCTATCATGATTCCCCTTAAAACGATTACGCCGACAATCCCCCAAAAAAG
This sequence comes from uncultured bacterium, assembly GCA_964483465.1. Classification (GTDB taxonomy): domain Bacteria; phylum Chlamydiota; class Chlamydiia; order Chlamydiales; family Parachlamydiaceae; genus CAZABG01. The sequence goes on from CAZABG010000070.1 coordinate 2,905, forward strand.
AACTTTATGTTGATAAATTGTCGGAATCGAGAGGAAGCTGAATATCAACGAGATAACAAAAATGTTGTCAAGGGCAAGTGTTTTTTCGACTAGAAAGCCGGTCAAAAATTCCTTGCCGCTCTGAGGACTTATGCTAAACCAAATCCATACACCGAATAACAGTGCGATGACGATGTAAAATACGCTCATCCATAAGCTTTCTTTTACGGAAATTTCCCTTTGCTTTTTATGAAGAACGCCTAAGTCAAGTAATAGTAAAAAGAAAACGCCCGCAAGAAATAATAACCAAATCCAAAGAGGCTTCTCTAGAAAGTTGAAAGACATTATATCCATATGTCTTTAACTTACTTGAATTTATTTTTTTGTAAATAAAATATAACAGTTTGAGTAATTAAACTATACAGCAGCATCATTTTTGATAGGCAATTACCTCAAGAATATTGAGTTAAAATCAAAATATTTGTTCTCACTGTAATTTTTAAAACCTTTCTCCCTCATTCGTTTTTTACATTCTTCTGATACATCAGAAGAGACTTCCAATTTATTAATGTTATCAAGCTTTGCGAGCTCATCAATCATTTCGCGAGAAATATCTCGATCAATTTTAAGCTCTACATGTGGCAGTCCTTTAAAAGCATCAAGTATGAATTTTCGATCGGTATCAAACCATGTATGTAAGGATATCGAAAGAAAAGTAACCAGTTTTTGCAAGAGATTAGATACATAGCCAGGTTCGTTAGAAACCTCAAAAGATTCTTTTAGTACTTTTTCGGCGTGCGGTATCATAAATTGATTTTGATTTCCCAAATGTTCAAGTCTTACATCTAAGAAGGCACCCTCTAGATATCTGGTCATTCTAAAAATTTCTAAACATCCGATAACATCCTCTTTTTTAAAGGGATTAGAAAACACTACTCTGTGATCGATATCCCCAAAGGCGCTAAAAAGATAAGCGTTTGTATCTTTATCTAGTTTAGTTTTGCCCTCGACATAATTATTCTCTGCAAAGGAAATTAAGGCATCCAGCAATCGAGGCAGCTGGGTCGCAGTACATTTTTCAGCAAAAGCTCGGAACTGCTCATAGGGCAATTCATTTTTATATTTAATTTTAAGCGCGATATCATCTATTCCGATTTTATTTAGAAGGCCTAAAATTCTATCCGCGGCAGCTTTTTTTATTTCTTCATCGCTATCGTCATACAAGAAATTGATTAATTGATTAAAATCGTCAAAGGAAAGATTTTTTAAATTCTCTAATTTGAAATCAGAAAAATCTTTTTTAAGAGCAGCAAGTTTATATGTGTCCACTTCCTGACGATCGCCATTTTCAAATATAACGCGCTCTTTCGCCGCCTTGACATTTGCATCAGATAATATTTTCCCAACTTGATAGGTCCTTTTGCCATCCAGCTGCAAGGTCGCAAAGTTCCAGCTCTTTTTTTGAATTACAGGATTTTGAATCAGTTCGCTTCGGGCTATAGTTTTAAGATTTTGCATGCTAAAGCCATCAAAGGTTCCATTCAGGGTTGGAACCCCATATCCCCAGTCTAATTTTTCAATATTTGCAGTTAAACTAAACCTGGCAAGACTATCATGGGTCTCCTTCGATAGGTTTGGAAGCGAACGAAGTTCGTTTATCAAAGACTCTTGGGTCTCTTGAGTGATTGTTAAATTTAAATCGGGAAGTCCTCTTACAACATTAATAATAAACTCCCGATCGACGTCAAACCAATGATTTAGCGAAGCGTTATAAAATTGGCTGAATCCGTCACCCATTGAATTTACCAATTTTTTTTGCGATTTCAGTATTTCAATTTCATCGTTGTTCTTTAAAATTTTATATAGCTCGGAACATATTTTAATATGCTCTCGATTTTTGGGTTCTAATCTATAGATTCTACTGTTGATAAGCCAAAACGCATCTTGTAAGTTTCTAGCTTCATTTGGATCATCGGGAATTTTCGGATATTTATCTAATAAGGCTTGTAAGATGCGAGGAAGCTGTTCTAAGGGACTATTCGCAAGTTCTCGCGTATTCACCCCAATCGCCTTAAGCTTCAGAGCATAATCGTAAATACCAATCGAGGACATAAGGATTAATGCATCCTCTGCTTTCGCTCCTTCATATAAAAACCTAATAATCTCATCAAATTGTTCAGCACGGATATTTTTCAAATTACCGATTTTAAAAAGAGGATAATCTTTTTTAAGAGCCGCTAACTTATATAGATCCACATCTTTTTTACCATCAGAGAAAGCTATAGATTCATATCTTCCCTTGATATCGCTCTCTTTGAGTATCTTTCCCGCAGCATATGTTTTAATGCCAGAATCTTGAAGGGTCGCGAAATTCCAACATTTCCTTTGTATTGCCGGATTATCTTTCAGTGCGCTTTTCGCGATATCAGATAAATTGTGTAGGTCGGCACCATCGATTGCTCCATCAATGGATGGAACATGATTTCCCCATTCGACTTTTAATAAATTCGGGATCGACATAATTAACCTCTCTACTTTTAATTATAACAGCTAAAAGTGAGATCTATTAATAGAACCGATTTCTTAATTGAAATTTAACGATATCTCTTTGCAGGCAGACACATATCGCTAGGGTAATAGCAAGAAACAGGATCACTTTATGCAGCTTCAGCTGCAGTAAAGTGGCAGGATCGGCGCTAAACGCGCCGGCAGGATCGGACCTTCGGTCCGGCAGGATAAAGCAACACTAAATGCTCTTTAATGAATTTTAAATATTTTTGTTGTTTATCCTGCCGGACCGAAGGTCCGATCCTGCCAGCCCGAAGGGCTGATCCTGCCACCAATGACGCATTTATGCGGCATTAGGTGATCCTGTTACTTATTATCATGCACGCTCGAAAAGCGGAACCTATGTAAAAAAGATTTATGAGTAAATTACTTCCTGTAAAAGTGCCTTAAGGAAATCCGGTCTTTCAAAAGGTATGCGGTGGCCCGAATTTGGAACGACGAGAGGACTTAAAGAAGCAAGCCGTTCGAGAAATTTGTGATCAGTCTCCCCCACTACCCATGTCGCGGGAGGCTCAATTACATCTTGTTTCCCTAAACTGAAGTTACGTAAATGCGCGGCTAGGTCCTGTCTATCATAATCTTTTTCATTACGAGTTAATTGAACGCCTTTTAATACCTCCTGGCTGTTCCAGGCTTGCATGAGCGAACTCCACTCTTCTTTTTCAAAACGTTTAGCCCATTTTTCGTCACTTTCGATTCGCTTTTGTTTTTCATCTTCATTTAGAAGACCCGGGTGGGTAGAGATGAGAACGAGTTTATCCCAAAGGGTTGGACGATTGGCCCAAGCGTGAAGCGCGAGGCGCCCGCCCATCGAATAACCGATAAGGATGTTTTTCTCTTGAGAACCATCGCGGATAACACTGCGGTTAAACGCTTCTGCCCAAGCCTTCATATCTTTTGCCGGTTTAATCGCAATGCGCTCCACATCCAGGAAAGAAAAGTCGGAGGGAAGGCCTAAAAAGCCATGCAAGGCATAAATTCTCATATGATCAATTCTATAATTTTACGTCCATTAGGACTCTCAAGCGTATTTGAGTAATCCATTTTGAACATCTCTGCCCACCCTTTAAAGGAGATTTTATGCGAGCTCAACATTTCCTGTTTGTGATACATCGCATCAAAAATCATGCCGCCGCCGTTATTGATGATCACAATTTGGATGTTTTGAGGGGTAATAGATTGAAGAAACCACAAGGCTTGCAAATCGTAAAGGGTTGTCAAATCGCCGAATATGCCGATATTATGCCTTTTTGGATCAGAGAGACCCAAGAACGTCGATATTTGGCCGTCGATACCGTTAAGCCCTCGGCTAGCTTCCATTTTAAAATGCTTTTGCAAAGGAGTTGCCGCTTTATCCCACTCACGGATAGGAAGAGAGTTTCCCAAATAAATAAGCGAATGCGGAGGAGCCCACTCCGAAATAGAACGAATAGCCGATTCTTCTTTGTTCAAGGGGTATTCAATTGAGGTAAATTGCGGCTCATAGCGATGAATCGGCGCATTTTGTAAAAAGGGTTCAATTTCTGTATGGATAAACTCTCCATTTGTGACTCCGCTAAAGGGCGAATCGGTAATGGATAAAACAGGCAAATCCAAGTCGTCGAGATCGCGCCAAATACGATGTGTCGGCACTCCTCCAATCCTTAAAACGCCATCAACTTTATGAAGCGTCGGGTTGTTGGTACGTAAAGAAGCCAAGTCGGGATCTTCCCTAAGCTGCGACGTCGCTTCAATATACAACGTAGCATTCAGCTGCAAGAGAAACGTCTTTACGGCGCGAACTTCTTTTAATGTCGAGACGATAACCAAAGGCTGTTTAACTTTATTATAAAAATTAAGCAGTTTTTCATAATTGCCGATAGGAACGTGCGGTTGTATCTCTTTATCAAAATTGAGCTGAGGCGTTGATATAAATTTACGAGCCGGCTCTTCAAGACGTACGTTAACGTGTACCGGCTGTCTTCCATCCCATTCATAGATTTCCTGGGCGTAAATGCCAAAGATATTGTCTTGATCGCAGGTTTGCGGTGTATTGAGATGACGGCAGCGTTCAGGCCTATCCGCGGTAAGAAGAACGAGAGGTAAACGAGTATAATAGGCTTCCATGGCAGCAGGAAGAAGCTCTGCAACGGCCGTTCCTGAAGTAACCACTACAGCAACAGGTCTCTTGTTTTGCCGAATCCTTCCAAGAGCAAAAAAGGCGCTCGAACGCTCTTCAAAGCCATACCATTTTGTTAACTTTGGCTCATTTAGAAGAACGTTTAACAAAGGCTGATTACGTGAACCGGGACAGATGACAAATTCACGCACTCCAAAATCAATTAGTTTTTGAATAGTTTCATGAGCAAGTTCTAGACCCCCAAGAGCTCTCTCACCGACTGCGCTTTGAGACATACTTCATTCCACTCCTGTTCGTAGTGGCTTTCGGCCGTAACCCCGGAACCCACAAAGATTTTTGCATTTCCTTCTTTCCACTGGATGTTACGAATCGCGACATAGGCCCGCGCCTCTCCATTATATTGATAGCCGAATGGAGCGCCGTAAACTCCCCTTTCCACAATTTCATCCCATCTTTTTAATATTTTTTCTCCGTTTTCCTTTGGATAGGCGCCAAGGGCAGCCGTTGGATGAAGATGCCGCACAAGTTCGTCAAAACTAAGAGGATTTTTAGGCGAAAGTAAAATAGGCGTTACTAGATGGAATAATTCGTGGTAAGGGTGTACTACCGTATTGCTTATCGATACGGGGCCGAGCGTTTCGAGTTTTTCTTTTATCCCTTTGATTACCCATTCATGTTCTTGCCGCTCTTTTTGAGTAAACCCACCTTCGCTGCTAGCTGTTCCCGCTACCGCGTAAACGGTTACTTTGTGATCGGCAATTTCAAAAAGGATCTCGGGCGTCGCGCCCAAAAAGCCCTCTTCATCATCCCAGGCGCCATAGATATAGAGGTTCTGCTCATTCTGAAGCAAATGATTTAGCATCGCGGAGCCGTTGGGCGTGAACTGCGCTTCCATGTAAGTATAGGGAACTATTTTATCTACCTGCTTCGAGATAATCGCCCCTTTGGATTCATTAAAGAAATGTTCCATCGAGTGGATTTCCTTCCACTGAACCTCATTTTTTTTATTATTGAAGAGAAAGTGGTTTGGCTCGACGACAGCAAAATAAGGGTGTGTATACCAGCTTGGCGTCTTTAGGAAAAAGTCAGCCTTGAACCAGGCAGGATAGTGCGGAGAGGGAGTCTTAAGCTCCATGATTTCCCCCCATCCAAAAAGAAGGCTGCCATCTTTTAAAGTAACGATTGATCGTTCGGTCATAGATACCCGAGCTTGATAAATAAACTTTCAAGGATCGCATGAAGCGATGTCGATCGCTCCCGCTTTAATTTCGCCTCTTGAATTAGTTTTATGACTTTATCAAACTCTGAGATGTGTACTTGGGCGATTCGATTTAAGACTTTATCGAATTCTTCTTGAAAAACTAGCTGGCGCATCCCTTCCGCCTCTTTTTCAAGGCGCTCTTTTTGATAGGCGGTCAAGTCTTTCGGAATGTCATCCTCTCCTTTTCTTAACGCATCAAGCTGAGAGGCGAGGCTTCTTACCTCTTCAAAAAAAAGGATGGCATCGTAGTAGGGGCGAGATGCGAGGATTTTTTCAAGTTCAGGATTTTCATAAGGAGCTTCTTCTTCCCCTGCATAAGCAAATACTTTGCAGCGGGAGATAAGAGTAGGAAGGATTCTCTCTTTATGGCAGGAAGTTAAAATAAATGAAGTCGTTGCGACCGGCTCTTCAAGTGCCTTTAAAAGGGAATTTGCTGAGACAGGCCACATCTTTTCGGCATCGACGATAATGAAAACCCTTTTTGCGCTCTGAAAAGGAGGCATAATCGCCTCATCGGTCAAATCTCTTAAACGCTCAGCCGTATGCAAAGCAAGTTTTCCTTCCGGTTTCACAAGCGTAATATCGGGATGGGGAAGCGATTCAGCTTTAGCTAATTGAAGCGCTTTCTTTATCGCCTCTTGTTCAAGTATAGCTGAGGAGCGGCCGATCAGTAGTTCGGTCATAGGGAGGATATTAATTTCATCGTTTGCTCGAATATTACATCGGGAGAAAGGCGCGCGTCAAGCACCCTTATTCTTCGCGGAAATAAATCGGCAAGAGTGAGAAATCCTTTGCGAACTTTTTCATGAAATTCAAGATGTTCGGCTTCCATTCTGTCGCTTTTCTCTTTCTTAAGCGTCCGCTTGGCGCGCTCAAGTCCTATTTCGGGAGGAATGTCTAAATAGATAGTTAGATCGGGAACAATTTGATTGGAAGAATACTCGCTTAAACGCATCGTTTCGATAATGCCGAGATGCCTTGCATATCCTTGATAGGCAACCGTTGAATCTTGGAAGCGGTCGCATAAAACGATTTTGCCTTTTTTAAGGGCGGGTTCGATGACTTCATCGACATGTTCAGCCCGTGCGGCTAAGAAAAGAAGGAGCTCTGCTTTGGGACAAATTTTCGGCTTCTCAAGCAAAATTTTTCTGATTTCTCCCGCAAGAACGGTTCCACCCGGTTCATGCGTCGTCACTACCTCTTTGCCTTCGATACGAAGCCGGTCGCCCACTTTGTGAATTAACGTAGACTTACCGGCTCCTTCACCCCCCTCAAATGAGATGAAATGTCCCCGATTATTTGTCATTGGCAGGAGGCGTGTCCGTTTCAGGTTTTACTTCATCGATCGCGCCTTCTTCTTCATCCTGCGCCGCTTCCACTTTCTGTACCGCTAGGAGGTAGTCGTCTTCTTTTAAGTTAACGAGTCTTACCCCTTGCGTGTTACGTCCCATGACACGCAGATCCTTCATCGAGATGCGCACCGTTTGACCTTTAGCGGAAATCATAACGATTCCGTCTGTGTCTTCTACACAGAGCGCTTGAACCACGTTGCCGTTTCTGTCGCTTGTTATGATCGAGCGAACGCCGACGCCGCCGCGGTTTGTCTGTCTAAAGTCTTCGACTGCCGAACGTTTTCCGAAACCGTTTTCGCAAACAACGAGAATGGATTCAGGGCCTTTCACGACTTCCGCGTTAATGACGTAGTCTTTTTCATCTTTTAAGGTTACGCCGCGAACGCCGCGAGCAGAGCGTCCCATCGATCGTACTTTATTTTCGTCAAATCTGACCGCCATACCCTTATAAGTAAAGAGCATCACCTGTTCGCCTTCATGAACAAGTCTTGTCGCAACGAGCTGATCGCCTTCGTCAAGCTCAATCGCGTTAACCCCTTTTCTACGAGGATTCGAGAACTCGTCTAAGCGGCTCTTTTTAACGGTACCCTGGTGTGTCGCGAAGAGGATGTAGCCTTCTTCTGTAAGCGATCTGACTTGAAGAACGGTCGCGATTTTTTCGTCGGGACGAATATCTTCGAGCAAGTTAACAAGAGGCTTTCCTTTCGCTGTACGGCTATATTCAGGAATTTGCCACACCTTAAGCCAGTAGACACGGCCGCTATTTGTGAAGATGAGAAGATAGTCGTGTGTAGATGCCACGTAAAGTCCTTTAATAGCATCATCTTCTCGTTTAAGCTGCGTGCCTGCAACGCCAACGCCGCCCCTTCTTTGTTCTCTAAAGGTATTAACGGGCATTCTCTTAATATAATCGTCTTCAGAAATGACAAGGATTACCTGTTCATCGGCGATAAGGTCTTCCATATTCATCTCGCCTTCTGCCGCGACAATTTGAGTTCTTCTTTCTGATTTATGCGTTTTCGCAATTTCCGCAAGCTCATTACGGATAATGTCTTTTACCATCGCTTCCGATGCAAGAACCGCACGGAAATAATCAATTTTCTTTAGTAGCTCTTGATACTCTTCATTAATCTTATCGTGCTCAAGGCCGGTCAATTGATAAAGTCTTAAATCAAGAACCGCGACCGCTTGTCTTTCAGTAAAGCCAAAGCGAGATTTTAATGTCTCTTTTGCCTCATCGCGGTTATTCGATTGGCGGATGATTTTAACCACTTCATCAAGATGATCGATCGCCTTTAGATAACCTTCTAAGATGTGGGCGCGCGCTTCGGCTTTATTTAATTCGAAGCGGGTTCTTCTGCGTACGACTTCGATACGGTGCTCAATCCATGCCATGATCATCTGTTTGATGTTCATTGTGCGTGGAAGGCCTTTATCCAAAGCGAGCATATTGCAGCCGAAAGTCACCTGCATATCCGTGAACTTATAGAGCTGATTAATCGTGACGTCGGGGATTTCGTTTTTCTTCAGTTCAATGACAATGCGCATTCCGTCTTTATCGGACTCATCGCGAATATCAGAGATTCCATTTAAGGTTTTTTCGTTGATAAGTTCCGCGATACGCTCAATTAAACGGGATTTAGAAATATTGAATGGAATCTCATCAATAACAAGGCGTGTTTTTTCTGAATTATCTTTTCCTTCCTCGACTCGGATAACCCCGCGTAAAACAACTTTGCCGCGGCCTGTGTGATAAGCTTCTTTAATTCCTCGATAACCGCAGATAATGCCGCCTGTCGCAAAATCAGGACCCGGCATCACCTTCATGATATCTTCAATCGATGCTTTATCATTATCAAGAAGAAGAAGAGTCGCGTTAATCAGTTCAATTAAGTTGTGGGGCGGAATATTTGTTGCCATCCCGACCGCAATACCGGACGATCCATTGCAAAGAAGGTTTGGAAACTTGGAAGGGAAAACAGTTGGCTCTTTTTTTGTTTCGTCGTAGTTAGGAACGAGATCAACGGTATCTTTTTCCAAATCATCCATTAACTGAATGGCAGCAGACGTAAGTCTTGCTTCGGTATAACGCATGGCTGCCGGCATATCACCGTCAACAGATCCGAAGTTTCCTTGTCCATCCACAAGCATATATCGCATCGCCCAAGGTTGAGCCATACGAACGAGAGTAGGATAAATAACTAGTTCGCCGTGCGGGTGGTAGTCACCGGATGTGTCACCGCAGATTTTAGCGCATTTACGGTGTTTGCCTCCGGGAGACAAATTAAGCTGCTTCATAGCGAAGAGGATGCGCCGTTGCGACGGTTTCAAACCGTCTCGAACGTCAGGAAGCGCCCGTGAGATAATCACGGACATCGAGTAGCGCATATAGCTCTCTTTCATTTCCTCTTCAACGTTTCGAGGAACAATGCTTTGGTGCGGCTGGTCTGAAGACGGGTTCATGTTATCCTCTTTTAGACATCCAGGTTATTAACGTACAGGGCGTGTTGTTCAATAAACGCACGCCTTGGCGGCACATCTTCACCCATTAACATGGTAAACATGTGGTCTGCAGAAATAGCGTCGGGCAAAGTCACTCGAATCAACGTTCTCTTAGCAGGATCCATAGTTGTTTCCCACAATTGGTCGGCGTTCATTTCACCAAGACCTTTATAACGTTGGATTTCAAGTCCTTTGCGTCCGTTTTCCCGGACAGCATCAATCAATTCTTTTAAAACATAGAAAGGTTCTTGCGTTCCAGAATCATCAATAAATTTACCGAGTTCGCCGTCCGCGATAAAGTAGTTTTGCAAAGTAATGCCGTAAGCCGTTAGACGCTTAAGCAAATTGGCAAGAGATTCTTCTTCATAAAGCTCGACAAAGTGAAGGCGGTGAGGTTTAAATATTTTTGAATCTTCGGTCTGCTCGTGAACAGGAATGGATGCAAGGGTCTCTTCAAACTGTTTTCTTTGGTGCATTTCATCTTCTTTACGAAGATTTTCAAACTCGTTTGATGAGTAAACGTATTTAGGTCCTGTTGACAAGGTGATCTGATAACGGGGAAGCTCGCCTTTATCATTATGATTGCCCAAAAATTCTCTAAAGGAGATCCCTTTACGTTCAATACGATTAATAAATTGTTCAACTTCGAGTATCGTTGCAATAAGAAGTTTTAGCTCTCCGCCGGACAAAATTTTTCCTTTTAAATCGACCTTAAGATCGGATTGACCCAGCTCTAAAAGGTAATCATC
>CAZABG010000071.1:0-13403 GCA_964483465.1 uncultured bacterium
TAAAAAAATGGATCTCTTATAACAAAAAATTATAAAAAAATGGGTAATGGTAAGGCCTATGCACTTGTCCCCTTCTTTCAAGGGAGGGAAGACTTGCTCGTTTACGGAAAGCCTTTTACTATTTACGCGATGGGGCAGAACAAGGAAGATTCTTCCGTTCGCCCGATAGAAACGGTTCAACTCCTTGCCGAAACCCTAAAAGTTCCTCTTATTACAAGCTATAAGCATTACCAGTTTCCAGAGATGGCGCAAGAGATCCTCAATCGCCCGGAATATGAAGGCAAATCGATTCTTATTTCGTGGGAACATAAGAGTATCAATGACATAGCTAAAGCGCTCGGAGTCAAAGAGGACCTTAAAAAATGGAAAGGTGCTATATATGATAGAGTATATAAAATAACTTTTAAGAACGGCGCAGTGAAATTTGAAGACTTGCCGCAACGCCTCTTATTTGGAGATTCGGAAACATGAAAAAGTACCTTGTAGTAGATGATGAAAAAGACACACAGCTACTTTTTGACCAACGTTTTAGAAAAGAGGTCGCTTCTAAAGAGGTCGAATTAATTTATTCTCAATCAGGCGAAGACGCGCTTCATTATCTTGCGAAAACGGCAGATCCTCACATTATTCTCTCTGACATTAATATGCCCGGAATGAATGGACTTATCTTTTTGAAAATCGTTAAGGAAAAATACCCCCAGCATAAAATCATTATGATCACGGCTTATGCGGACGAGTTTAATATCGAGACTGCTAAAAGAGAAGGCGCTGACGGCTTCATTAATAAACCTATCGACTTTACCAAGTTAAGAGAATTTTTAATTCCTGCCCATTAAATTATTAATTTATAATTAAGCACGCTCCATTCACAATAATTTTTACTTGAATGGCCTTATAATTATATTTATGGCCTCTTCTCCTATTGATTCATCACAATCATTATCTTTACCTTCAAACGAACGAAGTCAAAGTAAAAACGCTTTAACTCGGCGCGTCTACAAAATCTACCTAGAAAGTTCTTTTAAGTCGCAGCTTGAAGACAACTACCTTTCTGCCTTTACCCTAAGAGCGCTAATTTTAGCGGGAGCCGCACCAACGCCTTTAAATGGACCAGGTTTACCTAAACCTTTTTCTGGAACTCGATCCGAATTTCTCGACGCTTTACGAAAAGGAGAAAAGGGAACGGTTAGAAAAACAGTCCATGAAACCATGAATAAAATGAATTATAACGGCTTATTACCTTTCAACAAAGCACTTGATCAGATGGAAAACGGCAGAAACTTTCTAGAAACAAAACTCACTGCTAAAGACGAAGAGACTGGCTCAACTTGTGTTGGAATGAGTTACGCGATCCTAAAACAGCTTAAATTAAACCATAACATTGATGGAATGTTTGCGGCTGAGAGACCTGAAGGAGAAAAATCTTTTACACATGCCGCAGTGATTGTTGAGTGCAGTGACGGGTACGTCTTTATCGACCCGAGAGATAAACCTGAAAATAGAATTTTTTCCGTTCCTTTTAACGAGAGCATTAAATTTGGTAATTTTACTTTTTCTGCATCAATGCCCCGATCAACAATACCCCTTAAACTAATTACATCTGATAAGACCTATGAATATTGCACAAACATCGACAATGGGGATGATCTCGTATTGAAACATTTTATTGTAGAGGCTCCATTTGAAGGACCTCCAGCATCTCCCGGATTCCCCGTTTCAGCATGGAAACCAACCGGCGGCTCGTTTAAAACGATTTGGGTTTCGCCCATTCACGCCAAATTAACCCTTAAAAACATGACCCTTAAAAGAGATGATCCTGAAAGATCCTCCGTTATCTCTTTTCAAAAAATCAGAGAGGGAGAAAAAGCCTTATTAGACCGCTTATACAATCAAGGATCTCCCACCTTTCAGATCCCGCAAAAGGTAATCGAAAAAGAGCTCTTTAAATTCATTGATAATGCTGAAACCATTAATGAAATTTTCTTCGAAATTTACATTCCTGAAAGAGGCTGACAGTGGACGCAAATATGCGTGCTCCGTTGAGCGACAACGATTCGAACAATCTTATTGCGGCATAGAGGACACAAAAGTCCGGTTCTTCTAAACACCCTTAAAGCGTGTTGGTTTTCCCCTTTTTTTCCGCTTGGCGTTGTGTAGTTCGCTTTTCCTTTCCCAAGAGAGGTTCCTTGATTTTCAAGACCTCGTTTTAAAACAATCAGGCATGCTTTTAGTAAAACCACTGCTTCGCTATTCGTTAATGAAGAAGCCTTTTTTAAAGGATGGAGCTTTGCTTCAAAAAGAGCTTCATCGACATAGATATTTCCAAGTCCAGCAATAAAAGCCTGGTCCAATAGGAGCGGTTTTAGAGCCCGTTTTTTGGTTATAAGAAGACTCGCCATTTTTTCGATACCCATCTCAAACGGCTCAATCCCCAGTTTTCTTTCGAATATTAACGGATCTTTTATCCTGACGATGCGTCCAAACTTCCGAGTATCATGAAAAATAAGAAATTTATCTTGGCTTAGCTCAAAAACAACATGCTCATGCTTGTTATAGGAGCGTTTTTTACTTTCAATCGAAAGCTTTCCAGACATTCTTAAATGAATGTAGATATACTCTTTTGTGGAAAGGAGAATTTTAATGTATTTACCACGCCTTGAAATTTTTATAATTTCAGCCTCATTAAAACGTGAATCTCCTATAAAGGATTTTTTCCACTGGATAAGGACATTAAGGATTTTTAACCCCTCGATCTCTTTAAGCGAATTTGCGATTGTTTGGACTTCTGGAAGTTCCGGCATAATGAAATTATAACCGAAATAATGCCTAGAAGTATAGGAGAATAGGATTGAAAATATCCTGATAATTAATTTACATTTTTTTTATGTCAGATTTTATTTTGAGCCGTCTTGTTCTGTTTCTTTTTTTTATATTTTCTTTGCAGGCTGAATCCAGCTACTGGAATGAAGGTCTTGTAAAGCCATATGTGCACAACTCTGAGCTTCAAAGGCGATGGGCTATGGCATTTATGGCTTCGCATCTAAAACAATTAATTGGCAATGAAGCGATTCTAGATATAGGCTGCGGAGACGGTAAAATAACCGCGGATATCTCGCGGTTTGTTCCTGAAGGAGCTGTAACGGGCGTTGACCTATCTAAAGATATGATTTCTTGGGCAAAAAAACAGTACCATCGGCTCGAATATCCAAATTTAAATTTTTATGAGGGAAGTTTTCACGATCCTGCAATAGAGGGAAAAACTTACGATGTCATCGTCTCTTTTTGCGCTTTGCAACACTCCTTTGATCAAAAAAAATCGGTTTTAACGCTTGCAAAATTGTTAAATCCGGGAGGGAAGCTCCTTATCCTCATACCTACTCGCAATAACGTAGAATGGAATCGTTCTCGCGCAATTGTGCAAGCGTATGAGAGATGGGCTCCTTTTTGGAAAGGCGTACCTTCAAGGCCTACCTTACCTGTAGAAGAGTATCGCTCATTTTTATTAAATGCCGGTTTGAAAGGCTCCGTTGACATGCATGCTACTAAAGATCCATTTGTTGATCGTGAAGAAATTATATCCTGGCTCAAAGGGACCTTTGCTCCGGTTGTCCCTAACGATAAAGCCGATGAATTTTTTAATGATTGGATGAACCAATACTTGCGAGATTATCCTCAGGCAAATGGGGAAGACGGGGTTATCTTCGCAGAACTTGGCTATATAACCATCGTGGGAATCAAAAAATAGCTTTTTGAAAGTGCGGTAAGTGAGAAACAGGGTTATTGGCATAAAAATCTAATAACGCTATCTGAAAGATATGATCTTTATTCGTGGATTACAGATTGTTTTATTATTAATCGCGTTTAATTTGGGATTTGCTGCGTTTCATACAGTACTGCAAAATCCTTTTCCAGAAGCTTTAAAAGAAGTATGGAAATACGATTGGTTTAAAGTGACCGTTTTTGATCTTTATGTTGGATTAACCCTCTTTTCGGCATGGGTCTTTATCCGGGAGAAATTTAGTACAGCTCTCATATGGACGATTGGGTTTTTGATCTTGGGGAACTTTTTAACTCTAATTTATATCATCCTATCTTTAAACAGCTTACAATCAAAAAGCGATCTCAAAAAGTGGATCTTGGGAAAGATGGCATAGTACTTGCAATTATCCTCCAAATTTTCAAGAAGGGAGGTGTCTATGCTCAAAAAGATATTAGCAACCAGCATCGCCGCTCTATCTTTAGTGGCATCGTTAAACGCCTACCCACTTGGTTTGGATGTAGTAGGTCCTATCCAGGCTTCGGGTTCAGACGCTCAGGCACAGGCATATAATTCCTTTGCCCCCACTATAGATAGTTATATCGGCAATGTGAATGGTGTATTTGACCCGCAGAACACTGCGACTACGCAAGTTGTTTCAGATCCGGTTAACATACTTTCAAATAATGAAGCTTCTGTTAGGATTTACTGGGTAAATAATAGCGCGGCCTATCAAAATACGATCGGTTTTTCCCCAAGTGCAACGATTAGTCCTGCTACCGCGTCTGTTGTGCTTCCTAACGCAAGCATAACCGCGACATCAATTGTAAGTCCAAGTGATCCGAATGGACCTTATGCGGGCTTAGTCGCCGGCAACTTTGTCGATCTTGGAGTTTTAGCTCAAGGAACCCCATTTCAGTTATTCCTTGCAGCTGATGCAGGAAATGGCGCAAATCAAGGGATCTTCTATGCAAATGCCGCTAATAATGCGGATGGAATTAACCACCTAAAAATGGTGCAATTCCTTGGAACCAATTACTACTTAATTGGTTGGGAAGATTTGCCTTTATCGTTTTCCGATCTCGATTACAATGACGTTTTCATTGTTGCAGAGATAGTTAACGTTCCAGAACCTATGACTTATGTCATATTCGCAGCTTTAGCAGCCATTGTCTTATATGCAAGAAAGGCAAAAACGGCAAAAGCAGTCAAATAATGATCTTGAGAGACGGCAATTATTGCCGTCTCTTTTTTTAATCTTGTCCCTTTTTTCCACTTCCATTAGTTAAAGAATATAAGATCAATTAAATAGGCATTCATGAATTTCGCTTATGCTATCGCAAACTTTGTCCTACTAACTGGAGCCTATGCCTATCCCTTAGGGCTTGAAATGATAGGACCCATCCAGGCATCGGGATCCGATAGTCAATCTAAAGCCTTTAATAGCTTCTCACCCTCAATGAATAGTTTGGCCGGGGGAAATCAGGAGTTTAGACCTCAAAATACTAGTGATACTCAGGTTATTTCAGATCCAAGCAATATTCTTGCTAACAGCGATGCCAATGTACGGATCTATTTTTTTGGCAACAACTCTCCTTACAATAACGCAATCGGTTTTTCTTTAGCGGGCTCAGTTAATAATGCCTCTCTGATTTTTCCAAACGCAAGCAGAAGTACATCCAGTTCAAATCCAAATGATCCGAATGCACGCTATACGGGACTTTCTAGAGGAGA
This sequence comes from uncultured bacterium, assembly GCA_964483465.1. Lineage (GTDB taxonomy): Bacteria > Chlamydiota > Chlamydiia > Chlamydiales > Parachlamydiaceae > CAZABG01. The sequence continues at coordinate 5,492 of CAZABG010000071.1, forward strand.
CTTTGTTGATCTAGGAACATTAAGCCAAGGCACCCCATTTAATTTATTTCTTGCCACCGATGCGGCAGATGGACCTAATAAAGGGATATTTTGGACAAACAACGATTTAAACCGATATGATTCGTCCCAAATAAAAATGGTCCGTTTTTTAGAGACAAACTACTATCTGATAGGATGGGAAGATATGTCTCAATGGTCGTCCGATAAAGATTATAATGATGTCTATATTGTGGCGGAGATCGTCGGAGTGCCCGAGCCTGAAACCTATCTTATCTTAGGACTTTTAAGCTCTATTCTACTCTTCATCAGAAGCTATCAAAAAGCTTGAACGCCTATAATCGCAGCGTTCTCGATTTCTCTAGTTCCACGGATCTTGTTAACTAATCTCTAATAATTTATATCTACTACTTTAGTTAGGTGGATATGGCAAAAAAAATCCTTTTGGTTATCGCCGTTTTGACGGCTCTATTTCTCGTATGGTTCTTCTATAAATCGGAAAATAAGGATCAGGCCGAATTCAATCGCGCTGAAAAATATTTAAAAGAAGGCAAAACAGAACAAGCCCTATCTGTCATAAAACCCTATCAAGAACATTTTTCGGACAATAAAGGAAACAACCCCTGGCTATTGCTCTTCCTAAAGTCCATACAAAACGATCCTAGGCTTCAAGGTTCGCTTGCTCAATATTATCAACAATATCCTGAAGCTTTCAAATATGTAGACGAAGATACCGCTCTTCAAACAGCGAGCGCACTCATCGCCAAAAAAGAATTCGATCTTTACAGACAGCTAAAAGATGTATTTGTCTCAAAATCAAAAGATCCGGGGATCTGGAAAATTCTTGATATCGATACGGTTCGATCAGGTGGCGATAAAGAGACTGCGATAAAGATGCTAGAAAGCCTTAAGACTACGGGAAAAGCAGAAGTGCTAAGGTTAATGCGCCTATCTTTTTTAACTGAAAAGCAAGATCCCAAAAAAGCCTGGGATTACTTGATAGAAGCAAGCAAAGTGGATCCGACCAATCCCGATCTAAGGTCGCTTCGCGGAGCGCTTCTTGAAAAAGTAGGCAAATTGTCTCTCGCGCAAAAAGAATATCAGGATGCGCTAACCTTAAGACCTGATGCTGCCGATCTATGGGATCAGCTCGCTCAATTTTACATAAGACAAGGTCAATGGACTCGCGCGCTTATTACCTGGCAGCATGCCCTTACCCTTCCAAATAGTGAAGCCATCTGGATCAATCTCATTTTCTGGTCCAAAATCGTTCGCCCTCTCGATTTCAAGATAGATTTAAAAACCCTATCAGGAAGCTATCTAAAAAATTTCATAACGTACCTCTACGAGCTGCCGCACGATAAATTCTGGGATAAAGAAAAATATAGATCGGTTGAGAAAGGCGCTGAATTATTACAAACTTTCCAGCAAACTTTTTGGCTAAGGTTATTGCAATCATTAAAAGATAACGATCTTAAAGAGGCATTTGATTTAATCGCTTTTAACCCCTTTAGAAGTAAAAGCTATCGCATCGATCTTGAAGGAGCTACTCTTCTTGCGATCAATTATCAATTAAACAAAACGCTTGATGTGCCTGATGCTCTAAGAAATGATTTAAGCATAAATGTAGATCCTGCGCTTTACACTCGCGTTGAAAGCCATCAGCTTCTACGTTTATTGAATATCGATAAGAGAGACGCCTTACTTGATGATAAAACCGCTGCGCTTTTGAATTCGCAAAGCGCCTTTTCAGTTCTCTATGCAGCAGGCGGATGGTTTAATGCGGCATTAAATTTGAACTTTCCTGAAAATGTGGATCCAAATTGGCCTACGTACACTTCCTTTACCCTAACACAGGCGTTACGCGTCATTGAAGGAAATGAAAAAGCGCTCGCTTATGCATTAAAGCAGCCTGAAACTGACGAACTTAATTTGTTGATCGGACAAATCTATCAATCGCTTAATAACGAAAAAGAAGCTGAAAAATACTTTACAAAAGTTTATATCCTTTCGACTCCTATCGGCATTAAGGGCGCCTGGGACTTAAGCTTATTGAAGATAAATCAGAAAAAATATGACGAAGCTTTAAATATTATAAGACAAAATTCAACGCTTGATTCAAGCGTGATCGGGAAAGAGTTAAAGGCTCGCATAGCTCTTTTGAAAGGAGATGATAATTTAGCGCTTGAACTCTATAGTCAAATCGTTTCTTTGTCTTATGAAGCCAAAATTTATCTCGCTAAATACTACCTTAAGCAAAATGATATCGCCGCCTCAGAAAAGCTTGCACGAGAACTTTTGATAGAGTTTCCTACGAATCCGCAAGTACTAGAACTGATCCAAAAAATTAACCAATCCGAAAACAGCAAACAACCATGACAAGACCATTAACCATACTGGGCATCTCTTCTGCATTGTCTTTACTTATCTTGGGGGGCATATACTACCCTGAAATAAAAGAAAGTTTCAGTCACGAAAATGAACTAAAATTAAATGACAAAAGCGACTACCTGCAAGCGCAGTCCTTTTTAAAGCAAGGCAAGCCTTTAAAGGCTCTTGCCCTAGTTAAAAAACATGAAGGGGAAATCCAAAAAGGAGAAGACGGGCATATTAAATGGCTTAATCTATTGATTGCCATTTCAGAAGAAATGAATGATGCGCCCCAATTGCTTGCCATTTTTAATTATTATCCTCACAGTCTCGATCAACACGAAAAAGCCGCCCTTCTTATCGCCAACCGGATGATCGGAGAAGGTGATTTTGAAAATTATGAATTATTAAGGCTTAGCTTTAAAAGAAAAGAGACCTTACCCTCCCAATGGCTCACATTGGATGCAGATAGCCTCCTATTGCAAGGCAAAACCGAGCTTGCTCTTTCTTTACTAAACTCGCAATATTTTGAAGGAAAGGAAGATGTGCCTCGGCTCATCCGCCTTGCGCTTTTAAACATCAATGATCATCCTAAAGTGGCCTGGGGATATCTTGACCAAGCCTTGCAAAAAGACCCGAATAATATCGATTTAAGACAATACCGCGCTCGTCTTTTAGAAAGCGCAAATAAAAAAGAGATCGCGGCAGCTGAATATCAAAATGCTCTTAAGATTAATCCACAAAATCCTGAATTAAAAGACCAAACTTTAGAGTTTTTAATTAGGGAACGGGAGTTTAAACAAGCAAAAGAGCTCGCATTAAAAAGTTTAAACCCTCCTACTCTTTCCTCCATTTGGTTAAAAGCGCTTTTTTTAGACAAGGCTATTAGGCCCATCGCCTATCCCTTTTCAAAAGAAGCCGCTCCTAAAAATGAAATGGTTCTAACCCTTATTGAAATCGATGAAAATCATTTTTGGCAGCCGGATCATGCTTTAGAGGAAGCTCCTGCTAACTCACAAGTCGCTTTTTGGCTTCGTATCCTTGAAAATCTAAAGCTAGGGCGTGAAAAAGATGCCATCACTTTGCTTGAGTTCAATCCCTATGAACAAGAACTTTGGGATCCAGAGCTTGCTCAAGCCTTGAGGCAAATTCTTAATTACCGCACGACCCATCAGCTAGTTAAAGGAGATAAAGATTCAACAATCCCCTTCTTTAAAGAATTAAACGGGCAAGAAGGAGAAAAACCAAGCGCGACTCTAAAGGCGCTTTTGGTTAGCAAAGAAGGGCTCTTAGCTCCCCTTCTTGCTGCCGGCTGGTATGAGGCGGCGTTGAAACTCTATGACAATACCGCTTTATCGCAAGAAACGCCTCAATGGGTCATCAATCAACTTACTTCAGCTTTCAAAGAAAATAGGGGCTTAAAGGAAGCGATCGTTTTTCTGGCCATTCAAAGACCCACCTCAGAAAATGAAGCGCTTCTTGCAAATCTATACCTCGAAAATAATGAAAGAGCGAAGGCAATTCCACTGCTCGAATCCCTTTCAATCCAGGAGAATACCATCGGATATAAAGCCGGCAAAAAACTTGCTGAAATCTATTTGAATGGCGGTAAATATCAAGAAACTGAATCCGTAATTAACCGAAACGTTAAGTTAAAAAATTCAACTTCGGGACAGGAGATTCTTGCGAGACTCTATCTTCTAACTTCTAAGCCGGATGAAGCGTCACGTGTTTATTCCTCAATTGAGAAAGAGTCTGATGAAGCAAAATCCTATCTTGCAAAAGAGGCTTATAACAAAAAAGAGTACCTTAAAGCTCTTGAATTGACAGAAGCCCTTTTAAAAAACTATCCCGCATCGGAAACGCTTATTGAAAATAAACGTAAAATTCTCAAAGAAATAAACTGATGAGATACGCAGTCATTATAATACTTTACGGTCTATTTATATGGCTGCGTGATTTAAACTGGTGGCAATATGCAAGCGATACGCTTCCCATTTTGCTTGCCTTTCCTCTATTTTATAAGTTAGGAGAGCCTTGGAAGGTGAGCGATGAACCTTTAAGCCGCCCCTTCCTTCTTCTATTTTTAGCTTCGTTCTTTTTAGGCGTTATTTTGGACATGAACGTCTTATTTGCGCTCGGCTGGGTCTTTTTGGTTAAAGCGATGCCTATCATTGAACCTACTCCCTCAGAACTAACAAAGCTGCTTATCATCCCCTTCTTTGGCTTCCCTTGGGTTTCATTTGATGCAAATGGCCTCGGCTGGACATTTAGGCTGACAGGGGCTGAGGCCACTGCCGCTCTATTCTCTTCATTAAATTTTAATGTTGTTCAAGAAGGGACGCAAATACTCATTAATCAGCTTCCCATTTCTGTTGAAGCGGCATGTGCAGGATTAAACACTTTGCAATCGATGATGATATTAGGTCTCACCCTTGCCTATTTAGATTTGAAAAATTCAATCTTGTATTGGATAAATATCCCTATATTATTGGTTTTGGCCTGGATTGCGAATACTTTAAGAATCATTATGATTTCTTCTATGGCTTTATATGGAGGGAATGAATTCGCGATGGGACCTCTTCATATTTGGGGGGGCCTTTTAGTCATTGTCATCATGTTTATGCTCGCTTGGGGCCTTATAAAACTTCAAAAGGAAGCCATATGCGGGAAATCCCCTTAATCGTTTGGGCCACGCTGTTTTTAACTGCATTTAATTATCTAGTTCATGGGTGGCATGGCACTATTCTTTTTCTTTTAGTTTGGATGATTCCGGTCTTATACTTTTGGGGATTTACAAGAACGCCATATGGGGATCCCAAACCTATAGTCATAGCCGCTTTGATTACATACCTAATTTCAATGATCATCGATTTAAATTTTTTATCTCATCTCGCTCTTGCGCTAAGCATATCCGCATTAATCCCCTTCTCAATTCCATACCTTATTTGGATAGCCGGCGCATTTTTTTGGATTCCTGCTTCTGGATGGATACTCAACAAAGTAAATTTGAATTACGATGCCGTTAAATTAGGAGGGATCCTTTTAACCATGGTCCCCCTTCTCTATAAAGGATGGAGAGAAAGATGAACCGATGGCTTTGGGTTTTATTCGGATTAGTGGTTGTTATCGGTTTGATCTGGGAATTTTATCCCCTGCCCGATGGTGCGAAAGAAATGGCCAAACTCCCCTTGTCGGGTCCTAATTTTTACGGAAAAGATATTCCTATTACCTCTTTTGAAAAAGAATATTTGCCAAATGTAGGCATTTTAAAACGGTTGTATAGGATTGAATCAAACAATTTTTTTGTTACGGTGCTTGATGGCACCCATAACCGGCATGCGGTTCACGACCCAAGATATTGCTTTAGAGGTGAAGGATGGGATGTTGTGAATGAAGCTCCTTTTAAAACTCCCTATGGAGAAGCCAATCTCTTTACCTTAAGAAAAATGGGGATAGAACGTCAGGCGCTTGCCTGGTTTACTCAAGGAAATATTCACTTTTCTTCTCCAATGGAATATTGGATCAGGACATCGATCAGACGCTTGACGCTTGGTTTATCAGGTCCAGAGCCTCTGCTTGTCATGGTGCAGCCTACAGATATAGCCAAACCTGATTGGAGTATCCTTTTAGAAAAATTCAAACCTCTATTTAGCTTCTGATGATAGTAAACCTGCTCGTCATCATAATTTTCTTCATTACTCTAGGATATTGTTTCTTCTATTCTCCTAGAAAAGCTTTTTTTAATTTGTACCTTCCTTTCTTACTCCTTTTACCCATGTCATTTCGCGCCGATTTAATCGGTCTTCCTGACACAACACCCGCTGAAACGGTGATCACCATTACCGCAATCTGTTTTATATTTGGAGGTATGCGCGGCTATGTCTTCAGCTTTATGGATATTGTTCTCGTTTCATATGGAACTTTTTATGTTCTTTCCGAGATCTATTCGGAAGCAAATACAATATTCGTAAACCGAGTATTCATGGACGTATTCATGCAAATGATATTTCCTTATATCTTAGCGAAAACCTATGTTGGATTAGGTAGAGAAGAAGTTCGCTTTTCAAAACGATTTGTATTGCTTGTCTTTATCATTTCTCTAACTTTACCCTACGAAATTAGGATGATGATAAATCCTATTAAACAGCTCTTGAGCAAAATTTACGTTTTTCCGCCCGATATCGAACTTGTAATACGCTACGGCCTTAAAAGATTCGAAGGCGTATATACTCACGCCATACTCGCAGGGATTATTTTTTCTTGCAGCCTTCTTTTGAATACGTGGATTACGAAAAACAATCTATGGAAGAAGATCCATGATCCGATACTTAAATATTATCCCTATATCATTTCTCTTTTCCTTTTTACCTGCGTCATTTTTACCTTCGCGAGAGCTCCCCTATACTCGCTTATATTATCTCTATCTTTAGTATATGCGGGCTTTACAACGGACAAATTAAAATCATGGATATTCGCGATTGCGGGAAGCTTGATTGCTACAGGCATTGTCTATCAGCTTGTCTCTCCTTATTTTGCTGAAAATTTAACCGTTACGGGAGGGTCAGAAGATTGGAATACTTTCACCTATCGAATCGAATTATTTAACAATTATTCTCCCTATGTATCTATCCATCCCATTTTGGGATGGGGATTTAAAGGATATCCTACTATAAACGGGTATCCTTCTATTGATAATTATTATCTTTTGATGGCGCTCGAAAATGGCCTTGTGTGTGTTTTTCTTTTTATTTCGATGATAGTAATTAGTGTCGCTATGCTCATGAAGAGAGGTTTTATGATGAAAGATAAATATGAAAAATCCCTTCGCTTTGTGCTTGCCGGGATTTTGCTTATGATTCTTTTAGTGATAGCGACTGTTTATCTCGGAGATCAAACACAAAATTTATTATTTCTGGTGTTGGGCTGGTCTCAAGGCTTAATGATACGAAGAAAAAAGGAGGCCGCATGAGCAAGCTAGGATATCTGGTTTCACAATACCCAGCCATCTCCCACACCTTCGTATTTCGTGAAGTAGAAGGACTAAGAGCGCTTGGTCTCGATATAAAAACCGCTTCGATAAATCCTGGCGAGGCCCTTCTTGACTCTGAAAAAGAAGAAAAGGTTTCGACGTTTGTTGTTAAAAAAGGCTCGCCTTTCGTTATTTTTAAACGCCCCCTTAAATTTATAAATACGCTCACTAAAGCCTTTTTTAGGCTTGGATTTAATTTTAAAACGCTCTTTTATACGCTTGAAGCAGCTATTTTGGAAGATTGGTGCAAAAAAAATGAGATCTTTCATCTTCATGTCCATTTTGCAAATCCAGCGGCGACCGTTGCCCTTATCCTTTATTGGTTTAGCGGCATTCCTTATTCTATAACTATCCATGGCCCTGATGAATTTTATGACTGCACTTTGAATCATTTGAAGCTGAAATTTGAAGAAGCCAAATTTTTAATAGCCATCAGCCACTATACTAAAAGCCAAATCTTAAAAATCGCAAATGTGCCTGTCGAAGTAATTCCTCTTGGAATTAACCATGAAC
>CAZABG010000072.1:0-13222 GCA_964483465.1 uncultured bacterium
TCTTCGAAAGCGTTAGCTTGAGAAGATCCTGTAAAAAAGCTTTGAGAATGCAGAATACGTAAAAATCCTGTAAAAAAGCTCTGAGAAATAGAGTTTGAAAAAATTAAATTAATGCTTTTCTAAGGTACTTTTCGGTTTCAGGGAGATCTTGTTTGCGAGCCAACATAACATGATTCACTTCAAACTTGACCTTACTTAGACGTCTAATCTTTCTCAATACGCCGTTATCATCGAAGCGGTTTCTAATAATCGATGAGACGGGATCTTCTATTTTGATTTTACGGCGGCGAAGAGGAACTTCGATATCATCTAAATCAGAGGAAATAAAATCATCAGACTCTTCTTCAGGTTGAACTTGATCTTCAAGATAGTTTTCGATCATTTCCGCTAATTTACGATAACCATAATCAAGAGCGATATTTATGTGGCGAGCTTTAAAAATGAGGTCGTCATAATCAAATAAAACCTGGATAGCTTCTATTTCATTATCAACTTCATTAATAATTCCTTCTACTTCGTCATAGGCAAATCCACTATAATTATTGACACGGCTGATTGGAGAAACATCTAATTGTTCATGGTTGATAGTGTCATTTAAAGTTGACTTTGCTTTACGTACTAACATGTTGGCTACATGCTTAAAACCACGCATTCCAGCAAAATAGATGTGTTCAGCGGTAATTAAGGAAGGATCCGCATCTTTTAAAATGTCGGCAGCATTTAATTCTGAAGTCTCGGAGAAAAGGCAGTCGGTTATGTATTCTTCACTAAACACTCTTTTAGGTATAGTTCCTTGAAGGTGGTCAAAAGAATAGCCGAAAAAATGGTGAAACAACAAAATATCATCTTTATCCGAGCCAGATTGATATACATGTCCAAATTCATGTGGGAGTGAGATGCGATCATTAGATGGATTTTCATCTATGAATCTACCTCTTTCAGTGAACGCATTTAATCGGTTTAGAAGATCCGCTTGGTTATCATAGCGAAAGTTATCTAAAGCTCTTTCTGAGATTGTTTCAACTGTAGGCAGCTGACGGGCAATCGGTTCTATGGCTTCAGTCTTTGGTTTTACAGCAAAAGTGAAGTGAAAGCTCTCGCCTTCAGCGAGATCTCGACATAACATTTTATTGATACGATCTAATGCTCGGCTTTCTACCGCGCAAATCCATACCTTTTCCATCTGTTTCCAGTAAGTCGGTGTCTTTTCTTCTATTTTGGTACATTTAAAAGGAAAAGTTGATCCTTGAAAGTCAAAAAGAGGGTCTGCCGTTATCTGGGAAAATACACCGCTATTTACAATTGTAATATGCGCCCCTACCGGATTTGGGTATCTATCGCTCGGTTCAAAATAGGGGGACAGCTGAATGTCAGGATCGGAACATAGACCCTTAAATTTCTCAAATAATGCATGTACAACACGGTCGGGAATCTTAAGATAGGCAAATCGATTAGGTTGGGGAGAAATAGTAAGTGTGCCGGTTGATAAATCGGCCGGAATTAAATGATTGTAAACTGACATAGTTCGTTAAAGCTATCACAACAATGTATTTAGAGGCAATTTTCATAAATCTTAAATCAAAAAAATAATCGACATTACTATATCGGTATTTATCAAAGACATTTTAGTAACCGTACATGATTTTGATGGCGAAGTAGCGGGTTTTTTTCTTTGAGAACTGGCCTTCCGGCTCATACCCATCATGCGCTTCGATAAAGGCTCTTAACTTATGGCCGCAGGGTTTATTCCACTGATATCCAAGCGTGATAGTGCTATCAAGGCCCCAATTGTTATTCTCGTTATTTTGAAAAAAAGCGGCAAAATAAGGGGTTGCTTCTCCTTTAAAAATACAGACTTTCAGGTAATCGAAAAAGTAGTTAAAGCCGTAGAAAACATTATTAGGTTTTACTTTGTAGCTGTCATCAGATCGCATGACATAGCCGTATCCTAAGAAGCCTGTTAAATGAGGATAAAAGTCATAGGATAAAGTGAGGTCGATCACTTCCATGCTTGGATTAAGTCTACAGATTTCATTTTCAAGCAGGTATTCATCTCCAAGGTGCGATGACTGGTGATATACTCTTAAACGGGCAGCAAAGGGATCATTAATATAGGTGAAAGGGAATGCGACATAATAATCGGCATTTATGAGTGAAAGCGATTTTGCCCGCGCTTCAAAGATTGCCCAAACACACGCCTCCATTCCAAAATAGAGATGGACATATTTAACTGTTTTAAATTGATATAAAGAGAATTGATCTCCAATCGAAACCGGCAGAACCGCTAATTTGAAAACTTTGTCATATGTTCTATATCCAGCCGAATATCCAAGCATGTGCGGCTGTGCAAGCATCGTTGGGAAAAAGGGGCTGAGCTGTGGCAGAAGATCATGTTCTCCAATCGAATCTTGCGGTATGCGATCTAGATCGATAACAATCGGAAGATCGCACTGCTCTTCAATGTATTCTTTAATTTCTGTAATGTTTAAATCATTCGGCCAACTATAGATGTGGATTTCATCCTGCGTTACTTCAAACTCTATATCCGTTGTGCAAAAACGATCTTCTAGTTTTGAATAAAGGTAGCCTTTAGTAAATTCCGTCTGAGCTGCGAAGAGAAAAAATGGCACGAGGAGAATGAGGGAAAAAGTTTTCATGAATCGCCAGAATGTAAAAACAAAAGTATCTTAAGTTACTTAATTATTTTTTATCTAGAAATAACAACTTTTTTATTGAGCCAATAGCATCTAAATTTTCACCGAAGATTTTTCAGCTTTAAAGGATAGGCCGTATTGATTAAAATTAACGAGAGCAGCTTCTAAAGCGTCTTTTCCTGAGACGGATGTCGTAGCGGATGGGTTTCCTGCATGGGTAAATAAAAAGGCCTCAAAGTCTCTTTCAATAATTACAGGCGTATCTCTTTTTAGTTCGCGATTTATAAAGACGCTTAATTGAGGGAAGGGATTAATCTCTCCATAAGAAAAATAAAGATTTTTTTCGTTAAAATCGGATCGTATCCAAAGGGCTTTAATTTCATTATTTGCGGCCGCTTTTCTAACGACATTATTCAAAGATTCAAAATCATTAATGATTGCAATGTAGGGGTATAGGCCAAATTGAAGAAGCGTGCGAACTTTATTGATTTGAAGCATTTGCTCATCGGTTGAAATGGGAACCAATTTTTGCGTTTGAGCGATGAGAGCGATTTTTTGGCCTTGGATGCTGTCATGACAGCATCTTGCGTGAAAGTAAGCTCTATGGGCATTGAATTGGCCGAAAGCATCAAAGGCCATGAATGCCGCAGCAAAACCAGAAAAAGCAAAAATGCCTATAAATTTTTTACGGACTATCTCGCGGACAGCAACACTTCCACAAAATGCAGCAACGCCTGCGCTCGTAAGAAATCGTTTATCATCGACAAGATAGTCAAGCGTCATGATTAGCCTCTTGTTCTATAAAGTAAAAAGGTCGATATCAAACTAATCGCAAACATAATTAGGGGAACGATGCCTTGTGTTGCAAAGGATCGGTAGCCGAAAAATAGGGTAAGAAGGCTAGATACGGCGATTGCCAAGGGAAATGCCCAGGCCTGATCTTTAGTAAATCCATAGGCCGCGATTGCAAGCAGCGTAGCGAAAATAGACGAAGCCACAAGCGATGGGACCGAGGAGGCTACATAGAATCCGGTAAGACCTCCTGCGAAGATAAGAAGAGCGTATGAGGCGGTGATAGTTAATGCATTCATTTAAATACTTCCTTAAAAAAGAGTTCCATTTTAGTAAAGGCGCGCTTTGCTATTTTTTCATCGTAAACGAGGCCCGAATTTTTATCATTAGCTTGAGGATTTGTAAAGGCATGGACCGTATGTCCGTATATATCAAATTCCCAATCCACATTTGCTGTGTTAAGTTCTTTTGCAAGAATTTCTAAATCCTGCCAGGTATTCAAAGGATCGTCCGATCCATGAAGGAGTAAAAAAGCTCCATGCATAGGTTTTGGAGGGGCTCGTTTTGCCGTTACTCCAAATTTAGAATCGGCTACAACGCTATGAAAAGTGCAAACGCCTTTTAAATTTGCGCCCGATCGCAAAAGCTCGATGGATGCAAGGCCGCCAAAGCAGAATCCAATGATTCCAACTTTAGAAGTATCCGCAAAGGGAAGGTTTTTAAGAGAATGGTAGGCGGCAAGCATTCTATTTTGCAGCTCTTGCCTATCCTGAAAGAAAGGAAGCATAAGAGCGCCAGCTTCTTGACCATCTTTTGCGACCTTTCCATCGCCATAAATATCGAGCGCGATGCCGACATAGCCAAGCTCTGCGAGCCACTGAGCTTTTCCTCTCGCAAAATCGTCTTGACCCATATAGGCGTGCGCAACAAAGACTACCGGCCGTTTTTCGTTAGGATATTTGGTATAAGCTATCCCTTTATGATTTGAGCGCGGAGCTTGGTATGGAAACGGGTTTGTTTGCATGACTTCTGACATAATTTTTTAACTGTTCGTAGTTATAAATATTTTTATCGATTAAGTCACCAATCGTTTTTATGCCGAGTTCTTCAAAATATTTGTAAATTTGGCAATACCTTTTTGTCGTTTCCTCTTGAAGCCGATTTGACGCGTTCGAATCATTATCACTTTTAGGGGGAACAGGGTTTACATTCACACCCAGTTTTATAAACTCATTAACATCGTTTAATCCCATATCGCCCAAAGCGCCTGAAATATCGTCATCTTCTTTATCCGAATCTCCATAGCTAAGTTCAGCCAAAATGCTGTATAGGTTGTCCCTTTCTTTTCTTGATAGGGCATCGTTCGTGACGCGAGCAAGCCTAGCTTGGCAGGTTAAGTGTATTTTTTCCGGCATATGAAAAGTCGCGCTTTCAACGATGTGGCCCCGTTTCTCGACAAGCTTAAGAAAAGCAACATTTGTCGCTTGTAAATCTTCTATCGGTTTTCTAAAGCTTGCAATCGATAAAATATGAAATGAGGTAATGTTTTCAGCTTTCTTTATTTCTCTTAATTTTTTTGCTACCAGATTAATATCGGGAGTAAAAGAATTTATTTTAGCCACAAAAATTTCTCTTATATATCCAAAAGTACTTTGAATTAAGGCAAGATCCTTAACTTCATCAATTGCAGCATTAATTAGTGTAATTTCATTGACAGGCTGCGAGGCGTCTTTATCTTTGATGGATCTCAAGACTTCAAGAACCATATCATCCTTTGAAGCTTTAAGCAGTTTTAAGATCATCACTCCGTTTTTAGCCCTCGCATAGTCTTGGATGAGAACAATAATCTGATGAAAGGTTAGTTTTGCAACAACGGCATTAAATTGATTTACATCTTCGATATCAACAAGTGTCGGTGCAAGCTTTCTAAACCAGGTATCATCTTTTTCAGGAGACATGCCTTCAACACGGCTCATCAAGAGCTCTTTTGACACGTCAAAGTGATCCGCCGGGAATACATTTTGCAATGAAATGCTTATAGGCTCTGAAGGCGTAACTGACGCCATGAGCTCTTTATTAATACTGCTCATATCAGGCGCCGTTTTGAAATCAAAATTCAGCCGGGAAAATTCAAAATAGCATCTTCCATTGATGATCCGGGTTAACATTTCCTCCGTTCTTTTTACCGCCTTTTTAAAGGAAGCGTCTTCTGCAAATCCTTCCCTTTCTAAAAGATTGCGCAAGAGATTTGTTTTTTGACTTGTGATGAGCGATTTGGCTATTTCTTTTAAATGGGTGAGCAGCTCTGATGAATTTTTGGATTGTTCATAGTATTTATCAAGAATAACATTCCAGGTTTTAATTCTATTTCTTAATGCTTTCCTGACTTCGGCTCTATTATTAAGAAATGCGAGACTAAACCTTCTTAGGCTGGAAATGTCTTCTTGATTTGTTTTATCATTTAAATCAAGCAGATCTCTTATTAGTGGACGTATATCGATTTGATTTTGCATAATATACGGCTTTATAACTTTTTTATTTCAAACGCAACAAGGAATATATGTTAAAATATTTCAACCTATTACTGATCCCTATGCTACTAAGCGGATTCTGCCTCGATTATCAATCGGTTCAAGGCCAAGTTGGATATCGCCGCGATCAAATTAATGTTCTTGGCGCTAAGTTTAACAAAATCAACATCGTAGAAACAGGCCTTCAATATAAAGCAGAAGCTTATAACCTTTATGCGGAAGTCGAAGGAAATTATGGATGGATACTTAACCACCACTCTTCAAACGGTAGCACCTATGATGCAAGCGGAGCCCTTGGCTACCATTTTGATACATGTTATCTGACGGTTACTCCTTTAATTGGTTATGCCGCTCAGCAAGACCGTATTTCAATGCATAATTTAGCCAGCCAGGAAGTAAATGGGGAAAAAGAACACCTGAAAGGGATTTTAAAACAACGCTGGGAAGGGGCATGGATAGGACTTGAGCTCGCTCGTTCTTTATGTAATTGGGATTTCTCCTTAAGAGGCGAATATCATTTTGCCAACCTAAGATCGTATGTTCGTTTCCATTTTGCCGATGAATTTGAGTTTTCAGGCCATGCAAACAAAAAATTAGCTGATGGATACAAAGTTAAACTCGGGGCTAAATATCAAATTTCACCTTGTATCAATTTGGGGTTAGTAGGCGCTTACTCAAGATTTTCGACTCATAGAGCCCATTCTTATGGACATCTCTTTGTAGCTAACAATATACCGTCTTTTGTAACATTCAAAACAAGCAAGGGAACTTCAACTTTGAATTCCTATGATATAAAGGCAGTAATTGAGTACTTATTCTAAACCTGTATTAAAAGTCAGGAATTTAACGGTTCCTTTTGCCTTAGATGGCAAAAGGGTCGTTATTGTTGATAATGTCTCGTTTGATTTGCATAAAGGAAAAACGGTTGCGGTAGTAGGGGAGTCGGGCTCGGGTAAAACGACGCTTGCCCTTGCTATTGTATCGGCATTGCCAACTCCTCCTTCTCTAAAAGTAGAAGGGGAAGTGCTTTATAAAGGGCAGAATTTAGTCGCCCTTTCTACAAAAGAGAAAAATAAAATTCGCGGCTCCAAAATCGCGATGATTTTTCAGGATCCTAATGCCTCTTTAAATCCCGTCTTTACAATCCGCGAGCAAATGCAGGAAGTCATCGATCTTCATCTTGATTTAGATGAAGAAGATTCAGAGGCTCTTCTTATAAAATCATTGAACGAAGTTAAAATCGACAGCCCTTTAGTTACACTTGGAAAATATCCCCATCAGCTCTCGGGAGGCCAAAAGCAGAGGATCATGATCGCGATGGCCATTATGGTTAAGCCGGACATCCTTATAGCTGATGAGCCGACGACCGCCCTTGACGCCACCATCCAAAAAGAAATCATTGATTTGATCGACGAGCTGAAAACCAGGCTGAACATGGCCACGCTTCTTATAACCCATGATATGGGGCTTGTCGCGGAAGTGGCAGATGTTGTTCTCGTGATGTATGCGTCTCAAGTGGTCGAGCAAGGAGATAAAGAAACCGTTCTTCGTCATCCGGCGCATCCCTATACTCAGGCCTTGATTGAAACTTTACCTGCCAAAAATAAAGAGCTTAAGCCCATTAAAGGTTTTATACCCTCTCCTTCGAATAAGCCATCCGGTTGCCTCTTTCATCCGCGCTGTCCTTTCAAATGGGAACGGTGTATAAAGGAAAAGGTAGATATGTACCCCGTTCGAGAGCATCAGGAGGCTCGCTGTTTTTTATATGACCCTGCTGAAAGTAAAAAACTTGAAAGTCCATTACCCCATTCATGAAGGATTGATGCGCCGAGTTGTTGGCCATCAAATAGCTGTAGACGATGTCAGCCTGGAATTAAAAGAAAATGAAATACTTGCCATTGTGGGGGAGTCGGGATCGGGTAAAACGACCTTAGCAAGATCGATCGCAGGCCTTGTCAAGCCGACTGCCGGCGAAATTGAATTTATCGGCAATCCAAAAGTGCAAATGATTTTTCAGGACCCTGCCGGCGCTTTAAATCCCCGTCAAAAAATTATTGATGCCTTCATAGAGCCGCTTCTTTACTTTAATAAGACAGGATCAAGAGAAGACGCCGAGCTCAAGGCGGCAACGGTCATGGAATGGCTAGGTCTTGAGCCTAAAATGCTTGAAAGATACCCTCATGCCTTTTCGCTCGGCCAAAAACAAAGGCTTGCTTTGGGCCGGGCTTTGATGATAGATCCCACCATTATTCTCTGCGATGAGCCGGTTTCGGCCCTTGATGTTTCGGTTCAGGCTCAAATTCTCACTTTAATCTTGAAACTAAAAAGGTCATTTAAGTTAAGCTTTTTATTTATAACCCATGATTTGAACGTAGTCCGTGCAATAGCTGATCGGGTCGTCGTCATGCATAAGGGAAAAATAGTGGAATCAAACGATACGCAAAGCCTTTTTAATGATCCGAAAGAGGCGTATACAAAAAAACTATTAAACGCTATCCCAGCCAAAAATTATTTTTAAAAGATGTCATCAGAACTTGCCTTAAAAAGAACGAGCAGCGCATTTCTTTGGACTCGTCTTTTGTCCACCCCTTTTTACGGTTTATTTATTCTTTTGCCGATCATCTTTTATAAAGATTTGAAAGAGGGGTTATTAATTGTAACCCTTTTGATAACGTTAAAACCGGCAATTTCTCTTTTAGCTCCCTATTGGAGCGTATCGATTTACAAACGTCCCGATAGGCTGAAATCAAATCTTATATGGGCAAATGTTTTAAAATTTGTTCCTTTTCTTTTTGTTCCCTTTAACGACTCGATCGAATACCTCCTTTTTGCGAGCTTGATTTATTTATTGCTCGGTAGAGGAGTGATTCCGGCATGGATGGAGCTTATAAAACAAAATATTCCCCACGAAAAGCGAGCGAAAGTTTTTGCCTGGGGTCAGGGGCTTGATTATATAGGAATCGCCTTATTTCCCGTTTTGCTTGGCTGGGCCCTTGATACCTACGAATATGGCTGGAGATATCTTTTTCCTATTACGGCTTTACTAGGAATGGCTTCGACCCTGTTTTTGATTCGCGTTCCAAATAAAGTTTGCACCAATTTTGCGAAAAGCGAGCAAAAAGATCTGATCTTAAAGCCCTTTAAACAGTCGTTTGCGCTTCTTAAATCGCGCCCTGATTTCGCGAAATTCCAGTGGGGATTTATGTTTGGAGGCGCAGGTCTCATGATTCTTCAGCCTGCCTATCCGATCTTTTTTACCGATACTCTGAAACTCTCTTATCAAGAAATGTCTTACGCGATCGCTTTTTGTAAAGGGGTTGGTTTTGCTCTCACTTCAAATGTTTGGGC
The DNA here is from genome assembly GCA_964483465.1 of uncultured bacterium. Taxonomy (GTDB): domain Bacteria; phylum Chlamydiota; class Chlamydiia; order Chlamydiales; family Parachlamydiaceae; genus CAZABG01. Next base: position 9,326 of record CAZABG010000072.1, read on the forward strand.
AAAATGGTTTCAGAGGATCAACATATTCACTATCTGCGCGGTCGTTACGGGTATTGCAGTTACGTTTCCTTTAGTATTAATGATGGCTGAACTCAATCTCGCTTATCTCTACATCGCCTATTTAATTTATGGTGTGATGCAAGCTGGATCAGAGCTGTCATGGCACCTTAGCGGCCCTGTCTTTTCTAAAGAGGAAGATAGTTCCGTATTTTCATCCACAAACATTATGATGCAAGGGTTAAGAGGCGTTTTCGTCCCTTATCTTGGCACGCTTATTTGTTTATCATTTGGTCCAAAAACAACGCTGTTTGCCGCTGCGGTGCTATGCTTAGGGGCGACATTTATTATGGGTTCCGCAACAGATAGCGAAAAGATTAAAGCAGAAGGTTAGACGGTAACAAAGCGTTTACATTTATATATATGAACTGTGTAAGCTCGGCGCATTATAAGCATGTGATCTTTATAGAGCCGGATGGCTACGATTTAGATCAATTAGGCTTATTTCCAAGCGATAATAGCTTGCCGATGCTTAATTACAATGACGAAGTTGTGCTTGAGCGTTGGTTTGATGGTCCCGTACAAATGAGTTTAAGGGCAGGTCTTGTTACGTTGATTTCATCTATCAATTTTTATGCGGCAAAAGGTCTAGGATCAATCGATATCGATTTTGATAATCAACCTTTGTTTTGGATGAAGCGAATGATGACAAAAGAAGGCAAAACTTTTTTAGAGACCTGTATCCGAATTCTTCAAGATCAAAAGCAAATCGAGTTTGATGCGCCAAAAACAATTCGCTTAAGAGAAGCTATTAAACTTCTGTAGCTTCTTTTTTGAAAGCATCTTCGGCTTCATAGGAGATAGTCTACTTTTCATGACAAATATACGTTGCAACCCCATTCAAATTCTGATTAATTGGAGTATATGAAACAGAAGCCATGGATTTCGTTATCGCTATTTGTTCTTCTTTGTTTATTTTTAGGTTTCGTAGGCAGTATTTGGACCAGGGAAACGGTTTCGAGCTGGTATCCCGCTTTAATTAAGCCTTCATGGACGCCCCCGAATTGGGTATTTGGTCCTGTGTGGACTTTACTTTACCTAATGATCGCTGTATCCGGCTGGTTAATTTATCAAGCGGAAAATTCGCGAAATAGATCGATTGCATTAGGGTTTTATAGCATTCAACTCTTCTTAAATTTTATTTGGCCCTTACTCTTTTTTTCTTTGCAAAACCCCTTATATGGATTAATCGATATCCTTTTGCTTTGCCTATTTATAAGCCTAACTATCATTAAGGCATGGAGTGTTCGGCCTATTGCCGCCGTATTGCTTATTCCCTATTTATTTTGGGTTGCCTACGCTGCCTCTCTTAATGCGGGAATCTGGCTGCTAAATTAGAAACTTGAGCTTTGGCTTAAGTAATGCCTACAAATTCTTGTCGTTCTTTCTGTGAAACCGCATGAGAGCGATAAGAACGAGAGTCGCTGCTATGAAACAATTATTTCTTTCCCAGCCAGGTATAGTCCATTTTGAGGGATCGGGCTGTTCTTTTATTTCACTGCTTTCGGGTATTAGGAAAAAGTTAAATGAAGTCTGAGAAGATAATTTTTCGATTTCTGCAAACATTTGATCAGGGGTTCTGATTTGAATTGCTTTGAACTGATCTATCCACACGTAATGTGATCCATTGAAAATCGCAACGGTGTAATGATTATTTGTACTTATTAAAATTCCGGCAGCAAGACTAGCATCGCTTTTGCCGGCCCCCAATTGTTTAGAAACATAGATACGATTGTTTTTTAAGCTAATTTGGTTTCGATAATAAGGGTTAATAGGTTCATCTCTTTCAGGAAATAGGATTTTGATTAAAGGATAAAAAACCTCTGAATCCCTGCCTGTATTATATTCTCCAGGTTCAAATCTTCCGTGATTAATTAAATACTCGCGAATCTCTCTTAAATTCATTTTCAATTCTTCAGTCGAATCGCCTTTAATGATTCTATCTAAAAACAATTCTAAAAATTGTTTAAATTTTGTAGTTTCTTCTTTTTCAATTTCTTCAACGAGCGAGAGCAGTTTACTTTTTACTTTTAAAATCTCATGGATAATGCAGCTATTGAATAGGCTATAAAGGCTGAAATTTTGAGTATGAGAATTTAGCTTCTCTTTAATTTTAGATAGCTGCGATTTGTCAATATCGAATTTAGGGGGAGATGGAAAGGGACTGTACTTGATTAGTAATAGGTTAAGGGCATCTTTTTCGGCCGCGTTTAATTCATCTCCCGAAATACTATTAAAAAACGACTTTAATTCATTTATCGCAGCATCATCTAATAAGGAAGGGTTAATGCCTTCAAGAAAATTACGGAAGGCGGATAATGGATAGCAGTAAGCTAATCCTTCATTAATAGCATTCTTATGAGCGTCGCTTAGCTTCTTGCCTTCTTCAGTTAAATAGTTTTCTTGCGGATTCCAAAAATTGGCTCCAGCTTCTTTAAGACCTTGCCAAAATTTCGCAACAAATCGAGATCGGGTCATTTTAATTGTCGGCGTGGAGTTTGAAGGTCGCTTTTCATAAAAATTAACCGCAGCGAGGAGCGTAAGGCTAGAGGCGATAAAGCAGTTATTTCTTTCCCAGCCGGGGACGACCCACTCTGATGCTTTCGGGAATGAGGTGGGTTCCGCGCTATCAGGTATAAGCATGTAGTCAAAAGAGGATCCTAGATGAATAGATAGGATCTTTTCATATAGCTCTTGAGCGGTAACTTTATTCGGTTTTCTATCATGATCAAGCCAAACATAATGCGATCCGTCATATATGTAAGTTGTCGCATGTTCGTTATGACCTATGACAAATCCGGCTGCCCAATGAGGTTTATCGTCAAATTCTCTTGGCGATAGTCTCTTTGGAATATAAATCCGGCCATTTTTAACTTTATACTTGTCTCTATCAAAGCAACGGTAATTATTCTTAAACTTGCCAGGAAATAAAACATCTAGAAGGGGCTGGAAAACATAAGAACTATTTCCGGCCTTTGCTTTTCCTGAATTATTGAAAAATAGGGGATCGCGGTTCATTAAATATTTGCGTATTTTCCTTAGATCGCGCTTCAGTTGTTCTTGCGATTCACCTTTGCTAATTCTATCAACCACAGATTGCAAGAATATTTTGAATTCATTGCGCTCTTCTTTTTCAACATCTAGCATCCAGGATAAGAGTATTTGTCTATATTAAAGGGTGTTGTGGTCTTGGCTATTTTTAAGATGGGTTTTAAGGGCTTCTTTATCTTTATCGCTTAATTTTTCGCCCTCTTTCGTGAGAAGGATCTCAAGATTATAATTGCCAAACATTCTGGTTTGTCTTGCGTAGTTCCATAATTCTTGGTGAAAACGAGAGTGTGTCATTTTCATCAGGGGACGAGGTTTTTCAACTGGACTTTGAACAGGATTGACCGGTTGTATAATGATTGGCTTATCTTCTTCTCGAGCTAAAGCTAATTTATCTTTTATGATATCGAGGATCGGGTTTTGTCCGATGCGATCTAAAAAAACCTGATAAATTTCTTTTGTCTTTTCTGTCGGCGCTTGTATGCTTGCTTGAAACTTATGCAGCAAAATCTCATCGTTAATCCATTCTCTCTTTCTAAAAAAATGAATAATTCGATGAAACAATACCGTTAAAAGATCGCAGGAGTTTTGCTTGTTGGATAATAGGTGTAAATAAGAATTAAAATTAGTTTCAAAGCCGATTTGCATAGATATATTTTAACATAACTATGTTAAGACTATGTTAAGAATTATAGAACAAGATGATGGCTGGCAATACTGGAGGAATGCCTTTTGCAGCTATTCTGCCTGCTATGTGGATTGTCAAGTATAACTTTAACTCATCTGCGAAGC
>CAZABG010000073.1:0-13191 GCA_964483465.1 uncultured bacterium
TAGTATAGCAGAATTGCGCAAACTGACCTGTCTAAATTTTGGGGTCCATTATAAACAATTTTAAAATTTTTACATTGAAGATATAGGAAGGCTTAGTCTTCCACCTACTCACTATTAAAAAAACTGTAACCACAATCAACAGATATCACTGTTAAAAAAAGCTATAACCAAAACAAACTACGATTTTAGGTCGTCGGGTTGAGGCTCTTCCACTATCAGGTGGCGGAGCAAAAGAGTCCCAGGAAAAATCAATCCCCAGGCGACCGACATGATAATCATCACGATAGGAAGCGGCTCGACAGGGGTGCCCGCCCCTAATTTGAAAGAAGCGTAATAAGTCAAAGGGCCGCCGATCATGCCGCTCAATACGGCAAGAGGCATATATCGATACATCCAATATAGGCTTGTAGAAACCGCATAGGCAAAGAGCAGCCAAAGCGCTGAAATCCACAAAGGGGCTAAGCTCGGGCAGCTGTAGCCGCTTTGATATAAAATCAGCTTGCTAGAAGCCCATACGCTATCGATTCCGGTGCCCAGCAGAGTTAAAAGTGCAAAAAATTGCAGCTCTTTTACTCTTTTTGGGGTAATAGCAAGATAAATCACAACAAATACGAGAATTAAAAATAATCCCGTGTAAGGATCGCCATTTGCAGCCTGATGAACGGTATACCCCCAGGCAACATAAAATATAAGACTATTCAACAGGGCGAGCGCGAATTGCACGAAGGCCTCCCAGTTTGGTAAGAATAATAGATAAAACGATGCCGATGATTCCGTAGGCAAGGCTTTCTAAAGTTAAAGGAAGTCCAATCGTATAGTGCGAAAAAGATTCTTTAAGAACGGCAAAATCGAGCTGGCTGAAAAAGACAAGGGGCTTTTTCCAGGCAGGGCTGTTTGTTAATAAATCGAGTGAATTTTTCAGTTTATCAAATCTTTCAAGAAGCTGATTTAGGATCTGCCCAAGAGCTGCAATTTCGGAATCATCGCTTTTTAAAAAACGATGGACTAAATCAGGCAAGCTTTTATGGTTTTTATCGGCAATTTGCTGATATTGGCTTATTTGATAGTTTAGTTCTGCCACATGACCGGCAAGCAGTTGCGTATAGGTTTGCATGAAAGCAGGAATCTGCATAAAGAAGATCATGAACAAGGCGGAAACGAGACGTTCAAGAATCGATCTCATGGATGGTCTTCCGGAAAATAGGGTTCAATATGAACCGTAACATCTCGCACTTTGGGCCACTCCTTCTGAATTTCAGCTCTAACCTTTTGACTAATTTCATGGGCGTCAAAAACGCTCATTTTAGGATCTACTTCCACATCGATATCGACATGGGAATCGGGTCCATAATGCTGGATTCTAATTTTTTCTACCCCTTTAACGCCATCTACTTTTAAAGAAGCCTTCTTAACTTTGCCGAAATACTCAGGTTCTGGTGTTTTATCCATCAGCTCTGCGATATTATCCTTAACAGATAGATATCCCAAAAAGATCATGAATAGCGCAATTCCAAGGGCGCCAAGATGGTCGGCAAGGTGGCTGACTGAGGGAGCAAATAGAGTCGCGGATAAGGACACGGTCGCGATAAGCGAAGTGACAGCGTCCAATCTGAAGTGTCTCGCTTCAGCAAGGAGCGCCTGGCTGTCATTTTTCTTCGCGATACGATAAAGGTATTGATACCCTCCTTCTAAGAGAACTGTCGCAACAGCCGGAATCAGCGCAGCCCAAGGAGAAAGAAATTCGTTAGGTTGAACGTTATAGCTTAAAGACATCTGCTGAAGGGCGATTCCTCCGCCTGCGATTATGAGTAATAATCCAAGCTGAAGACCCACGATCGGCTCTAAGCGCCCATGGCCAAAAGGATGGTTTTCATCAGGCGGCTTTGCAGCGTATCGTATAAAATAGAGCAATACAATGCTACTCGTAATATCAAACAAAGTAGCAAGTGCATCTGCAAATAGGGCTGAACTTTCAAATAGCACCACCCCTACGAGCTCTGCAATAACAATCAAAAGTCTGATAATAATTCCCCTGCCGGCCGAGCGCATCAGATCGCGCTTTCTTTGATGTCTTATAAGCGCGACTTCGCTTGGAGGTAATACCGGATCCGGAAATTTCTTTTTAATCTGTTCCAAAATAACGGTCTCCAAAATCACCAAGGCCAGGGACAATGAATTTATTCTCATTTAAGCGTTCATCGATCGACGCAATTACCGTTGTAATCGGAAATTCTTGAATCCTTTCTAATCCTTCAGGAGCGGCAACCATTCCTACATAATAGAGATTTTCACAATTTACTCCCCTATCCGTTAATATCGAAAGAGCGCGGAAAGCAGAGCCGCCTGTTGCCAGCATCGGATCTAAAACAAGAACATCATCCCCTTTCTTAATCTCGGGAAGGTTCTCATAGTAGAGCTTGGCTTCATGCGTTTTTTCATCGCGCCGCATTCCGAAAAATCCTACTTTCGCATGATCAAAAACCCTTAAAAAGGGATAGAGCATCGCAAGGCCTGAACGTAAAATGGGAACTAACACGATCGAATTTTTTAACTTCGCCCCTTTTGTTTCAGAGATGGGAGTAATAACTTTGTATTCCTCTTTCGGAAGCCTTTCATAAGTTTCATAAGCAAGGCTTTCAGACAAGCGGTCGGACGCATACCGAAAATGATCTCTTTCGGTATTTTTATTTCTTAACTCAGACAAGAGGGCTTGGTTTGAAAAGTTCATAAGCTCTTTTTAGGTTTTGGTACTGCCCCATTAGAACAACGCGGTCATCTAGTTCAAATTTTGTGTCGGCGTGGATGTTAGAAAGGGTCATCTCCCCCCTTTTTATCATCATAACGGTCAGGTCATACTTGTTTTTAATGTTGCTCGATAGAACAGTTTTCCCGATTAAGGGTGAATTTTTTTCAATTTTAAATGTTTCAAGTTTTACTTCAGACAGCTCTTGATGAAATTCTTTTAAACTTGAAGGCTCGCGGTAATAATCGCGTATGAGATCGTATCCTTCATGTCTAAGAGACGCAATTAGACGGTCAATTTCATCGCTCGTTACTTGAAAAAGCCTTAATACACGGCTGAATATCTCAATTGAAGTACCAAATTCATCCGGAATGACGTCGGTCGCCCCCAATTTAAAGAAATCATTCATATCTGATACACGAGGCGTTCTTACAATAATGTAAAGGGAAGGGTTGATTTTTCTTGCGACTTCAACGGTTTTCTTTGCTGCCACGACATCATTAATTACGACAGCTAGAGCTTTCGCATGGTGAATTCCGAGATGCGTAAGCACCGTTTCGTGGCTCGCATCTCCATAATGAATAGGCTGCCCTAGCTTTTTTTCCCTTTTCACCGTTTCGCTGTTCATCTCTAATATCACATAGGGAATGGAGGCCTCTTTTAATGATCTTACGATATTTTTGCCACTGATGCCATAACCGATAATCATAACATGATCATGATAATGGATCTTTTCATGGGTATGATCGATGCCCGTTTTAAGCCTTGCAGGCAGCGGAAGCTTTAATAGCGTTTGCGCGACCGGCTCTGCAATATTAATAAGCAAAGGGGTTATCGCCATACTTAAAACAGAGATATCTAAAAAAATCTGGGCAAAATAGTTGTCTACTAATCCGACATCAAGCCCTTGTTTACATAGTACAAGTGAAAATTCGCCTATCTGCGCAAGGCTTAAGCCGGCGATGACGGCAGATCTTAAAGGAAGTCCTACCGCCAAAACCGATCCGGTCGCGATCAGGGATTTTAAAATTATAATCCCGGCTAAGAAGGCAAGGATCAGCATAGGATAATGGGTGATGAAGCTGACATTTAAGAGCATGCCTGTCGAGACAAAAAAGAAGCTCGTGAAAATGTCCCTAAAAGGAAGGATATCCCCGATCGCCTCTAAACTATATTCAGAATCGGCGATGATCATGCCTGCTAAAAAGGCTCCGATCGACAAACTTAACCCCGTTAAAGAGGCGAGGTAGGCGACAGAAAAACAGATAACAATGACGCTCAATAAAAAAAGCTCTTTTGACCTGGTTCTTGTAATCAAATAGAGAATACGAGGGACTAAAAAGATCGAGGTAATAAATACGACAGTAAGTAACGCGACTCCCCCAACAATATGGCCAAAAAATTTCCAGTCTATAACAAAGGCTTCACCCGCAAGAACCGGCGTCAGCAAAATCATCAAAATGGCGACGACGTCCTGGAAAACCAAAATGCCAATAATCGATTTACCATGAGGCGTTGCTGTTTCATTCTTATTCTGTAAAATCTTTAATACGATCGCGGTCGATGATAATGAAAGTAAAAATCCTGCAAATATTGCCTCTCCTACATTATGTTCCCAAATGGATGAGACCGCGTATCCGGCTAAAATCGTAAGAATGACTTGTAAAAAGCCCCCAAGAAAAAAATACCGTTTATATTCAAGTATTTTCTTAAGAGAAAATTCCAACCCCACCGTAAATAATAAAAGCACTATCCCGATTTCGGATAAGGTTTCTACTTCTGTTACTCCCTTAACAAATCCAAACCCACCGGGACCCCCCAAAATACCCGTAATTAAATAGCCCACAATAAGAGGAAGTTTGAGTCTATGGCAGATGAGAAGAACGACGATGGAGAGCGAAAAGATAACGAGAATATCACGCAGTAGTGGAATTTCCATGCTTGGATCACGTTATCAAAAATTTGAAAACCTTCAAACAACAAAAAAGCGGAATGATGAAGGATGAAAGCTAAGGATGAAGGATGAATAGCGACAGAATGTGCCGCTTTCAGCGGATATTAAGGCTGCCTTCGGCAGAAGGGGCGCCTCCCGGCGCTTTTAATTAGAGTTATTTGTTTAAGGTAAAGGTGCATTATATTTCTAAGAAAGTTGAGGGTTATATCTAGGCACTAAGGGATGCCTGCCGGTGCTTTTAGGTAAGGGTGCAGTACATTTCTAAGAAAGTTGCGGTTTCACCTAGGAACTTTCGATGCAAAGTAGATCCTTTATAGACATAGTTCATAGCCCCCCTTAAATCGGTCTTAGCTAAACTACTGTGTACGTATTTTTTAGCGGTAATGATGAAATCATCAGCTTTAGACCTGTATTCTGCGTTATCATCAATATTAAGGATTATTCTATCCTTTAACAATTGCATAAGTCTAACCCCGCTTAAAAATATGTTAATCGTTTCAGCGGTTACCTCTTGCTCATAACAAAAATCGCTAATAATACCTATGAGGAATAGACATTTTTCTATTAATAGTTTCTTGTTGGGATAAAATAAACATACACTATTAGTTGCCTTATCTGATCCCAGAATGGCATAAATTAAACCCTCTAAAATCTGCTCCCGATTTTTCGATGTTCTGAAAGCTCTTAGCGATTTCTCAAAAAGAGTATCGCAAAAACCCTGATCGAAGCATTGTCTTATTGATATAGGACAATTCGTTACAATAAATAAGACTTGTTCAAGTAAAAATGGGTCATCTAAAGAAAAGAACTCCATCGCTTCTTTGAAAACATCAAATGGAATTCTTCTCGTTGGATCAGCAAGGCCGGCGATGAGGATAATTTTCTCTCTTAATCGATTAATCTTTTTTGTTTTTGAAAGAGTTTTATCCATGAAATTTGAAAGCCTTGCGAGCGACGTAGTAAAGTGATCGATCATATGATCTTTTTTTACATGCCTCACCTGAAGCCATTTATCTATAGCTCCTTTGATTTCATCTTCTTTTAGATCGGGCAAAATGAGCAAAAGTTGATTCAATATAAAATCATATTCTCCTGCAGCTCTTAATTTATCTAAAAGCTGCATGCAGACTTCAAAATAAAACTGAATATAAAATTGCCTGCAGTCATCTAAAGGCTTATAAATTTTATGCGGAGTTGCGCCTTCCTCCAAAAATACGCGCATATAAGTGGCTACATCCCCTCTTTCCCCTCTTAAATTAATATAGAGATCGTGCAGCTCCTCAATGTGCGATGAATTTGGCTCTTTTAAAACTAAAGAGATGGCATGACGCATTAAACTTAAAGGCACGGGATAAGGGAATTCTTTTACAAAATCCAATAGTCTTTCTAAATCAAAGAGGTAGGCTTCAGGCTCAAAAATAACCGCAAGCATTTCTGTATGCATATTTCGAAAATTAGCCAAATAATAGATCATTAGATCGGTCAAATCATAATGCCCTCTTCTAAAAATTAGCTCTTCAACGATCTGATGGAAAAAATCTGGATCGAATCTATGATAGAGATCTTTTTGTTGACGTAATCGATTTAAAATTACATCGAAATTTCTACTCAGTTTAACCAAGACGGAATCGATGTCCTCGGATGCGGGTATACACTTTCTAATTTCATCTAACTGAAATGATCGATCAGCAAAATAAGCAAGCGTTCTTGCGGTATTAGGGAACTTCTTTAGGTAATCCCTCCCAAATCCTTGTTCATCTCGTTCAAGAGCATTAAAATAATCATCGTGATCTAAAGCATGTTCTAAAGCCATTTCTTTAGATATCCAGCCTATTTGATACGCTCTCAGTATCCATATAACGCAAGGAAGAGTCGATAATAAGGAAGGAGCTTCACTTTTTATCAAAGCAAATAGTTGATCAAAAGACTTCTGATCTTTAATTACTATTTGACTTAACAGAAATTCATATAGAGCATTTTTCTCATCTCTAATATTTAATACCTCTTTAATTTCGTTTAAATAACGTGAAGAAGATTCAAGTTTACTCAAAGGTAGAAATAGAAAAACGGTTACTTTTTGAACCTGAATGCGGATTCTTAACGCATCTTCGTAAATTCGAATATTTGGATCACCCTCCAGCATTTTGACAAGGAGAAGAAAGCTCAATGAGGGTATCTTATCTAAAAAAGCTGGATTGTAGAGTTGTCCTTGCATCCAATTGATGAATTTTTCCTGCCAATTGGTTGGATTAACTATGGGCACAAGTTTTTGGAGCCTTATTAAATCGCGCTTAAACATCAAACGCAGCTGGAATGCAAAGAGGGTAAGGCTTATCGAGCAATTAAAGTATTTTTCAAATGCTTTTGCTTGAATATCCTCAAAACTCAACCTTTTCTTTAATTTTTTTATAAACTCTTTGGTCTCTTTGTCTGTGAAATTACTCTGCGATTTTTCAAGCTCTATTGTTTGCCTTTCACCGGAAGTTAATTTTTTCGATTTTCTATGCAAGGAAGGATCCATTACAACTTCGACAAACTTTTCATCTTCCGAAAAAGGCAAATAAAATCCCTGAAGGCTTCGATTCAACCTTTTAATAAAGGATAGTTCATCATAATTAATTTCAGGATTAGGAATAAGACGTCTTCGGCTCAACTGTAAAATATCCTGAAGCCCGTCTTTCAAAACGGGGGAAAACCGTTCTCCGTTTAAGAAATTAACAACAGAAAGTTGAAACTGATCGATATTAAATAAGAGAGGATAATGATTGCCTGAAATTACGAAATCAAGTTTTAAGGGTATATCACGACCATTTAATCTTATTGAAGAATTAAGGCTAAAAATTAAAAACTTGAGATGCGCGTAACGACCTTTTCCATCTTTATTTGATAAATTTACAAATAGCGTACGTCGAAGCCTATGGATTTCGTTTGGAGGGGCGTTTCCATCAGGATACATCTCCTTAATTGCCATTTTGAGCACTTCATCGAGGACTTTTGCCCGCTCTTTTTTATCAGCTCCCGGCAACAAGATAAGAAAGTCCATATCGGCCGATTTATCTTCGCGGGGCTCTAATGGCTCGTTGATGTATTCCTGCGAGAACTCTTTGAATTTGTCAAGCGATTGCCTCGATGAACTTCCGTAGAGAAGCATATCTTTTGCGCCGTTTGACAAAAAGAAATCCTTCCATCTTTCAATCGTGTAATTAAAGCAATTTGCGTTGAATTGATTTTTGTGGGTAATAGTGGCGTGAAATAAATCGTCGATTCTTTTTTTGGGCGCATCCGGGAGGGTATTTTTATATGCGGCCCCTTCTTTTAAAGTGTAATTGCATTCAGGCGCTATAAACCCTGCGCCTGATAAAATTCCTACTAGTCCGGTTCCTGTTGCCATTACTTCGTTAAATTGATAAGAGCCTTGTGAATTTCTCCAACAAAATGAGAATAGTTATTTTGCATATCTTCTACCGTAAAAGGCACTTCAATATCAGGCGAGGCTCCCCTATTTTCAATAGGCTCTCCATTTAACCTTTCGGCCTTAGTAACAGTGTAACTATAGAGTAAAATACCGCTTCTATTCTTAAATTTATCGGAATAAACCGCTCCTCCTGCCCCGGCTGTTCTCTGGCCAAGCAGCGTGGCCCGCTTGTTATCTTGCAGAATCGCTGGAAAGAAATCGGCGCACGACAGATCCATAGGATTAATCAAACAAAGGATCGGTTTTGAATAATGATTCGGATGGGGATTAATGTAATCGATGCCAAATAGCCCTTTCGGCTCAGTCATTATATCGCCTTTTTCCCAAGCATCGATAAAGGATTTAAAGTAGCTTTTGAAAGCTTGAACAAACGAATAATCCACTTTCATTCCATGAAAATACTCGCCAAATACAAGCTGAGCTTCCTCATCATTTTTGATCATTTCAAGTTCATCGAGCGTCATTACCGCTTCTAGCACCTCTTCCTGGCTGACTGCCATTCTGTGCTTATTCATATAAATCGGATTTGTAGCCAGATGGCTCAAGAGGCTGTATAAAAAGAATGTATTACCCCCAAGATTGTTCATCTGATCGATGACAAGGGCTTTTGTATCCCTTTCCATAATCGATATAATATCTTGGAATTCTTCTACTTCGCCTTCATCTGCCATAAAGGTTGGAATGCGGATATAGCCGATACGTGCTTTATTAGGCGCCTCAAAAATGTAGGCGCTGAAGAAGCTGTCGCTAAATTCATAAACGACCTTACCTAATTTTGGCAAAAAGCCATTCTTTGAACCAAAGGCTTCCTTATCTTCACCTGCAATATAGGACGCATAAGGAACTTTAAGCTCTTTTTGCATTATCTTAAGTCTATCCCAACGGCTTTCAGGCTTAAGTGTGGCTTTTGGAGGATAGTAGCCTCTTACAACATCTTTAATCAATTCAGGATGGTAATCCCATTGAAGATTTACCTTTGCTGATTTCGAGCTATTTTTCGGCTTAACCGTTATAGTAACTGCCCCTTGAGGCACTTCCATTCCAAGCAATCCAATCCGATTTGTGAGAAAGTTTTCCGCAAGCAGCTTGTCGGTTGCGTAATTTGCGTTTGGGGTGTCGCTTTCAATGAGCTCTTTTATAACCACATCCATCGGTTTATTGTTAAAATGAGTAATCTCGTCCCCTTCTTTATAGGGGAAGCTCCAAGTTGAAAGCTTTTTTCGATCAATCCACGTAATAAAATAGCGGCTATCTACGCCTTTCACTTTAATCGGAAGGCAAGCGGTTTCCGTGCTGGCAAAAACAATGGAGCAGTGATAGTCTTTCGTAGATTGGAATAAACGCTTTAAAAGTTTTTGAGCTTGTTTTACAGATTGAATGTTTTCTAATTCATTATTGATAGATGCGATTTGGTCGTTGATTTCCCAATTGTAACTATCTTTTTTTAAATCACTCATCGCGTATGCGACTTTAAAACTATTTTTTATAGTATTTACATCGTCATGGGTAGTGAAAGAAGGGCTCGCGAAGGCGTATAAAGGTAATAAAAAAAATCCTAAAAGCCGCATATTTTTCTCCAAGGAAACAAGAACTATAATTCATTGTTATTTAAACCTAAAGTAATTAAAATATTTGCCATGTTAGAACGCTTAAGTAAAGTATTGTCGCAATCCGGAGTCGCTTCCCGAAGAAAAGCCGAAACCCTGATATTTGATGGAAAAGTCAAAGTGAATGGGGAGGTTATTTTAATCCCCCAAACCAAAGTCGATGCTGCCAAAGATAAAATTGAAGTTAGCGGCAAAATCATTAATAAAGATGATAAAGTTTACTTTATGCTGAATAAGCCGAAAGGCTATTTATGCACGTCTATCGAAGCAGATCCTGAAAAGTCTGTCCTTAATCTATTTGAGGAAGAGGGCAAAAGACTCTTTACCGTAGGACGTCTCGATAAAGATACGGAAGGCCTTATTATTGTTACGAACGACGGCCATTTCGCAAATCAAATTATTCATCCTTCAAAAGAAATCGATAAAGAATATTTGGTAAAGGTGGATCAAAATCTTACCGATATCCACTTGAAGAAACTGAGTGCCGGCGCATACGTGGAAGGCGTATTTGTAAGGCCTCTGCGTGTTGAGAAAGTTCGGGGCGGGACGTTTAAAATTGTACTTGCGGAAGGCAAGAAACGAGAAGTTAGAATCCTATGCGAAAATCTCTCCTTTAAAGTGCTTGAATTAAAGCGCATTCGTATTGGAGCATTGGTATTAGGAAAGCTTGAAGTGGGCACCTACCGGGTAATGAGTGAAAACGACAAAAAGGCAGTACTGAAAAAATGAAAGAACAGCTCGACGAATACCTTCGCCTTTCCATTATTTTATATCGCAAGCTATCTAAAGAAGAAGGCCCTTTTGACAAGCTTCAAACACGTGAATTCCGTAAAATTATTTCTGAGCTTGGATCCTACGACCCGAAGCTTGCGGAACCGTTTTATCCCTATCTTCTTTACTCAAATTTTATCCACGTGCAAGAAGCTATCTCAACGGTATCCGAAATACCTACCGAGATTAATACGGTTTTGGATGTCGGCTCAGGTCTCGGAGCGTTTGCTCTTGGCGCCATGATGAAAGGGGCAAAGCAAGCCACTTTGCTTGATATGAATACCCAACTCATGGATTACGGCGCTGAATTAATTGGAAAAATGGGGTATCCGGTCAAGACTCTAAAATGGACCTATCCAGCACCGCTTCCGAAAGAAAAATACGATTTAATCATTCTTGGCCATTCCCTTTTTCACTTAACAGATAATCCAAATGACCTGATCGAAAAATGCTTGAAGCAGCTGAATCCGCAAGGCTATCTCCTTATTGTTGACAGCTCTCAAGATGAAATTAATAGAAAAGTTCTCCGCCTACGGGATGAAGTCGTGAAAGCAGGCCATCCCATTCAAGCTCCTTGCGTGTGGCGCGGAGCTTGCGTAGCCTTAGAAGCTAAAGTTCCTTGCTATGCTCAACGAGAGCTATATAAGCCTCATATGATTGCGGAAATTCAAAGGTCTGCAAAAATCAATCAAAATTCCCTTAAAATGAGCTATCTTATTGTGAACAATAGCGGCTGGCCAATGGATGAGAGCGATCCGCTTTACCGAGTCATTTCTCCTCCGATTGATGGGTATCAAGGCAAGCTTTATTATCTTTGCGGAAAAGGGGGGAAAAAGACGATTTCCTCACGGCTTGATGAACATCCAAAAGAAAGCCGTGCTTTTGAGTACCTTAAACGGGGCGAGCTTATTGAGATAGAAGGATGTCTGGAATCAAAAAATCACTTTACTATATCATCGGACGCGAAAGTAATAGTGAATGCGGCGGTTGGCAAGCCGGTAAATAAACAACTTAGTTAGATTTCACATTTCCTTTATAATTAGGCTATGAATCCTGATGAGGAACTTAAAAGAGCGCTTGATAATCTAGAGGCTTTTTCTGAGGCTGCCGCAAAAATTGGCACCCCTTTTGAAAAAGTTTCCGACCTAGTGCAAACCCTTTTTTCGTCAACTTATAACAAGAAAAAAGCGGAAATTAAGGCTCAAGTCAAGCTTGAGCTAATCAAATCGATCCGTTTTATCAAAACCTATTTCCCTTTAATAGATCGTTATCGTGAAGGGACTCCTGAACAAAGAAAGCTTGCTGAACTTGCCCTTAACACGATCGAAAAATACAACCGTTCATTATTTCCCTCTGACGATTTTTCCGATTTAAAAATAGAGGAGATGGCAAAAGTTCAGACTTTTAAAAGCGGCGCGATCGACGATTTCTTTAAAGGGCAAAAAATCTCTGAAGAGCATCTCCTTCCTTCTGAGCGCGATACTTTAAAAATGAAAGCGATACGGCTAATTGAGAATCACGGCGGATCTGAACTTGCGCAAGATTTAAATAAACATAATGAATTATCTAAGCTAGAGCGTGAAGGCAAAGAGATCATCTTGATGCAAACGTTTAGCGAACTGCCGGGAGAAGTGACGCGCATACTTGGCGCTTTCCGCCGTGAAAATGTTCATTCGATTCCGATCAAAGACAGCTTTAAAATCTATCTTGAATCCATACAGCCGGGACACCCCTACCCTATGCAGCACATGGGCTTTTCCCTTTCGCATTGGATTGTCCCAAGCACCTTACTATGGATCGACCAGGCTCCCCTCTTAAAGCCTATCATAGAAAGAAAGAAGCAAGCGGCCCTTGATCTTCTGCCTAAAGGATCAAAAAACTCGAAAGCACGCAGACTCTATCGTTTTAAGAAGAACCATTTCGACGAAAGAAAACTTGAGTATCTATCTTTTCATAAGGAATTAAGCCATTCGGTTATTAAAGCTCATCCCCTAACGGATGATAGCCACCATGAGATTGTCACATCCTTTTTTAATCACCTTGAAACGCTTGATAACCCGTCTGACATTTTATCGAAAACCCATGAAACATTAAACCGCCACTACATCGATCAGCCTTTTGAAAAAATGGAAGAGCTGCGTTTTTCGCTATCTTTAGATGATGAACGATCTAAAAGAGAAGAAATCCTTCGCTCCAATTATAAAAAAGCGCGGCAATGTTCTATAGACTGCGAGTCTCCCATAAAAGAGTATCTTGAACTCATGGGAAAAATCATCGGCGATTCGGCTGAAAAACTACTTACCTTGCAAATTTCCGAAAAAGTCAAAATAAAGCCGCCTGTCTTGAACGATTTTGACCTTAAAATTCAAGCAGCAAGCATTAAGCATCTCTTAGAATTTTTAGAAGAGTTAGATAGCGAGATTGAGCAAGAGAAGCTTATTGAACAAATGCGTGCGCAGATCCATTCGGAAATCGAACTTTTCATGAGCCCTTCCTTCGAAGAAGTCAATCCCCTCTTGCAAGAACTCGTCGAGGAAATCGTTAGCTACTATCACGCCCAATTCCACACAAGCTGAAGGATGAAGAATGAAGGCGGAAGTTGCTATGCTGGAATCGTAGTCAAAGATAATTTTTACTCTTG
>CAZABG010000074.1:0-12173 GCA_964483465.1 uncultured bacterium
CTTGTCTTTCATCTGCTTATGCAGCTCGTTGGCATCTATAGAGGGCTGCGGACGCGGACCGTTTCTCATCATCTGCGTGTCATGATCCGCTTTTAATTTATTCTCGTATGCTTTTTTAAGTTCTGCTTCCCTCTTGTCTTTCATCTGCTTATGCAGCTCGTTGGCATCTATAGAGGGCTGCGGACGCTCTTGCAGTTTACGTTGAAGAATCGCAGGTTTAGGATCAGAATCGTTAGCATCTATTTTAGATATATTTGGTTCATTTGACTTAGCAGGTTCATTTGAAGAAGGCTTATCGTCGGGCTGTTCGGGGAGTTTTGTATTTGAGCGATCGACAGCTTTAATGTGGTGTTTTCCTTTTAAGACAATTGCGGGATCTTCTGGTTTTGCAGGTTTATTTAATTTGTAAATAAGATAGGCGGCGCCTCCGCAAAGAACTGAGCCTGCGCCAGCACCGATAGAAACTTTAATCGCAACCGCAACAAGAACAGCACCGGCCAAGGCTCCAACAGGCGGAATAAGTACCGCAAGAGCTACGACTGAAACCGTTGCCGTCACTCCAGCTAAAACAACTAGAGTAACAATAAGCTTCTTTTTAGGATGAACTGTCGGAGGGGGAACGAACCCATTATCTCCTGCTTTTATTGGCTGCATGTATAATATTATACGGCGAAGAGATTAAGAAATTGTAAAGGATTGCATAATTTTTCTTAATAAATTAATTTAAAACCCATTCTGGATAGGATATTGGAACGTTAAAACACATGATAAATCGATTTAACAGCTACTTTTGGAAAGATGGGAAGCCTTACGGCAAAGATCTAAATGAGAAAGGGCCTTTTCGCATCGTTGTGGACCCTTATTACAAGCGATTTTCTATCGAAATTTATGAGGGCGACACCTTCAAAAAAATAATTTACGACTCAAATCTGTTTGATTTTCGCTCTTTAAAAGATCCGAGGCAAGCCAGCTGGATTAAAATCCCCCTTTCTCAAAACGAAAGCCTATTAAAAAACCAAGAAGACCGGATCGTATTAAAAGAAACCTATTCATTTGAAAAAGATCGGCCGCGGCAGTGCCAATATTCTATTCCGCAAGGAATTCCTGTCGCCTATCACAAACTATCCTACACCGATTTTGGCGACTCCTTCGACGGTGTAACACTATTCGATATGAACGATGTGCCTGTGATGCAAAAGAAATATAAATTTGTTAACGGAGAGTTCACTGAACTCGTCCAAGAATCATGGCAATTAGCAAAAGGATGAAGGCAGAAGGCGGAAGGCAGAATAGCGACAGAATGTGTCGCTTCGCGAATAGATAGGCTGCCTTCGGCAGAAGGGGCGCCTTATGGCGCTTTACATTACAAGCGCGCTTAAAAGCGCGCCCTATCTGTCGCTATTCTGCCTTCTGCCTTCCGCCTTCATCCTTTTCAGTTCCGCCTTCATCCTTACTTTTGTAGGTAGTTTCGGGAACCTTGCTCAGCGCCATCAAGCCAGCTCACCTCTTCAAAGAGTTGCTTGCCGTCTTTATAACGCTTTTCAACGCCCGATCTGACTCCGTTGCGATAAGGCACTTCAGCAAACTTCTCCCCATTCACATAAAGAATGGTGATGCCGTTTTGAAGGCCATTTTGCCACACTTCATCCGCGACCGGCTCGCCGCCTTCTTCAAAGGTTCTGCGATGTCCATGAAGCACGTTTTGATGATAATCGGCAATTTCCTTTGGATGTCCGTTCGGCCAAGGAATGGTGCGCTCGAATAAATGGCCTGCCGCGATCGTATCTTTTGAAATAAGCTCTGCTTGGGGTCCGCGGTTAATACGCTCGCCGATACCATCAACCACTTTTGATTCGATTGCGCCTTGAGGGCTATAGTAAATGCCTTGAGTTAAAACATCCCCTTCATACTCTTCGATCGCTTGCGGCTGACCGCCTGCATACCAAACTGTAATGGTGACGCTCTTGCCATTATATTCCTTCTTATTTAAAGGAATGCCTGAAAGGGAAAAATTGATTTCAGAAGCAAGTTTTCCTTCCACATACTTTTCTGATTTTTGAATCGAGGAAGAATAAGGATAAGTGTAGGTCGTCTCGCCATCTAAATCGCCAAACTTGTAACTTCTTGTAACGGTTACGCCATTTTTGAGCGTGGTAATTTTTTGACCATGCTCGCCTCTCGTCTGCCACTCATCAGGCGAGACTTCAAAACCATATTTGTGCACATACGTTTCATCAACAACCGAGTAAGGTTCTGAAACATATTCCGTTTGTTGCTGGCAACCGGCAAATAAAACTAAAAGAGGAAGAAATTTATACTTCATAAACATCCTGCAATAAGGTGTAGGGCATTTTCTATTAAACGGGCATGCTCCGCATCCACTGCCGCCTGTTCAACCGTTTTCGTGTTATCGCGGTAGATGAAATGAAGAGTCGCGTTCTTTTTATTAGGCCCGATCGTAGCACTACGATACATATCAGACAAATAAACGTCTTCAAGTAATTGAGAAGGAATTGACTTGATCGCATCAACTACCTGATTTACAGGGGCCTCTTCTTTTAATGTAATGGTCCAGTCTCTTTCCGACGCCGGAAATTCAGGAAGCGGCTTCATCTTCACTTCCTTTTTACGCGACTTGAATAAGTCAAATAAATTTAATTCAGCAAAGAGAATTCTGGCAGGAACATCTAATCTTCTTGCGACTTGCGGGTGTATTTCACCAAATGATCCCACTTCAAGACCGCCGCTATAAATCGCCGCTTGTCTTCCCGGATGAAGCGAGGGAAGCTTCGAGGGTCTATAAGAAACTCTCGAAATCCCGAGCGACTCTAAAAAGTTTTCAAGAACACCCTTCAGATCCCGAAAATCAAAAGATTCAGGCTTAGGGTCGTATTGATTTGAAGATCTTGGGCCAGAAAGAACAATCCCCACGCAGGCAGGCTCTTTATACTTATCGCCATCCTTATAATGAATGCGTCCAATCTCAAATCCGGCAATCGCTTTAGATTCGCGATCGAAATTATTTTTCACGGTTTGAAGTAATCCGGGCATAAGAGAAGTTCTTAAAATCGACTGCTCGATTGAAACCGGGTTCAATACCTCAACTCGATTTTCATCGAGCGCATCTTCGCCGTGGGTAATTTTTAGTGCGGACGGTCCAATTAAATCGGCATTAATGAATTCCTGAAGTCCTTCAGAGATGAGTTTTTTTCGAACCTCATTTTCAAAAACGTAGGCAGGGGTATGTGCTAATGTGGACGCTTGAAAGAAAGCGGGCTCGCGAGGGATATTGTCATAGCCATAGATTCTTGCAACCTCTTCCACAAGATCAATTTCTTCATTGACGTCTACCCTATAAGTCGGAACGCTTACTTTTAACGTATCGTTTGGCAAAGCCCTCGTTTTAAATCCGAGTCTTTCAAAAATGGATTCCATTTCGCCTAAACTTAAAGCTGTGCCAAGCAGCGTGTTTGTACGATCAACACGAAAATCTATTTCTTTTGGATTAAATTCTAAAGCCTTGATGTCCACTTTGCCGCGCGCGATTTTTCCGCCGGCAAGTTGCGCCATTAAGGCCGCTGCCATATCAAGCGACAAAGGCGCTTGATTGGGATCGGCGCCTCTTTCAAAGCGTTTTGACGAATCGGTATAAATTGCGAGTTTTTTACTCGTCTTTCTCACTTGTGAAGGATTGAAATAAGCCGATTCGATAAGAACACGCGATGTGGCATCGCTTACTTCCGAACTAGATCCACCCATCACACCCGCGATGGCAAGAGGCTTACTCTTATCGGCGATAACCAGCATGTCATCGCTTAGAACACGTTCTTTTCCATCGAGCGTCGCTATCTTTTCTTCATTTTTAGCTTTTCGAACAATCAAGGCCCCTTCAAGTTTATCAAGATCAAAAGCGTGGAGCGGCTGACCTGTTTCAAGCATGATGTAATTCGTTATATCAACAATGTTATTGATAGACCGAAGCCCTGCAGCATCCAGCCTTTTCACCATCCATTCAGGCGACGGCCCCACTTTAATCCCTTCAACAATCCTTGCGGTGTAGCGAGGGCATAATTCAGGCTCTTTCACTTCAACCGAAAAATGGAAGGAGGATCCCTCCTCAGCAAAGGAGACATCGTGATTCTTGATTTTTAAATTGAGCGCGGCTTTTAGTTCGCGGGCAATGCCGACAATCGATAAGCAATGGCTTAAGTTTGGAGTAAGTCCTACTTCTATAACCGTGTCCGCATAAAGGTCTGAAAGATCCATACCTTCTTTGACGATATCCTGAAACTCCATAATTCCATCGTCATCATTGGATATGCCAAGTTCTTTAGCAGAACAGAGCATGCCGAAGGATTCAACCCCCCGAATCTTTGCTCTTTTAACTTTAAATTTGTCACTTCCGGAACCCACTTCCGCCCCAACTGTCGCAAAAGCCGTCTTCATACCGGCACGGCAATTCGGCGCGCCGCAAACTACCTGGACAGTCTCTAGGCCGTCTGAAACCTGGGCGACAGTCAATTTATCCGCATTAGGGTGTTTCTCGGCTGAAATGACTTTGCCGACGACCACCTTGCTAAATCCGGGGCCTTTCGCCTCGATTCCTTCCACCTCTATTCCAAGAGAGGTTAAGACCCTTGCCAAATGGTTGGGGGCCATATTTAAATCAATAAATTCTTTGAGCCAATTTAGAGGTACTTTCATGGGAGAAATGATGAAGAATCGTTGAATAGATGACAAGAGATCAGTTATAGTGTCTATTCTAAGGAGTGAACTATGACACTAGAAAGAACTTTATCGATTATTAAACCCGATGCCGTAGGCACAAATAACATTGGAGCAATAATCAACAAATTTGAAAAAGGCGGACTTAAAGTCGTGGCTGCCAGAATGATGCATCTTACGAAAGAACAAGCTCAAGCTTTTTATGCCGTTCATAAAGAACGTCCTTTTTATGGCGAACTTGTTGAATTCATGACATCAGGCCCCGTAATGGTAATGGCTCTTGAAGGTGAAAACGCCGTTCAAGCCAACCGTAAAATTATGGGCGCGACCGACTGGCAAAAATCTGAACCCGGCACCGTCCGTCGCGAGTTTGCGACAAGCGTAGGTGAAAACGCGGTTCACGGATCCGACAGTTTAGAGAATGCGGCAAATGAAATTAAATTTTTCTTTCAAAACGGCGACGTTTGCAAACGCACTAGATAAGACCTTATGAAAGTACTGCTCGTCGATAATTTTTGCTCCTTCACCGGCAACATTTATGATGCCCTTAAAAGACAAGGAGCGTTTGTCACTGTCGTTCCTCCGCAAAAATTAGACGACGAGTCTTATGACAGAATCGTGATAGGTCCAGGCCCCGGCGAGCCTCGTGATGTGCAAGTTATTAAGGATCAAATACCTTATTTAAAAACGCCGCTCCTTGGCATTTGCCTCGGCCATCAATTAATTGCCGCAGCTTATGGAGCAGATATTATCCGAGCCATGCGCCCATTTCACGGAAAACAGAGCTTGATCTCCCATCAATTTGTTCACTTTCCTGAAACTTTAAAAGTGGGCAGATACCATTCGCTTATCGTTAAGCCCAACACTCTACCCACGAGCCTTAGACCTGTCGCATGGGCCGGCACAGAAATTATGGCCTTAAAACATAATGACTTAAAACAAACAGGCCTTCAATTTCATCCCGATTCCTTTTTGACTCAAGGCGGAGATGAATTTTTTAAACAATTCCTCACCTACGGAGAAATTCCATGTTAAAATTGATACTTACTTGCCTCCCCTTATTTCTTTTTGCCGAGCAAACCTTATCGATTATTAAACCTGACGCTGTGAAAGCCAATCACATCGGCGCCATCATCGATCGCTTTGAAAAAAATGGCTTAAAAATCGCAGCGATTAAGAAAGTCTCTATGACTCAAGAAGATGCGAAAAGATTTTATGCCGTGCATAAAGACCGACCTTTTTATAATGATCTCGCCGCTTTTATGTCGTCAGGACCTGTTGTCGTCATGGTTCTTGAAGGAGACGACGCCGTTTTGAAAAATAGAAAGATCATGGGCGCGACAAATCCTGAAAAAGCAGAACCCGGAACGATCAGAAAAGATTTCGCGAAATCGATGCAAGAAAACGCGGTTCATGGTTCAGACAGCTTAGAATCAGCCACTTCTGAAATTAAATTCTTTTTTCAGCCATCTGAGATCTTATCAAACTAATTTTTTGATATTTACAGCGGAATCTCCTATATATGAAACATGAGATTCCGACTGTTCGCCCTTTCTGCTCTACTTGCGGCTTGCTGCCCGATTGAAGAACAAAATATTGATCTTCTTCGAATAGAAAATATTGATTACGACAGAAACGAACTTGATAGAGCAGAAGTTCCAGATCACCCTTTAAGTTACGATGAAATTGTCGATCTTGCCTTAAAGCAAAATCTCGATCTTCAAGTTAAAGCGCAGGAAATACGAATCAAAGAAGAATTAAGAACAGGCGCGACGTGGAAGATGCTCCCCTCGCTCATGTTCAACCTTGAACAATATGGAAGGAATCGAAACACCGGATCGTTCTCACAATCTCTTACAAATCAGCCTCCGGCACCGCCCAGCATATCTTCTGAACAACATGACACAACCTACGACATTACATTTACCTGGAACATTCTCGATTTTGGCTTAGCCTACAACCGCGCTATTCAAGAGGCCAACCGTGAAAAAATGCTTAAGCTTGATTACGCCCGTCTTCAGCAAAATCTCGTATTAGAAGTAACAAGAAGCTATTGGAAAACGCAGCTTGCGGCAAGAGGCGTCGATCGTTCTGAAAGACTCATCAAGCGGATCAATGAATACCAAGAAAAAGTGCGCCACTATAATCAAAAAGGGACCTTGGCTGCCCTCCCAAGCATGAAACTTGATGCGCAATTATCCAAATTCAAAGTTCAGCTTCAAGATTTCCACCGCGATTTTGTCACAGCCAAATCCCAGCTTGCGCAATTTATGGGTTTGACGAATACCGATTTTGAAATTATCCCCTACCCGTTTGAAAAAATCGACCGACAGCTGTTTGATTGGGACGCGCTCGAAGACTTGGCTCTTGCAAATCGACCCGAGCTTTATGGCAAAGATGTCGAAGAGAAAGTTTTTAAAGCGGAAGTCCATAATGCCGCGCTGCAGTTATTGCCAGGACTTGCGCCCTATGGCCAAACAAAGTTCGATAGCAACAAATTTCTCATTTGGAATCATTGGCTTCAGGCAGGTTTAAAAATCACCTATAATGTCTTTAATCTGCCTTCAACTTTTTATGACATGCGAGCAGCGGAGGCCCAGCAAGAGCTTGTACGGAAAAACCGCGTAGCCCTTTCATTAGGGGTGATCACTCAAGTACAGCTGGCCCTTCTTTTGTATGATGATGCCATCGATAATTATAAAATCGCTCATGAGTATTACGAATCAGAAAAAAAACTTGAAGAACAAGCTTACCTCATTAGCAAAGTGGGTGAATTCCATGATGGCGATGTTCTATCGGCAGAATCCGATGCCTTTTTAGCCGAAATGACCGCCTTTGAACGCTACGGCAACCTGATGTTAACTATCGAGCAAATAAACAACAGTATTGGTATGCCGCGCCACTACAAAGCGAAGGTAGATAATAATGGACCCTCGTAACGATGCGTATCTAAAGCCTCTTAGGATCACGCCTCTTGAAGAGCGGATCTTGCTCGATGCGGCAGCGGCTGCCGACATCGCCACGCAAGCGGCTGCTCAAGAAACCGACCATCAAGTTGAAAAACAAGCTGCAGAGCAGCATGAACAAAATCAAACTCAAAATCAGTCTGCATCTCAACAAGCAGACCATCAGGCAGACAATAAATCTACAGAAAAGGCAACTCCGCAAGCCTCGAGCGATTCGTCTGATCAGGTGCTTCATACTCAAGCAGATTCAAGCGACCATAGCGTAAAAGTTATTGTCCTCTCAAACCAGGTTAAAAACGTTGATATCCTCGCGCAAGCGAGCCGTGATGATGTCAAAGTCGTCACCTATGACGCCTCAAAAGTAACGCTCACGGATATCGTCTCGCAAATTAGCCAGGCCCTCAACGGAGCGAAAGCCGATTCCATCGCTTTTATCAGCTACGGATCGGACGCGGAATTTTCTCTTACCGATTCGAAAACCATGTCGATGCAAGGGCTTCAATCTGATTCTGCCCTGCAAACTTTTTGGAAAGATGTTTCAAGCCTTGTTAAGAACGACGGAAGGATCGATCTTTTAGCCTGTAATGTTGCCTCAAGCGATGCTGGAAATACCTTTATTCAATCGCTTGACACCTTTGTCGACGATGCTAGTACCGACCATTTTGTATCTATCGCAGCCTCAACTGACTTAACCGGAAGTTCAGAATTCGGAGGCGACTGGCAGCTTGAAATCGGAAATGTCAATGCCGCTCAAACCTATTTTAACGATACGCAATTGAGCAATTGGCATGGGGTTCTAGATAATACCGCTTATCTTATTGACGATATCGTCTCAGGTTCAGGAAGTTCTAACCCATCCAATTTTGTAAATATCGATGGCACCCTCTTTTTTACCGCAACAACAAGCGCAAACGGAACCGAATTATGGAAATCAGATGGCACAGAAGCCGGCACCTCGATGGTCAAAGATATCCGTTCAGGAACAGGTTCATCATCACCTGCAAAACTTACAAACGTAAATGGAACGCTATTCTTTACCGCGAACAATGGGACAAACGGAGTCGAACTGTGGAAATCAGACGGAACTTCTGCAGGAACGGTTATTGTTAAAGATATTAGGTCCGGTTCCAGCAGCTCAACCCCAATCAATTTAACAAACGTAAACGGAACTCTTTTCTTTGCTGCAAATGACGGCTCAAATGGAGTCGAGCTGTGGAAGTCTGACGGAACTTCAGCAGGAACGACCCTCGTAAAAAATATCCGATCGGGATCAAACGGATCAAACCCAACCAATTTTATCGCATTTAACGGCGAACTTTATTTTACTGCAAACGATAACTCAGTGGGGCAAGAGCTTTGGAAAAGCGATGGGACCTCATCTGGAACCGTTCTTTTAAAGGATATCCGATCTGGAAGTTCATCTTCCACTCCCACAAATATGACAGTGGTAGATTCTACTCTTTATTTTACAGCTAACAATGGAACAAACGGAGTAGAACTTTGGAAAACGGATGGAACCACAACAGGAACCGTAATCGTAAAAGACATTCAATCAGGTACAGGTTCTTCATCTCCTTCTCTTCTCATTAACGCAAACGGCACCCTCTATTTTGTTGCTACAACTACTACTAGCGGATCTGAAGTTTGGAAGAGTGATGGCACCTCAGCCGGTACGGTCATGATAACAGACCTCTATGCCGGCTCCGGTGGATGGGCAGTTACGGATCTTGCCTATATGAACGGATATGTTTATTTCAGCGAAGACGCCGGAACGTACGGAACCGAATTGTACAGAACAGATGGAACGGCTGCAGGAACTACCCTAGTAAAAAACATAAACGCAACTACCTTGGATGATGCTTCAGATTCTACTCCAGACAACCTAACTGTAGTAAATAATACCCTTTACTTTACTGCAAACGATGGGGTTAATGGCATTGAACTCTGGAAAAGTGATGGCACAAGTGGTGGAACCACTCTTGTGAAAGACATTTATACGGGTTCCACTTCTTCCAACCCTTTATCTCTAACAGTCGTCGGCGATACCCTCTTTTTTAGAGCGACCTCCGCAAGTTCCGGGACAGAATTATGGGGATTTGATACGAATAATGTCGCTCCAACCGCGAGCGATAAATCCTTTTCAGCAACCGAGGATACTGCCCTTGTAATTAGCGCCGCTTCAGGATTGCTTATTGGAGCCATAGATCCTGAAGGAAGCGCGCTTACCATTTCTAGCTGGACTGATCCTTCAAATGGTACTTTAAATTATGTAAATAGCGACGGTTCGTTCTCCTACACGGCAAATACTAACTTCAATGGAACCGATACTTTTACTTTCAATGTAGACGATGGCTTCGGAGGATTTGTTACTAAAACGGCAACCATTGCTGTTGGAGCTGTAAATGACGCGCCGGTTAATACGGTTCCCGGTACTCAAACGACCGCGGAAGATACAGCAAAAATCTTTTCAAGCGCTAATGGCAATCAAATATCCGTTAACGACAATTTATCTTCATCCCTTACCGTCACCTTAACCGCATCCAATGGTGCGATCACTTTAAGCACTCTTACCGGCTTGTCATTTACAACAGGCGATGGATCCGCCGATTCTGTCATGACATTCACAGGAACGAAAACGAATATTAATAACGCATTGAATGGGCTAAGCTTTATACCGACAAGCAATTTCAATGGAAGCGCATCGATCCAGGTGCAAACATCTGACGGAACACTATCCGATACGGATACGGTTGCTATAACCGTAACATCAGTAAATGATACGCCCATTAATACGGTTCCATCTGCTCAAACAGTCGCAGAAGATACCCCTTTAATATTCTCTTCAGCGAATAGCAATGCCATTTCAGTGAGCGATGTCGACACAACCAATGTAACCGTAACCCTTACCGCGGCAAATGGACTATTGACTTTAGGCGCAACATCCGGACTGACATTTATTACGGGAGATGGAACATCGGATGCAACGATAAAAGTCAGCGGAACGCAATCGGCAATCAACACCGCTCTAAACGGCCTGCAATTTGTTCCTAATTCAAACTATAACGGTCCAGCATCGATACAAGTACAAACAACAGACGGGACATTAACCGATACCGATACCATTAATATCTCCGTAACCGCCGTTAACGATGCCCCCACATTTCAAATTTACGTTCCCTTATCAGTTACCATCGCGGAAGATTCGTCCGTATCCGCAAGCGGAGTCGATGCTCCTACCGTGTATGACCCTGATAACGCTACCCTTTCTGTAACTCTATCTTCAGATCACGGTTACATGACTTTAGGGAGCATAACGGGACTTACTTTCTCAGCGGGAGATGGAACATCAGATACGTCCATGACCTTTAGCGGCACTCAGTCAGCCATAAACGCAGCTCTCAACGGTTTATCATATACTCCAGAGACGAACTATTACGGAACGGATACGGTTGTCTTTTCAACCACCGACGGAAGTTTAACCGATACCAAAAACATCGCGGTTACGATCGATCCTGTAAATGATGCACCCATTAATACTATTCCATCAGCCCAATCTATTAACGAAGACACGAATCTTATCTTCTCAAGCGGAAATTCAAATGCCATCTCCATTTCCGATGTGGATAACACAAATCTTACTGTTACTCTAACCTCAACGAATGGAGTAATGAGTTTAAGCGGATTAACCGGCCTAACATTTAGTACGGGTGATGGTTCAAGCGATTCAAGCATGACGTTTACAGGAACGCAATCTGATATTAACAACGCTTTAAATGGCCTTACATTTCAACCTACGACAAATTTTAATGGCTCTGCCTCTTTGCAAATCCAGACATCTGATGGAACGGTAACTACCGGCAACATCGTTAATATCACCGTTAACAATGTAAATGATGCTCCTATAAATACAGCCACGACCATTAGCCAGACCATTAATGAAGATACCTCTTTAGTTTTCAATTCTGCCAATTCAAATCTAATAGCCGTAAGCGATATTGACAGTCCTACACTCACAGTCACTTTAACCGCATCCAATGGAGTCATCTCATTATCGGGTACAACCGGCCTTACCTTCATTACAGGCGATGGCACAACCGATCCGGTTATAAAAATAACTGGAACGCAAGCTAATTTAAATTCCGCATTAAATGGGCTTGTATTTACCCCCAACTCTAATTTTGTGGGTTCAGCCGGCATTCAGATCGTAACGACAGACGGCTCTTTGACAGATACAGATAATATTAATATCAATGTCAATTCGGTTAACGATGCGCCTGTTAATACGGTGCCATCTGCTCAAACAACTAGTGAAGACACAAATCTTGTATTCAACAGCTCTAATGGGAATTTGATCTCTGTTAACGACGTTGACAATACAAATGTAACCGTTACCTTAACATCTACTAACGGCGTGATGTCTTTAAGCAGTGTTACTGGTCTTACGTTTACTTCCGGCGATGGAACAACCGATTCCACCATGAC
>CAZABG010000075.1:0-12052 GCA_964483465.1 uncultured bacterium
GCGATAACTGGCAGCTTGAATTAAACTATACGTTAAGCGATGGCAGAGAAGCGTCCTCGTTAAATCTATTTAATCTGAAAAACGCAGACCACTACGAATATTCTTCCATACATAGAGAAGTGGATGGGATCGTTCTCCCAAATATAGACCCTGTAAGCATTGTGAGGAAAAAATCATGAAAAAGACGTTAATTCTGATTATCCTTTCTGTATTATGCTTAGAGGCCCGGGGCGGAGGCGGCGGTCATGGTGGAGGCGGCGGACGCGGAGACGGTGGTGGTCGCGGAGACGGTGGCGGTGCTCGTGGTGGGGGAGCGGGTAGATCTATTGATAGAACGCCTTCAATGAGCAGATCGGCTCCTCCTGTATCGGTTCAAGGCAGACGCCCGGTTGATGCGTCAAGAACTCAAGCCAATGTAAATCGTTCTGTCCAACCCGCAATGAACCGTCCGAGAAACGCGACCTTTCAAGCTCAAGCAAGAAGGCAAGCGACACCTGAACAAACCGCTCAATTTAGAAATGCCTGGAATAATTCACGCTCAAATTACGTGAGAAATGTAGATGGGGAAAGATCGGCATTCTATAACCGCCATCCAGGTTATAATAACTGGTTTAGCGGCGATTTTTACAACCGTTATGACCGTCATCCTGCCTACTGGAATGCGAGGGCGGATTACTGGAGGCGTAACGCGTGGGGAGATTATAACTCCTGGCTAGGCTACGGTTGGAGTAGTCCCTATTATTACGATGATTCAGATGGCTTATACTACAGCTATGATAACTATCAAACCGATACATCAGCCGTATCCGCTCCCACATATATTCCTCAGCCGAATGAGTGGTATCCCCTTGGAATATTTGCTTTAAGCTCAAGCCCTGAAACTTCCTCCACTTCTAATTTTGTCTATCAGCTAGCCGTTAATAAGCAGGGCGAAGTAGACGGAACGTTATATAATACCTCTACGAATCTCGTATATGATATTGAGGGATCCTTAAATAAAGAGACTCAAATCGTGTCTTTTAGGGTAGCGAACGATACGGCTCCTGTAATGAGCACAGGCCTTTTTAATCTGACTCAAGATCAAACTCAAATACTCGTGCAGTTTGTGAATGGTTCAGAGCAGACATGGACATTAACCCGGCTAAATCAGTAGTTATCAATTTCGCTTGTTCTGCGGCTGGGTGTCAATCGGACTAGGCGGTCTCGTCATATATTCCAAAATTATAATTAGAGAAATATTTCATTGTAATGTCGTTGGTTTTTGACAAGGTTTGATTAAGCATAAATTGTATTCATCTCAAAGGTTAGAAGGTGTTAAAATTGCTGCCTTATTGGAGTTCATATGACTGTTACTTATCTACCTTTCGAAAATTGTTCTACAGCGGTGCAAGCCTCTGCAAATGCTTATGTTATTACCTGTTTTTATGGCAATTACGACGCAAATAATATTACCGTGGCCGCAATTAATGAAAAGGTTATCGGCATACTGGTTTATGGCGAGCCCTCGCCCTATTATAAATCTATCGCAGGAAATGCTTCCGTTTATCTTTTACATTTAAAAGTGAATGAAGAGTTTCGAAGAAAAGGAATTGCGACCTCTCTTGTCAATGAAACATTAATGCGTCTTCATAATTTAAACCTATTTGTAGAAGTCAAGATGCCAAAAGAAGGGATTCCGGATATCTGCCGCTTTATCAAGAGTTTAAAAAATGTTAGGGAGCTTTTGCCCTATTCACTCGAAAAAGAAACGTATATGAGGTATATCATAAAACATGCGAGCGATGGTGTTGGAGGAGGCGGGAAAACCGCTAATCCTTAAGAATGTTCCTAAACCTTTCCCTAGCCCGAAAGATATCGTTGTTCGGGTAAAAGCCTGTGCGGTTTGCCGTACCGATCTTCATATCATTGATGGCGAACTGAAAGCAAAACTTCCTCTTATACCTGGCCATCAGATTGTGGGGATTGTCGACTCGATCGGGGATGGGGTGAGCAAATATAAACCGGGCGATAGTGTCGGACTTCCTTGGCTCGGAGGCACGTGTCACGAATGCGAATACTGTTTAAGCAATCGGGAAAATCTATGTGATAAAGCGCAATTTACGGGGTTTTCGCGTGATGGGGGATTCGCCGAGTATTGCCTTGCCCATGAAGACTACGCTCTTCCACTTGATCCTTCTTTTAAGCCGTTTCAAGCGCCTTTACTTTGCGCAGGGCTTATCGGTTATCGCGCCTTCCGAAAACTTGGCGATGTTCAAAAAATTGGGTTTTATGGATTTGGATCTTCCGCTCACATATTGATTCAGGTGGCTCTTGCGCAAAATAAGGATATCTATGTCTTTACAAGGGAGGGAGATGTTGAGACGCAGTCCTTTGCCAAATCGCTAGGCGCCGTTTGGGCTGGAGGTTCTAATGAATTGCCGCCAGAATCACTTGACGCAGCAATTATTTTTGCCCCTGTGGGAGAGTTATATCCGGAAGCTCTGAAAGCCCTTAAAAAAGGGGGGACGGTTATAAGCGCAGGGATACATATGAGCGATATTCCCTCTTTTCCCTATAGCCTTCTTTGGGAGGAAAGAGCCATGACTTCCGTCGCGAACCTAACCCGTCAAGATGGTCGCGACTTTCTCGAATTAATCAAAAAAATCCCTATAAATCTAACTGTCACCACCTTCGACCTGGAACAGGCAAATGATGCGATCGAAGCTATCCGTAATGGCGACATCGAAGGATCAGCGGTACTAACTATTTAGGAAGGATGAAGGCAGAAGGCGGAAGGATGAATAGCGACAGATTGGGCGCGCTATCGCGCGCTCGAAATTAAAAGCGCCGAAGGCGCCCGTTCTGCCGAAGTCAGCCTATTTATCCGCTGAAAGCGGCACGATCTCTTCGCTAGAAATTCTACAAATAGGTAAACTTGCTCACTTATGGAAGAAAATACGAAAGTTACCCCGTGGGAAGTGACCTCCTCAACCGGAATCGATTATCTTAAGCTGATCAACCAGTTTGGATCGCAACCCATCGATCGAGCGCTTGTAAAGCGTTTTGAAAAAGTCACTAAAACGAAAGCCCATCCTTGGCTTAGGAGGGGCATATTTTTCTCCCATAAAGATTTAAATTTGATTTTGGATGCTTATGAGAGGGGAGAAGAGATCTACCTTTACACAGGAAGAGGGCCCAGCTCGGAATCGCTTCATTTAGGGCATATGGTTCCTTTTCTTTTTACAAAGTATCTTCAGGAAGCTTTTGACGCGATTGCCATCATCCAGATGACAGATGATGAAAAATACTATTTTAAAGATAACCTTCCGCTTGAAGAAGCAAATAGGCTGACGCGCGAGAACGCAAAAGATATCATCGCCTGCGGCTTCAACCCAGATAAAACATGGATATTCTCTAATCTTGAAACCGTCGGCGGAGATTTTTACAAGAACATCGTACGGATCATGAAAGAGACTTCAGGCAATATGATTCATGGGATTTATGGGCTTGATTTGAATAATAGCGTGGGTCAAATCAGCTGGCCGTGCTTTCAGGCAGCGCCTGCCTTTAGCTCTTCTTTTCCAAATGTTTTTAAAGGCAAAGAAGTGATGTGCCTCGTCCCGATGGCTATCGATCAATACCCCTATTTTAGAATGGCGCGTGAAATTGGTCAGAAATTGGGCTACAAAAAACCGGCTACGATCCAATCCCGTTTCTTGCCGAGTTTAGAGCAAGCCCACGATAAGGCAAGCTCTACCGGCGATAAAGAAGTCATTTTTATGAATGATCCGCTTGATAAGGTAAGCAAGAAAGTGCGTGAAAAAGCCTTTTCAGGAGGGGGAATGACGAAGCAGGAGCATATCGAAAAAGGGGCAAACCTTCTTGTCGATGTGCCTTATCATTATCTCCTTTATTTTTTGAATGACGATGAAGAGCTTAAAAGAACCGCGATCGAATACCGTGCGGGTCGCATGATGACGTCCGAAATCAAAAAGAAAGCGGTAGATGCGATTTGGGACGTTCTTCGCCCTCATCAAGAGGCAAGAGCGAAAATTACAGATAGTGTTTTAAAGCACTATATGAATCCTGAAAGAGAATTCGATCATTCAAGAAAACCCCGCGCTGATTTCGTTCAAGAAGAGTCGGCAAGAGAACTTGGTTTTAACTTCGATCCATTTTTTCGGAACGTATGAACGTCGTTTTAATTACAGGGGCATCAAAAGGCATTGGATTTGCCACAGCGCGCCATTTGGCTAAGTCCGGATTTATTGTCTATGCCGGATGCAGGAGAAGAAATGCTGAGCTTGAAGCGTTCGTAAAAGATATTAAAACTCTTAAATTTATAATTCTTGATGTCACGGAACAAGCCTCTGTCGATCGCGCGATAAATCGTATATTATCCGAGACAAATAGAATAGATGTTCTGATTAATAACGCAGGGATTGGTGTTTACGGTCCGACAGAGCTGCATACGATTGATGAAATACGGCGTATTTTCGAGACGAATCTTTTCGGCGCAATTAGAATGAATCAAGCGGTGATTCCTATCATGCGTGAACAAAAACGGGGAAAAATCATCAACATTAGTAGTGTTGCAGGTCTTTTTCCTTCCTTTAATCTACCTGTTTATTCCGCAAGTAAAGCGGGACTTGAAATGATAGGAGCCGTTGATAGGGCAGAACTTGCAAAGTGGAATATTCGTGTCTACATGATACAGCCGGGCCCTGTTATGACTCAGTTAGAAAGCAATACACCCAACGCTTGCCGCTCTGTATCTAACAATCCCTACCCCAATTTGGAGAAACGGCACGAAGCGTGGAAAGCATTGATGGATAAAGGGCAAAATGCCCTGCATGTGGCGGAGCTTATTCGATCTGTAATAGTTGACGCGGCGCCTTTATGGAATCCATCTTCCGAGGAAGTAGCTGATAAAATTAAGATGCAATATGTCGATCCTACCGGAATGAAACGAGTGCCGTTAATTTCTAAGCTTTAATTTAAGGAAGGCTTCAAGATCTTTCTTGCGAGTGGTTAATTCTTTTAGGATTAAATCGATTTTTTCAAATTTATCGTTGCTTATGAGATAAACTCCCATCCGATAAATTTCATGCTCTACATCCAATCCCGGAAGCTGATTTTTAACGATGTTAATTGCAATGTGAATGTCGCCTGAATTTAAAAAGGGGATTAAAATAGCGCCTATAATCTTATTTAGCTCTTCAAGACTTCTTGCAAGCCTTGAAATCTGTGAGAACAATTCTATACGATGCTGATGCGAAGTTAATAATGAAAAAATCTCAATAGATCTTTCGATCTTACTGCTTAAATAGAGATAGGCAATTCTTAGTTTGAGGTCATCTCTCATTCTAAATTGAGGAAAGATCTCCTTTATCAAGTCAAATTTATCCTCTTTTACTAAAAAAACAATAACTTTTCTTAAAGCTTGTTCTTTTAAATCGGGATCGGTGATCTCTCTCGCAAAGTAATAGGCGTCTTGATAATTATTTAATGAAAGTAAAGTTGTAAAAGCTCTATATCTATACTTATCCGGTTCTTTCATTTGTCTAAGCGAAGCTAAAAGTTCGCCTAAGGGCTTTTTGTCTACTATATGTTGTACAATAGGGTCTGAAAAGGTTGCTTTGATTTCTAAATCAGGCTGTTTTCTTTTTTGCATCCTTTGAGCATCAAAGACAAGTTTTTGCAGCTCTATCGCTCTTTGAGGAATAGCTTTCATGACAAGATTCAAATGACTATATTTGCCGTCTGTAATTAACCTTTTGCCGAGCGAAAGCAAGAGGTCTTCTTTATTCAAATCATGGCAGCAATCAACGATTAAGCTAACAGCTTGCTCAATCTCTTCACGATAAAAATGAGCCATTATGAGGGTATTGACTAAATTGATTTTATCTTCAAAAGTTGAAGCTTTTTCGTAGAGATTTTGAAATAGGGACTTTCTATGAACAATTGAGCTATTTAAAAAGTAAAGTTGAACGGCTCTCGAAGGATTATTCTGATTCAAATAAAAAAGCGCGCAGTTTAACTTGCAAAGATCGGCACGAACCCTATGTAAAATGCCAAATCCTTCTACTAGATTGTCAAAATCATCTACTGCCGCAAGCCTTAATGCGATGAATTCAAAAAGCTCCATTTTTATGAAGAGATCTTGTACGTCTTTAATAAACTCGTAAGCGCGAGCAGGGCAGTCAATTAATACACTGACGGCGACTTTTCGATAATGATCTGCCAAGGGACCTATAATGATGCTTCTTGCTTCATTTATATCATAAGGTCCTTGAAGGTAGGCTTTAAGATAGTGCGTGAATGGGTCGTTTTCTACGTTAGGCCGGGAGGGGATTCTAGAGGAGGCCGTCTGTACTTTTTCTTGAGTACTAAGATTCAAAGGAGGGGGAAGAGTCGCGGGAAAGCCCCGTGGTAAAACGGGGCTTCCTTTGGGAGTTAATGCAGAAGGAGGGCATTCCATCAATCTAACATCGGCTGGGGAGGAATTAATGCCGTAAATTCGGTTTGCTTGGTATCAAGAGCATCTTTGATAAGTTGAATTTGGTTTAATTGATTTATAGAGATCATAAATTTTCCCATATTAAAGACAACTTCCTCATAAAAAAGGGGGTCTTTAACACTGTACTTAAGGGGTTCAGTAATCTTTAAAGCAAAATCTACCATTCCATTTATCAGCAAGGGTTTTAATATCGCTTCTAGAAATTGCAATTTTTGATCTCTTGGCAATTCATTAAGTACGACGCCTATTTTATCAATAAGCTTAGCTTTGAGTAAATAATTTGCAATGTCAAAAAAGAGCGCTTGACTATCAACACGTGGATATTTTTTTACAGCATCTACAGCATGTTCCACTTCATTGCCATTTAATAATTTAACAAGAATCTGTGTAAAAAATTCTCCTTTTTGCTCATCAGGTACATATCTCATGACGCTTAAAAAAAGGCGATTTCTCCATTCCATTCTGGAAATATAAAAATAGGTTTCAAAGGCTCTTAAAAAATTGCCCCTTTCTGCATAAGCTACCCCGACTTTATATTTTGTTGCATCGCGTCTTTCTAAAACAATGGCTTCTACAAGGCGATTAATGTGAGTAAAAGCATCTTCTTGGACTAAGCTGGGAATGAGGGTATCAAGTTGATCTTTTCGTTTAATTAAGTCTTGAGTTTCAATCGCTACTTCTAAAGCCGCTTTATACTGCCCCTCTTTTTTATATCTGCAAATTAGGTTTAAGCGAATAGCTTCTGAATTAGGCGTTTCCCTTAAATGAATGGCGTTTTGTTCCGCAGTGTAGTTTTTAAATAGCCTTTCTGCGTATTCATCCACTTTTTCGTTCAAGTTTAGATGCATGGGTGCAGGGCTTGATGGGGGAGTAGGCGGATTTTGAGCCTCTTGGCTTAATCTAAAAAGGATAGGTGTACTCATGATGTTATTTGTATTTTGTTTGTTTTAAAATTATTTAGAATTTTTGACTAATTCGAGAAGAGCCGCTCGTCTAGTTGTCATAAAATCAATAAAATATTGGATTAAATCCAGTCTTTTAAACTTTACAAATGCTGCCCCCATAACGAAGAAAAGCTCTTCCTTCATGGCTTGAGGAAACAATTGATTTATTGAAATTACTGTTTGCTGAGGCGTTTCAATGAAAGTTCTCGATATTTTTTTGAAGATATATAAAAGCAAATTAGTCTTTTTTGTTTGAAGCCTGTCATAAATTTCAATAGCTCGTGGAATTTGATTGCTATCTACAAGAGCATGAGCAAGCTCCAAAATGAAGATTTCAAATACGTGGGGTTGATGTGTAAAAACGGTTGCTACGACTGATATGGCTTTTTCAACTTGATCAAGTTTAGCTAAGTCTTGGCAGTATAACGTTAAAAATTCCTTTTTTGATTCACAAGGTTTCATTTCAAGATAAAAAGGGAGCGCTTCATCGATCTTGCCACTCTCTATTAAATCAAATAGGAGTTCCTCTCTAACTTCATGCTCATCTAGGGTTGTTCTTAAAGCAACAAGTTGATCATAAAGGCTTGGATATTGTGCTACAAATGCTTGATACTTTTTAATAACCCTTGTTTCCTTACTTTCATAAGGGGAAGGAATTCTAGCATAGTTTCCTCCGTCTTCTTTGGTAACTCGACGTAATTTAATTCTGGGTTTATCGCTAGATAGAGATACATTTGTTAAAGGCGTAAAAGCAAGAGGAACGTTAAATGGAAGGGGCTGTGCTGCTGCGGGAGGCTGCTGGGGAGAAAATATATAGGGTCCAGATAGCGGCAACTCCATTTAATTTCCTCCAACTTTTCTGCTTAAGTAAACATTTATGTTTTGCACGAGAGCCTGAGCGTCTCTATCTAAGGCGTGCACGATGTTTAAGGCTATTTCTTGATGCCCGGAATCAAGAAGGGGAATAATTACGGCATCTATAAGCTCATTTCTTCTTGATCCCATGCCATTTAGAACTTGAGGAATCTGATAGTAACTGCCGCGAGCAAAAAGCGCGTTTCCTATCATGATTAAAATGCTATCGCTATCGGGTAGGTTTTTAGCAAGTCCGATAGCAGTTAGAATGTCTCCCTGATTCAATAAGGTAGATATAATATGATTTAAGAGCTCGATTTTCCGTGTTGTGAGTTCATGGATTATCAGTTGAAGGTCATTGTACCTATCATTTGCGAGTAAAAAGATCCCTGCCGCATACAATAGATCTTCAACTTGCGCATTCGGATTTAGTTTTGGACAAATATTCTTTAAAAGATGAATAGAGTATGCTGTCTGTCTATCTAGGAGGTAAGCTTCAATGATTTTCCCGACTAAATGAGCGTTATCCGGGTGAGGTAGTTTCGCGTGACCGGACAGTATAAGAAATTCATTTAGAGCAATCTCGCACACGGTAAGAAGTATCTCATAATATCTTGGGATATTCCCTTTTTCTAGATAGAGGACACTTGTCATGAAGCGATATATCTCTCGGAAATAGGGGCTGCACGTATCAAAGAGATCATTTAATAAATCTCTATCATCATGAAGAACACAGCTTGGAAGCAAGCCTTTAAATTCTGTATCTCGTTCGCTAAAATTCTCTATTTCCTTTGCGAAAAGATAGGCCTCTCTTATTTGACCAGCTCTTGTCAAATCGCGAACGCAGATCTTTCTATATAAATCGCCATTGGGAGTACGATGAAGCGCAGCCCTTAAATCAATGGGATTTGGAAAGGTGCGCTGCAAATCAACAAGAGGTACGGTTTCAGAAATATAGGGAATCGATACTGGATACATGAGTCTCCCTTCAGCTTATAATTGAGCTATTATATTTATAATTTCTTGTCTTCTATGCGGTACAAGGGTAAAGAATTGTTCAGCTAAATCAATCCGATTGTTTTTGGCAGCTAATACGATCGCTTGAACAATCATCGCTTCAACCTTTGGCTGATCCTCTAAAGAGTATTGATCTTTCACTTCGACAACCGCTTCTAAAATGGAAGGCAAATGATCGATTTTAGCATTTTTAATTAATTGATCGGCTGCGAACATGAGAAGGCTCGGGCGTATGGTAGATTCGCAAGTATGCTTAAAAAACGAAATTAAGGAAGTTGCACTGCTTTTCTCTAAGTGAAAGCGTAATAGGTCAAACTCAATCTTTCTCTTAGCGGTTGATGTTGTTTCTTGAATGAATTGATTGCATTGATTCACTATTTGGTTGATCATTGTTTGAAAATTCTTTCTAGCCTCTTTTAACTCCTCAATTTTTAAGGTTCCGCTAGCCATGACGGCTTCTAATGGAAACTTACGGATAGGCAAGGGAGGGAATAAAAATATCGTTACATACATTCTCATAATGAGCGCACATCGTAAACTGTCGTGGGTAAGAATTTTATAGATATTTACGGTATTTTCAATCCCGCTATTTATAAGAGGTTTTGTATTGTTATAAACGCGATTAAAATCATCCATGCTCTCGACAGCAGTTTTTTGGTGTGCTGCCCTGATAAAAGTTCGCGTTCTATCCAAATGATCCGATGCCATATTAAACATCTTTTCATCCTTTTTATCTAAAGGCATGTCTTTTAGTAATTCGTTTATATGGGTCGAATATTGAAGGGATTCAAAAAGTTTACTTGTTATTACGTTAAAAGCGGTATCTTTAAAGTGTCGTAAAGTTAACGTGTGATATATTTCAATGGCTTGGGCGAATGAGTTTTCACGCAAAAGCTGTAATATTGTATCAACGGATTTCGAATCTCTAAGGGATGAGGCCATTGACAATTCAACATCTGCCGAAAGATCGGCTGAAGAATTGCTTCTTTTGACGACAGTAAGCTGTGAAGAATCGATATCAGGCGGAGCAACTGGCGCTGCAAATTCAACCAGAAGATCTGTGAGTAATCGTGGTGCGGGATCATCTCCTGAAAGATCAACTATTTCGTCCGCGACATTAAATAAATCAAAATTATCATATCTTGGGGCGGTACGGCCTGATGGAGGTTCCATAATTTTATATCTTGGGTATTAATTTCCCATAGATTGTAGCGTATAATGTATTATAAATCTCGTTAATTGAACTTATTATTCCACTTAATGTCAGCGAAAACCATATAACTATTTTTAGAGAATTCTCGAGAGCTCTTTGATCTCTTCTATTTTTTCGGGCAGTAATTTCAGTAATTGTTCTGCTAAGGCTTGATTATTACTTTTGATTGCAAGAGCTGCGCCGCGAATGATCACAGCCTCTACTTTCGGCTGATCAACTAATGGATATTGATCCTTAATAAGCATCATTTCAGCGAAAATTGCCTGAAAAATAGTTGAGTTTCTTTTTTCTATAGAAATTTCAGCAGCTCGAAGAAGTATCCTAGGAATCCTATCCACGGAAAACAGCATGGAGATAAGAGCGAAAAGGGTTCTTAAGTCGTTACACTGAATATGGAAGGCAATGACGTAATTGATGATTTCATCTTTAATTCTTGCGGTCTCTGCCTCTTTAAATTGATGGATAGGCCTCGTTAAGTCTTCAGTTTGCTTTTGATACTCTCTTCTTGAGTAGATAAGTTTATCAAAGATGACTCTTAAGGCGTACGCGGCATTCGCGGCCGGATAATGAGTGTCTTCTGACTCAATTTTCAAAAATTCTTGATAGGTAATAATCGTTCCATCTAAGCCTAAAAAAAGGTCTTTTGTTTTTTGAGCCACATAGGCTTGATAATTTTGTCTAGACCTTTCAAGAAGGGTGTTATGTTCTTGAGACAATCGGTATTCTGGAATATGAGTTGCTATGTAAAATACAGGGTAAGGAATTACAGGTATTTCCGGGAAATGAATAGCCGATGAATAAAGTAATTGAATAAATGAGAATTTAATACAAACGTCGTTAATTAAAGGATAGACGCTAATAACAGTTTTTATAGCGTTATCTAAGACGTGTTTAGTTTTATTGTAATTATCAATATATTGTTGAAGAGAACCTTGCATACCACGCCATATACAATCAGCATCCTGCCTTGCTTCATAGATAATGTCATTCGCCTTTTGGAATAAGAGAGAATTTCTTTTGGTTTCCGGAAAGGGAGATATAAATTCGATCAAATGGGCGATATCATTAAATTTTACTAAACGGTAAATGATTAAATCGATCGCGTCTATTTTATATTTATCGATTGTAAACTGGCTAAAAAGGGCCATCATGGAGGCATAATCAAGATTGCCGCTTTGGATTTGGGTAAAGAGATTTTTATTTTTTTCATTCTCTTGATCGAATTGAGCGATCAATTTGGCGCGATAGCTAGGATCCCTTAATATATGTTTTTCTTTTACTGCGGCTATATTTTGTAGTGCTCTTTCTGCTGCTGCGGCTAATCTTAAAGTTTCTTGAGGGGCCGCTTGCTGAACATTTTGTGATGCAGGGATTTCAACACCTAGACTTCTTGTTGGAGCTTCCATTATATAGCTTAAGGGTAAGTTTTTTGAAGCAGTATGCCATTACATCTATTTAATTTCCTCTAATAGACTTCTTTCGAAATTCCATTAGGTCGCTAAAATTGCTCTTTTTGGCAGTTTT
>CAZABG010000076.1:0-11866 GCA_964483465.1 uncultured bacterium
AGAGGGTCCAGTATGATGCCAAAAATAGTGTTAAAAGGACCCACTTCATGTGTTGTTACTCTCAAGTATCTATGAAAATAATACCGTAATTATCTTAATCGTAAATTAATGCGATGTAAGTGACTTATTATCAATGCTAATCTTTTTTTCCAATAGGAGCATTTTATATAATAATCATGAGGAGATAGTTATGCAGCCGCTCCATAATTATAAATTTACTACTTATGAAGATGCTCACGCTGAGTATGACCGATTTGATAGAGGAAAATCTATTTTAACACAGTTAGTCGCATTTATTGCCGGCGTATTTAGCGCAACTTTTGCCTACAAACCTGTCTTTATATGGATGGTGAACAAACTATCCGATACGAATGAAAAAGTCGCAAATACCGCATTAAAAGTTGAAGAGCACAGTCCATTTAAAAAAGATCAGTACCATTCCATAACCGTAACAGAGGCCAAAGAAATTTTAAATAAAGGAAAAGCCGGGGATTATTTAATAAGAAAATTAAATAGTAATAGATATCTAATGCTCGCTGTGAATTCAGAAGAAAAAGATGAAGAGGGAAATTTAGATATCAATTATTCCTACATCGAAGTCAACGATGACGGCTCTTTGTCTGTTAATAAAGCTGTAAAATTTCAGAATTTAGAAAGCTTACTAGAAAATCGAGGCGCTAAAACTATTATTCTTCCAGGTGAGAAGCCTCTTCCACGCGTTAAGGCACCGATCGAAAATACAATAAAAAATGTATTGGAATACAAATCGTTTAATTGGGGATATAAAAAGGCAAATTCTATTCTTA
Source organism: uncultured bacterium (assembly GCA_964483465.1). Classification (GTDB taxonomy): domain Bacteria; phylum Chlamydiota; class Chlamydiia; order Chlamydiales; family Parachlamydiaceae; genus CAZABG01. The sequence goes on from CAZABG010000076.1 coordinate 807, forward strand.
AGGGATGTGAAAAAGGCACTTTTCTGATTAGAAAAGTGGGGAATGGTTATATTCTTGATCTAGTAGCCGGTCCGAGCGAAATTCGAAAAATCGTCTTTGACGTGAAAGATGGTGTTATTCATGACGAGCAAAACCGAAAGTTTTTTAGTTTAGAAAGTTTTTTTGAAGCTTTAGGCGCAACGGAATTTCTCATTCCTCCACCTAGGTAGGGAAGGCCTTCTTTGGGCCTTCCGCATTTCATAGATAATTTAGAAAATAAAGCCGGCCTTACGGAGCGCCTCTTCAGCTTTCGGACTGAATCTTCCCACTTCACGAAGTCTTTCGATCGCGCCTGAATTAACGAAGAACTCCATCAAAGAGCGTGACGCAAGTCCTAGGTCAATGAGGCGTTCCGCTAGAAGTTCAAGTCTTGTCACGTTGGCATATTTTCTTACGCCGCCTGTTTTTTCAATAAACGAGGGCAGGGGATCAAGGCGGTCATCCGAGCGAGGATGTACAAAGAAAACAACGGAATAACGCTCTTCATTATTACCCGAATTGATAACGCGGTGAACAGCGCTTTTGAAATGACCGTTCGTGAGATTTTCAAGCATATCGCCGCAGTTTATGATAAACGCTCCGTCAGGAACAATAACATCGATCCACTCACCTTCTTTATTAAGAACTTGAAGCCCTTTTGCGGTTGATCTCGGAAGGATAGTTAAAAAATCGATGTCGGTATGCGCTCCTGCCCAAATGGCGTTAGGATTAGATGTCGCAGGATAGTGAATGGCTCTCATCAAGCAGTCGCCCTCTCCAATCATTTCATTGATATAATTAGGCTCTTTTAAAATCACTTCACTGATGGCATCGCCAAGCGTGCCTTTACAGTTGTCTAAAGCGTTGTACATGTCGATCATAGATTTCTTAAAAGCATCGTCGCCTTCGGGCCAGACGTTTTTACTATATTTAAGACGCTCTAAATCCTTTTCGCTAAGCTCTCTTCCTACATGATAAAATTCCTTAAAGTCGAAAACTTTTTCGCCTTTAGCAGATTCGCCAGGAGCATATCCACGCTGTCCATCCGCAGTTTTTAAAGTCATTTTATCATCGAATTCGCGATTAAAAAATGCCTCCATCTGCCGATAGGATTGATCAAGAAGTTCAGGATCTACTCCCGTGCCGGTTAAACCAAAGAAGCCAACTTCCGATGCCGCTTTTTCTAAATTATCGAGAAACTCTTTCCGTGTCGCTTCATTATAATAATTAGGCAGATGAAGAACCGGAATTGTCGAATCGAACGAGGCAAGAACGGAGATGACGGGAACGAATAGTGACAGAACTAACCTTTTCATGGTGTGCTCCTAATTTGTTTCGCGAAAGTTTAGCCATAAGCGGCAAAAATTAGCATCAAAAAATCATATAGGTAGCAATTGATATTTAGATATACTCCGGCTTTATAGATAGGTTTTAAATGTATTGGCTAATTTTTTTTCTTTTGGCGGCAAGCGTATTGAGAGCGGAGCCTAAAATGGGAATCAATTTAAGTGGTCCATCTGATTGGAGTACAGAATATTGCTTCAGTAATCTGTTTCATCTATCGAGAGAATGGATTAGTCAAGAAGAGGGAAAAGAGTGGGGGCAAGGGCCTAAACTCAATGTCGATAGCGAAGGATGGGTCAAGGAGCTGCAGCCGGGTTGCTGGGCAGATACCATGATGCTAACAAGATGCAACGGCCATCAGCCTAAAGGGAACTACGTTTGCTTATATGACGGGGAGGGCGAGATTGAATTTCCCCTAACCGATTACAGGCTAGTCTCTAAAAAGCCCGGAAGGATCGTGATTAATCTCGACACCAATAAGGAAGGCGTTTTCTTAAGAATAAAGAGAACAAATCCTAAAAATTATATACGCAATATCCGTTTCCTATTACCCGGTTATGAAGAGACTTATCAAAAAGAGCCTTTTAATCACGTTTTTATTGAAAACTGGAAAGATTATGACACGTTTCGTTTTATGCTGTGGGGCTTTATAAACGAATATAAAATTGAGAATTGGGAGGATAGGCCAAAAATTGGGGACCAGAATTTTACTACTAAAGGCTTTCCTCTGGAGTTAATGATTCGGTTGTGCAATGAAACAAAAGTCAAACCCTGGTTTTGCATACCTCATATGGCAGATGACAATTATGTCACGCAATTTGCAAAAGTTGTCAAAGAAACGCTCGATCCTAGTCTTGAAATTTATATCGAGTATTCAAATGAAATGTGGAACTTAGCCTTTGAGCAGTATCACTTTGCCGAAAGGAAGGGAAAAGAGCTTGGTCTAATGCCTGATGAAGGTCCATGGGTTGGAGCTGCAAGTTATTACGCATTAAGATCAAAAGAGATTTTTAAGATATGGGAAGAGGTTTTTGGCGGAAGCGAAAAGCTTCGAAGAGTCATATCGTGGCAAGCTAGTGTCGATCCTAAATATTGGACGGAAGAGCGGGTTTTGCTTCAGCATAAGGTATATGAACATACCGATGTTCTTGCCTTTGCACCCTATTTTGGGCTTGTTGCGGGGCCAAATTTAACTCCGCCGATAAGTAAAATCGAGAAAATGTCTGTAGATGAAGTGCTAGATTATCTTGAGACAAGCGCCCTTCCAGAAACGTATAGGTGGATGATTGGGCAGAAAAAGATCGCGGATAAATATGGGTTGAAATTCTGCTGTTATGAGGCAGGTCAGCACCTTGTCGGAATAAATGGAGCGGAAAATAACAAGTTTATCACCACTACTTTCATCTCTGCGAACGGGAATCCGCGCATGGGTAAACTCTATACAAAGTACTTGGACAACTGGAAGAAATTGAACGGTGATCTTATGTGCATCTTTTCTTCAACCGCTGAGTGGACAAAGTGGGGCAGCTGGGGCCTTATGCAATATATGGATGCAAAAGAAGCTGATAATCCAAAACTGCATGCCGTAAATGATTGGATGAGGAATAACAAATAATAATAATAATTGCTTGAAGGGTAAACGTGTTTAAGAAAATTTTATTATTACTGCTTTTTGTCCTATTTATATTGGCGCTCGAAATATGCCGTAGAGAATTTACAGGGTTCGGGCCTATGCCTGAAAGAAGTTCATTTTCTGGAAGGCTACCCTTTACCACTGAAGGAAACGTTAGGCGCTTTCAATTTTTTTACAGCACGAATCGGGAAAATCAATCGAATAGTTTTGATGGGAGAGGAAATCAACTAAGTAAAGTTATTTCGAGCGGAGTTTTCGATGTTCTTGTCAATCCCGGAATCATCATACGACCATTTGAATGGTTTGAAGAAGATAGCATGCGATTCGATGAAAGAGAGGGGCTTGATGAGGAGGATTTCTATCAAAAATTACGCGAATCTGTAACAAATTCGCCGAATAAATCTCTTTTAGTAATGGTATGGGGCTTTAGGGACTGGTTTAGGTCTGCCGCCTTAAAAACCGCTTATACCGGCTATGTTTTGGATATAAATACGCCCATCGTTCTGTTTGACTGGCCAGGCAATATGGGGGAGGGGGCAAGAGGCTATTTTGCAGCTAGGCAGACGGCTGAAACGACTTCAAAGCAACTTGGCGAGTGGCTTAAGAATCTTAAGAGCAGAAGCGGAGCTGAAAAAATTTGGATTATGGGCAGCAGTCTAGGGTGTCAGGTTATAACAGATGCTCTTGTTTGGATGAATGATAATAAAGCCTCTTATAAGCTATCGAGCGTTATTTTGTCTGCGCCGGATGTTTCATATGAAAGATTCAATGAAAAGCTAAAAGACAGTATCCCAAATACGACCGATCAATTAACTGCTTACGTTGCGTCAAATGATCGGGTGCTATTGATGAGCGGATGGTTAAATCGGGGGCAAATGCTGGGTCGAATTGACATTTCACAGCCTCCTGAAGAGCGAAATGATCCTTACGAATTTGAAGTCGGCGAAAAGCTAATGGACTATGATTTAAAAGAGGTGGCAGTTGTTGATGCGACCCCTATTAATCATACACGCAACCTGCACCATTTCTTTACCGATTCCCCCGAATTTTTTGACGATTTATATCAAAGGCTATTAGGGCCGAATAAGATAATATCTCGCCGTCTTCACAGTTTAAGGCAGCAAAACGGGCGAGAATACTGGATTTTATGGAACTAGACTTCTTTCGAAATTCGCTTTGGTAGATAAAATTAGCAATTTTTGTGCAGATTTGTTGCAAAATTTTGAGAGCATATGCAGACATATGGTCGAAAAATTTTCCGATAAAGCTGCCAAAAATAGCAATTTTAGCGACTTTAATGGAATTTCAAAAGTAGTCTACTATTAAACTCGTATGCGCGCCTCTTTTAGTGCATTATGGCGCGCTTGGACAACCATAATTTGAAATACTTCGCTTTTACTAATAAGTGCTTTCTTGATTAAGTGACAATCTTTCCATCTTCTTTCGTGAATCAGATCTAAGCCTAGTTTAAAAAGAACGGATTCCGGATCGACGATAGTCAATCTTACAGCAAAACAAATGGCGCCCGCAATGTCATCATTAATTTTGTGCAGATATATAATATTATCGATAATTGCGAGTTTCTTATCTTCGTTATGTTCATTAACAAGCATCTTGGTTGCAAGAGAAAATCTAAAACTGACATCCAAAAGTCCATAAAGATCGTAAACTCTGTTATATTTTCCTCTCTTTAGATACTCGGAAGCTATGTTGAAAAGAAAGGCTAACTTTTCTGATTCATGTTCTATCTGAGTAAGTATTTCTAACACTTCATCATATAAGTCACTATCAACTAACGTCTCTATTAAAGCGGACATAAATTCCTCTTTATCTTCTGATACCGTGATAGCAACATTTCTATATGCGGAAAGATAATCATTATTTTTCATGCATTCAGAAAATGATGTTAAATGTTCAGTTGGAATTTGGCCGCTTGGATAAAAAATGATTGGGTTCATGCTAATCCTTTAAAGTAGGCAAGATAGTTTAATCAATTGTCTGAATTATTGCTTTTAAATCTCGAGATTTTTTTCATCCTTGATGATTTGCTCTCGAAAGTTTAAAAGGGCATTAAGTTGTTTTTTAGCTAAAGTATTCAAAGTCCATGTAAATTCTTTATAAGAAGTACTAAAAATGCTTTATCCTAGGCTATAAATGCCAACATTTTGACAACCCATGCTTGGATTGTGACGAATATTTGACTTCTTTCGAAATTCCATTAGGTCGCTAAAATTGCTCTTTTTGGCAGCTTTATCGGAAAATTTTTCGACCATATGTCTGCATATGCTCTCAAAATTTTGCAATAAATGTGCACAAAAATTGCAAATTTTATCTACCAAAGCGAATTACGATAGAAGTCTATTCTACAAAATTGACTTTAAGTAATTCAAAATCAAGCCTATTCCTTTTAATTAAAAGCTGATATATACTGGTATATACCATGGCAAAGATGTTTATTCATAAAGTAACCGATGCGTTTGATAAGGCTAAAATTATCTATGCCGTTGTTGGAGGCTATGCGGTTGCATTGCATGGGGCTTTAAGAGGCACGGTTGATATTGATTTTGCGATAAAGTGGGATCTTGCCAATTTAAAGAGAGTAGAAAATGCTTTAAAAGCATTAGGTTTGGTTTCGCTTATTCCTGTTGATGCCGATCAAATTTTTAGATTTAGGGAAGAGTACATTCTTAACCGAAATATGATTGCATGGAATTTTTTCAACCCTTTAAATCCGCTCGAACAAGTCGACATTCTTATAAATTACGATCTTAGGGGCGCTCGCATTGAACGTATAGGCAAAATCAAGGTTTTATCTAAGTCCGATCTAATTGAAATGAAAAAACGGTCGAATAGAATTCAGGATAGAGAAGATGTTAAGTCTTTGGAGAGTTTATGAAAAAAGCGGTTCAATACTTTAATAGAGAAGCTTTAGAACGAGCCAAGAATATGACTCCTGATCAAATAATTGAATTTCTGGAAAATTATAGGAAATTGATGTCGAAAGGCCCGGAAAAGTGCCGTTTAATTAGTATTAAGATCGAACCTTCACTTTTGGAGGGTTTTAAGAAAAAAGCAGCTAAAAAGGGCATTCCATATCAAACCATGATCAAGCAGCTTATGCGGGAATGGATAGTATAATTTTCTTAATTAATTCTTAATATTTTTCGATTATAATTATAATGTGAATATTTCATTTTTTACTCCTGTTTGCTTCGTGTCTAACAAATCTTACAAAGAATATCTAATTGAAAAGGTAGATGATTATTTTTATTTGGAAGGAAAAAAAGCTGAAGTTATCTCTTTTGATAAAGAAAATAGTTGTTATTCAATACGTCTTATTTCAGAAAATCCAAGTTTAATTAGTTTAGTATTAAAAATTGTATCGTACATTACGGTAATTATTCCTATTATTGCTCTTTCTTTAAAACTAGTCATAAGAAGCTACTATCAATTTTCTCTTGATCCTCATACATCTTCCATAAAACTTAACGAACAACGTGAAAAGTTGAGTGAAGCATCCGTTTCCGATCTCATTTCTGATAAAGTCAGTAAGAAAAGTTCTGATGATCAAGCACTTTATGATGTTGGTTCAAGTAAGGACAGTTTCAATACAACAAAACTAAACGAACAACGTGAAAAGTTGAGTGAAGCATCCACTTCCGATATAATTCCTGATCGAGCCGGCGAGAAAAGTTCGGATGATCAAAAAGTTCCTGAGGTTGGTTCAAGTATAGACAGATCCAATACGGCTCGGGCCCATCTTGATAAACCAATTAATTTAGATGAACAAATATCTTCTGCTGAAAGATTGGATAAAAATGTTATTGGATCTTCCTCAGAAACGGCCAAGATTAAGCTTAAAGATGGGACAATTTTATTTTGGAAGGCAACCAGGAATTTTGGCGATGGGTTGTCGAGTTATAGGGAAGTTGCGGGAAGCCGGATCGCTAACTTTCTTACAGGAAATTTAGTTCCTCTTGCGACCGAGACTACATATGAAGGTGTCCCGGGAGTTTCGTATCCATGGGTAACACTCGATACTAAATGGTTTAGAAGTAATTTAAAGTCTGACGGTTTGTGCAAGATTGATTTTAGTTCTTTAAACGAGCTTCAAAAACATCAGCTGTTTGTGCACATCCTAACCGATAGGCTTATATCAAATTGGGATACTCATAACCATCAGTACGGAATGGATGAGAATGGGAATATTGTTTCATTCGATAAGGAAATGGCTTTTGAAGGATTCTTTTTACGAAATGATAAGGGAGAGCGAATCCCAAAAAAGCCTTTTGAACTAACAAAGAAAGAGCCTATTACTCGCGTCGCAATGGATGAAAATTTCTGGTGGCTAACTCCAGAAGATATGAATAATTATAATTCCGCATACAGATTTATTAATTTTGTTTTTATTCGTCTGGTTAAATCAAATGAGATAAAAATTGATTTAAATCATCCTGTCCTAAGTAAATTTTTTGATAAGTGCGATGCGATGAGCGAAATAGATGTGTTTGAAAAATGCCGAGTTTATGGAGAAAAAGCGTTTGGTGATAAAGCAGATTATTTTCATCGTTTAATTCATCGTCGAATCCGTTGTTTTAGAAATGCTTGCCATAGTTTTTTTGGATGGGAAAAAATCAAGACAAATGAGATGCCTACGTGGGAAGATGAGTCCATATTTGCTCCGATAAAATCTTTGGATCATGATTTTAATCTTCAATCTAATTTTGCTGTCTTAAGCGAAAGGAGTGTTGAAGAAATCAGGGAAAAACTTCACGAGAAAGAGCATCTTGATAGGTCTCTCCATGTTGGATTCTCAGGATATTATAACTATGACATCGCATATAAAAGAAAGAGCGGCTGTATTCTTCTCCTAGATTCAGGCAACAATGCTAGAGCCATCTTTAAAGCGACAGAAAAGCTTATGGCTATTGCTTCAAACAGGTTTGATTTTGTAGATAAATTAACTTCAAAAATAGTTGAAAAGCAAAATAAATACTTTTCTAATTTGAATATATTGGTTTCCGATCAGATAAAGCAAAAGTTATTATCTTCAGGGTGGCTTAGTCAAGATGCGAGTTTTGAATGGATAAAACAAAAATATTTAGAAAAAAAAATCGCCTTTATACGTGTCGATATGCGTAAGCCTGAAACATTTGAAAAGCTAGGGGAATTTATAGTTAATCATTTTAACGTAGATACTTTTTATGCAGCCAATATTCTTGACAAGCTCTCATCTGAAGAAGGCAAGAGCGAAAAAAATACTCTAGATGCTTTTCAAAACATCCGCCGCATAGTATCAGATAAAACACTTGTTATTGATGCGAACAACAAAACGGACATATACGATGCGTCTTATTAAGTTTTTATGCTATAGCTTCACTCTTTGATCTTAGATATTTGCAGAATATTAAAGAGGCTGCAGGTATTAATCCAAGAATGATAAAGCAGCTATGAAAGGCTGTAATCGATTCAGGACTTGCGTTTAAAGATAATACCATCGCCGATAGCGCAACGCCGAAACTTGCCGAAATCTGCTTAAAAAGTGAGTAAAGAGCGCTCCCTGAGCTTTTAATCTGATTTGGAACCTCGCTAAAGATAGACGGAACGTTTGCCGTTTGAGCGGTTGCCGTTGAGAACCCTATCGTGAATACGATCAAACCTAAGATCAATGGCGCGGTTTGAGGGGTGGTAAAGCTAAACGCGAGCATACTCAAAGATAAGCCTAAAAGCCCCGGTATAATAAAAGGGATTGGCCCCAGTTTGTTGTAGAACTTGCCGATCATAGGTTGAGCGAGCATCATGCCAGGGGTTATAGCTGCCATTATCCAGCCTGTTGTCACAAGGTCATGGCCGAGTCCTTTTTGAAGATATATCGCTATAAGGAAGTTCGCTCCTAAGAATATGGTATTTGCAGAAGATTGAATCACGTTGCCGTATGCGAAGGTTCTAATCTTGAAAATCGCGAGCGGAATAAGAGGAAAAGGGGTTCTTTTCTCTATTATGAAGAAAAAGAATCCGAGCAAAGTCGCAAGAACAAATGCCATAGCTAAAATGATAGGGTGAGCTTTTCCAACTTCTGAAAACGCCCATAACAAAAGGGTGAGAAAGGAGGCTCCTAACATAAAGCCTTTCCAATCGAACGGTGTTTTAATCTCGCCATTGTCTTTTTGTATCCAGTATAACGTAAGAACCAAGCAAAAGAGGGAAAGGGGAAGCTTTATTAAAAAGATCCACTGCCATCCAAACTGAAGGGTAATGTAGGCTCCAAAAATAGGGCCGAGAGCAGGAGCGATTAGCGTAACCATATTCATGTAAGAGGTCGTTTTTGCCCATTTTGTTTGAGGCAATGCTTTCATAAGGGCAGACATTCCAAGAGGAATAGCCATGCCTCCAGCAAAGCCTTGTATAGCTCTAAACCCAATTAGGGATGAAATATCAAAGGAAAATGCGCATCCGATCGAGCTAACAAGGTATAAGACCTGTGAAAGAACGAAAATGGATCTTGTTCCAAATCTATCTCCAAGCCAGCCGCTGATACTGATGCCAAGCGTCATCGCTAAAAGAAATCCAACAATGGTCCACTCGGCTTGAATGGGATTAATATGAAAGGATTCCGCGATAGTCGCGATAGATACATTTAAGGTCGAGGCATCTAAAAGTTCGATAAACCAAACAAGGCTATAGATGATGGCGATTTTAATGCCGTAGCGGTTATTTTTTTCCATTCGTGTAACCTTCAAGTTTTTCGACGACTAAGTTTAAAGATACTCTCAAGTGACGATTCATAAGTTTTGCGGCTTTATTAAAATCTCTCGCAATTACCGCTTTTGCGAGCTCTTCATGATCTTTATGGTTTGCTGAAAAAGATACTTTTTTGAGGGTGATTGAAAGATGGCAATAGCGATCGAAAAGTTGATAAAGATCCTCTCTTATTTTTAGGAGAGTCGGCGATTTGCAGCCTGCAATTATAGAATAATGGAATTCATAGTTAGCTTTAAGCCAGTCTCGGTAAACGATGTTAGAGCTTTTTTCAATGAGGCTCAGCTTGTAAAGGGACGCAATGATTCCGGCTTCCCACGACGAATCTCCACGTTTCATCGCTTGTTCCATCGCGAGAAGTTCAATTTTTATGAAAGTAGAGTAAATATCATGAACTTCTTCAAGCGACACAATTTTTACGTAAAAACCTCGATTGGGTGCAGCTTCTATTAAGCCTGTTGATGTGAGGCGTGATAGAGCTTCTCGAATCGGAGTAGGACCTACGCCGAGATAGCTTTTAAGCTTTTCAATGCGCAGCTTCTCACCCGGTGCGAAATCACCTAGAATGATCCCATCTTTTAGCTTTTCGTAGCTTATATTGACTAGACTGTCGTTGTTCATCTTTTTATCCATAAAGCTATATTTTATCGATAAAACGTTTAAATGTCGATAAAAATCGCCTCTGGTCTATATTTCCCCTCTCCTTTATCAAGATAAATTGTGGAAAAATACAAAGAAGACGCGCCTATTGTTGATTTTGAGGCCTTTAAAAAGATTGTCGAGTCAAGACGGGCTGTAAGAAGGTTTACAGACGAAAAAATCCCTGATGAGGTGGTTGAAAAGGTGCTCGATTTAGGGCTTCTTGCCCCCAATTCGTCCAATCTTCAGCCTTGGCAGTTTTACTGGATTGTCGATGAAAATAAGCGTAAAGCCATGATAACGGCATGCATGGATCAAAACTCCGTAAAAACCTGTTCTTGTTTGATTGTAGCCGTTGCACGTACAGATACATGGAGAAAGCACGCGAAGCAATTGATTGAAGGAAAAGAGGCGCTTCCGATCGTTCGTCAATATTATAAAAGATATGCTCCTTTGATATATTCTCAAGGACCTTTTGGAGTTTGGGGGCTATTTAAAAGGATCATTTTTTCAATTTCAGGACTATTTAGAGCGGTCCCTCGGGGGCCTTTTAGCAAAGGAAAGCTTGAGGTGTGGGCTCAAAAAAGCGTTGCGCTTGCCTGCGAAAATATCATGCTGGGCTTCAGAGCTGCAGGCTACGATAGCTGCCCGATGGAAGGGTTTGATG
>CAZABG010000077.1:0-11693 GCA_964483465.1 uncultured bacterium
GTTTTGATGTTGAAAGCAACCGTTTTAAAGCCTGCGTCTTTCAAAGTATCGGGCGATGCGATGACTCTTTCTGAAAAGAGTTGATCAAGTGTTCCTTTAATAGGGTGGTCTTCCGGAAGGAAGTAGGGTGCGGTGTAGTCCCATTGCGCCTCGCCAACGCTGTCTGGCCGATCATAGGCATGCGCGGAAACTAATAAAAATAAACAAATAAGCCATTTCATGACAGGTATGCTAATCGAGCAATTTTATTTTTGCCAGATTAAACCTGTTTATAAAAGCCCTTTTTGACGAAGTTTAGTTGTCTAAGCTTCAAGTGAAAATTGCATAACGGCTTAAGGTTCGTACGTTTTACCTTCGAAATTACTTCACTGTTAAAGAAGATCAAAAATTATCAGGCTAGGAAAATATCTATTTTCTTAACTAATATCTTCTATACCCCTTTGACGAAGAGCATTTTTTTTACCGTCTGTGATTTGATGGCAACCAAACAGTTTCAAACTAGTGAGGCCTTTAGGGAGCATGCTGAGGCCTTTGTCTGTGATTTGAGCGCAAAAACTTAGGTCCAAACTTGTGAGGCCTTTAGGGAGCATGCTGAGTCCTTCGTCTGTGATTTGATCGCATTCAGTCAGATCCAAACTAGTGAGGCCTTTAGGGAGCTTGCCGAGTCCTTCGTCTGTGATTTGAGCGCAATATCTCAGATCCAAACTAGCGAGGCCTTGAGGGAGCTTGCCGATTCCTTCGTCTGTGATTTGATTGCAATATCTCAGATCCAAACTAGCGAGGCCATGAGGAAGCTTGCTGAGTCCTTTGTCTGTGATTTTAGTGCAATGTCTCAGATCCAAACTAGTGAGGTCTTTAGGGAGTTTTTCGAGGCCTTCGTCTGTGATTTGATCGCAATTACTCAGATTCAAACTAGTGAGGCCTGAAGGAATATCTTGAATATTTTCGTTTATAAGATCTGTAAATGATAAATCTAGTATTCTTAAGGAACTGATCTGTGAAAGATCATTCAATATTACATTATTATTATTCCGGAAAGAAAGAGCAGTAATTCGGCATTCATCATATTGTTTGATTATCTCGCCTCTTTTTTCGAGAGAGGCTTTTGAGAGCACTGCGCCAAAATAAGCACCCATTTCAAGTTCAAGAGGCTCTCTTATATCTTTCGGCAACCCTTTAATAGATTTATAGAAAACGAGGGCTTTTGATAAATCATTTTCATCTTTAAAAGCGGCGATTTGAGCTTTAAATTGTTTGGAAAAGGAATCTAATACTTCTTTAATGTCTAAATAATTTGCTGCTAAAACAATGTCTAAAGGTTTAAGGGCGGCTTTCTCAAAAGATTCGGTAGGATAAAGGATATTTAAAAGGGCTAAAAATTGAAGCCTGCTTATCTGAGTTAATGGAATATGGTTTCCTTCGGCATCATCAAGAAGATCGCTAATCGTTCTTGAGTCTTTTTTTAACGCCTCTAGTTGAGAAGAAGAAAGAGAAAGGGTTGTGTTATCTGCAAATTCAAACCTCGTCGGTTCTTTAGTTGAGGAAGGATAAATGTCGCTGAAAACTTTTGCTGCGATAAGAACATCTTTTCCGTTCTTTTGCTCCGTTACCCGTTTCCAGCATTTTTCCTGAGCTGCCTCTTTACCCAATTTGGCGATAATTTCAGCAAATTCATTTTTTACTATTTCGGGTGTTGGCGCCGTATTGTAAATAGGTTTGGTTGAAATGCTTGTTATCATAGCTTTCCCATTAATGTATGGGATGAAATTATATGCTTTTTGATTGATATTTTAAATTATTAAAAACATTTATTTGAATTTAACAAAAACAATACTATTTTTAATTCGGCGTATTGAGGAGTAAAAATTAAGCCCTTTTAAGGTTCGTACGTTTTACCTTCGAGAGCTTGGATCCGTTTCTCGATAGGGGGGTGCGTCGCAAAGAGACTTGTCAACGTATAGTGATCAAAGTAAAGATGGTTAAAGGCAAGGCCCGTTTTAGGCATTTCGGTACGATTGACTTCTTTCTGAATTTTTTTCAGTGCGCCGATAAGGCCATCGGGATTTCGTGTGAATTGGACGGCCGATGCGTCCGCAAGATATTCGCGCTCGCGAGACACCATTGAACTGAGGATTTTTCCTGCAAAATAGGAGAGAGAGCCTCCAACGAGGAGAATGAGAGCAACGACAATCCCCCCGCCAAGACGGTTGTCTTCCCGGGAAAAAGAATTGAACTGAAAGATTTTGAAGGCAATGTAGAATATAAAGTAGAAGCCCATCAGCATCGCAGAAAGTTTCATGCTTAACTTCATGTCATGATTGTAGATATGGCCAAATTCATGTCCGATGACCCCTTGTAGCTCATCGCGTGATAGTTGATTAAGCGCGCCCGTCGTTACACAAATAGCCGCGTTTTCAGGTGAAGTTCCCGCGGCAAACGCGTTTATTTGATCATTTTCAAGAATGTAGACTTCAGGAACAGGCAGGGTGGTAGCAATCGACATCTCTTGCATGATATTCATCAGCATGCGTTCTTTTGGATTGTCGCTTTTTGGATGTATTTTGAAAGCGCCTACGGTTTCTGCGACATAAGCGCCCCCGATGTTCAAGTATTTTGAGTAGTTAAAAAGGGCGACAAGAACGGTCACTCCTGAAAAAAGGAGGGCCGCATAAGGGAAGCTTGAATAGTCATAAGATTCAAAAAAAGCTCTAAACGCGATATCGATCAAAGCCGAAACGAATAAAGTAAGGGCAGCAAATAGGACAATAATCCAGCGGGTCCGCTTCTTGGCCTGTTCTTGGGCAAGCCAGAAATTGATAGCCATTAAAACCTCTTAAAATTCTACTTTTACAGGTTTTCTCACCTGCTCATCTTGTACGACATAAAGATCGGCAGGGTGGTGGCCAAAGAATGAGGAAAAGAGGACGTTTGGGAATTCCTGCTGATAGGTGTTATAGGACATGACTTGGTCGTTATAAGCCTGGCGCGCAAAGGCCACTTTATTTTCAGTGCTTGATAGCTCTTCCTGAAGAACCTTCATGTTATCAGACGCCTTGAGCTGAGGGTAATTTTCAGCTAAAGCAAAAATATTGCCAAGAGCGCCTTTTAAGGTCGATTCAGCAGCAAGGAGGTCTTTGATGGAAGCTTGAGTTGGCCCGCCTGCCTTTTCAATTTTATCGCGAGCAAGAATCGCGGCGCTTCTCGCTTGAACAACGGCTTCAAGGGTACCTTTTTCATAGCCCATGTATCCTTTAACGGTCTCAATCAAATTAGGGATAAGGTCATAACGGCGTTGAAGCTGGACATCAATTTGGCTCCAGGCATTTTTAACCTGGTTGCTGAGACGAACGAGTTGGTTATAAATTCCAACGCCCCACAGAGCAAGAACCGCCAAAACAGCTAAAATAATAAGCGTGACCGTCATAGAACCCTCCTTACAATCAACTTAAGTATACTACTCCTTGACGTATCGGCAAAGGGTAGGTTATAATTCATTATTTCAGAGACATTTGCAAAACTTTATTGAATACAAAAACGCCCTTTTGGGGCGGTTTTCATCCACTCTCGCAAGTAGACCCTCAAAGGGTTCAACTTCCTCGTGTGGACAAGGGCAGCAGGGATGCCGTTCGAAAACAGCTCCAAAATCATCGGTTTTTAGGGCAAAGCTGTTTTTGCAAACATCTCTTATAATAAATTTATGACATTAGAAACCGAAATTAAAAAGCGAAGAACTTTCGCTATCATCAGCCATCCTGACGCCGGAAAGACAACGCTTACCGAAAAATTGCTCCTTTATTCCGGAATGCTTCAAACCGCCGGAATGGTTAAGGGAAGAAAATCTTCAAAAATGGCCGCATCCGACTGGATGTCGATGGAACAAGAACGCGGTATTTCGATTACCGCTTCGGCCATGCAGTTTGAATATAAAGACTGCGTTATCAACGTTCTTGATACGCCTGGCCACCAGGACTTTTCTGAAGACACCTATAGGACTTTGACGGCAGCCGACTGCGCTATCATGGTGATTGACGCCGCAAAAGGGGTGGAAAAGCAAACAAGGAAATTATTTGAAGTTTGCCGCCTAAGAGGCATTCCCGTTCTCACCTTCATCAACAAAATGGACATGCCGGGTAAAGAGCCTTTTGATCTTCTTCAAGAAGTAGAAGAGGTTTTAAAAATTGAATCTTGTCCGATGAACTGGCCGATCGGTGTCGCAAAAGAATTTACCGGAGTCTATGACAGAGCCGAAAAGCAAGTGTTAATCTTTATAAAGACCGCGACACGCGGGGCTCAAAAAGCCTTGATTGAGAAGAAACCTCTTGAAGAGGCGTTAAAACTCATTAATCCTAATGACGCTGATAGAGTGAGACTTGACCTCGATTTGATAGAGGGTGCAGGAACGCCCTTCAGCCAAGAAAGGTTTTTAAAAGGGGAGATCACGCCTGTTTTTTTCGCCTCCGCATTAACGAACTTTGGTATCGAGCCTTTCTTCGATGCCTTTATTGAGCTTGCGCCTCACCCCTATAAACGTCCTGCAGATACGGCAAGCGGCGAAATTATTATCGATCCCTTTACCGCGCCCTTTTCAGGATATGTATTTAAAATTCAGGCCAACATGGATCCGCGCCATCGCGATTCTATGGCCTTCATACGCATATGCTCAGGCGAGTTTGAAAAAGATATCGTGGTAAAGCATCATCGTCTAAATCGTGAAATCCGTTTAAATCGACCTCACAGCATGCTGGCAGGGGAGAGGACTACCGTTGCGATCGGGGTTGCAGGGGATGTGATCGGTGTTATCAACCCGGGCGTGTTCTCAATTGGCGATACGATTTCCATAAAAGGGGGATTTAATTACAAACCTCTCCCAAGCTTTCAACCGGAAATTTTCGCGAAAGTTTATCCAAAAGATGTAAGCAAAAGAAAAGCCTTCGACAAAGGGTTGAACCAGCTTACGCAAGAAGGCGCGGTCCAGCTTTTAAAGCCGATGGATCTTTCAGGGGATTTTATCATCGCAGCCGTAGGCCAGCTCCAATTTGAAGTGATGCAGTATCGCTTAAAAGATGAATACAATTGCGAAACCAAGCTTGAAAAGCTGCCTTACAGTTATTCTGCCTGGATCATAGGGGATCTTAGCACTTTTCAAAAGACGACTCAGTCGCTTATCGTTAAAGACAAAAATGATCAGCCCATGATCCTTTTTGCAGATAGTTATGAAAGAAGATATGTCGAGTCTTTAAATCCTAAACATCAATTGAAGGATTTAAGTGCCTAACGAACTTGTTTTTTTTCTCTACGTCGCGATCATTGCCGCCTTTACCGCTATCGCCTCTCGACTTGGCAAAGAGGCGCTTATCGGCTGGATGGGCTTGGAATTGATCCTGGCTAACTTTTTCATCTTAAAACAAGTTGATCTTTTTCATTTTACCGTAACGGCAAGCGATGCTTTTGCAGTCGGAGCTTTTCTTACACTTAATATTATCCAAGAACGTTTTGGCAAAGAGGAAGCATCGCGCTCATCGATCGTTTCTCTCTTTATGCAGGGCTCTTTTGTCATTTTAAGCCTTGCGCATTTAGCCTATAAGCCAAGCGCCTCCGATTGGAGCCACGATGCTTATGCATTGTTATTAACGCCGGCTCCTCGGATTGTAATATCTTCGCTTCTTGTTTTCTTTATCGCGCAGCGTATTGACATATGGCTCTTTAATAAGATTAAAGAAAGAACGAGCTTATCCTTTCCCGTTCGATCATCTGTTACGATGCTTTTTTCGCAAGGCGTCGACACTCTTTTGTTTACCCTATTCGCTTTATCGGGGATGGCAGCCTCGCTAACTGATATCATGCTCTTTAGCTATACTGTCAAAGCAATACTCATTTTGTCTCTTAATCCGGCGCTTGCCTTTACCAGAAAGATTTACGCATGAGCTTCAAGTTTGAAATTGTTCATCAATCCAAAAAATCAAGGGCAAGAGTCGGAAGAATTACGACTCCTCATGGCGTTATCGACACCCCGAATTTTGTAGCGGTAGGAACCAATGGCACTTTGAAAGCTATCGACAATGTTCCTGTTGAAGAAGCCGGCCTTCAGCTCATGTTTTGCAATACCTATCACATGATGCTCCAGCCCGGAACGGAAGTGGTTCGAAAAGCAGGGGGGCTTCATAACTATATTGGAAGAAAGGCGCCAATTATTACCGACTCAGGCGGTTTTCAGGTTTTTTCTTTAGCTTATGGGGGAGTTGCGAACGAACTAAAAAGCCGAGGGCAGAAAAAAACAGATGGCCACGTCCTTAAAATAAATGAAGAGGGCGTTCTCTTCCGCTCTTATCGCGACGGAAGAAAAATCTTACTCACCGCAGAAACATCCATCGATGCTCAAAAGGACCTTGGGGCGGATATAATCATTCCTTTTGATGAGCTGCCTCCCTATCATATCGATCAAAAAGTTCTTCTTGATTCCTTTGAAAGAACTCATCGCTGGGAAAAACGATCGCTTGATCATCACTTGAAAAACCCTAATAACCAAGCCATGTTTTCGGTGGTTCATGGAGGAATCGATCCTGAACTGCGTAAAAGAAGCTGTGAATTCGCCAATAATTTACCTTTTGATGGTTTTGCAATAGGCGGAAGCCTTGGAAAAACAAAGCAGGAGCTTTTCAAGCTTTTAGACTATACGCCTGCCCATCTTGATCCTGCTCGTCCCATCCATCTGCTTGGAATCGGCGATCTTGAATCCATTCAATACGGAGTCAATTCCGGCATCGACACGTTTGATAGTTCCTATCCGACAAGGGCGGCGCGCCACGGCATCGTAATAACTTCTCAAGGGCCTCTTGATTTAAGAAAGAAAATGAATGAGGACCAATTTTCGCCACTCGATCCAACATGCAGCTGTTCAACCTGCAAAAAATACACGCGCGCCTTCTTGCACCACCTTTTTAAAGCGTCCGAGCTAACAGCGCAAACGCTTGCTTCCATTCATAATGTTACCCAAATGGTAACGATAATGGCAAAATATCGAGAGAGCATTCTCGCAGATAATGTCTAAACACAAGATATGAGGATTTTGCATCCTGCCAAGCCAAAGGCCGAATTCTAACTCTCACATCGTTACTCAAAATGACATTAAATAACTTGGCTTTATAAGGTTAAATGAGACGAGATCTTAGCGCACTCAAAATCATTAGACATGGTTTATGTTAATATTTTATTAATTATTAACACATCAATTTACACAACATCTTAAATGTTTTATAATTTTAATTAGCAAGTAAATGTAAAAGGAGCCATTATGAGCTTCAACTATTCTTGGTATCAGCAAGGTTATAAAGATTACTACCTCCCAACGGAGGTGGTTGCAAAAGATCCCACCATTTTAAAACGTTTAAATGAAGAGTGCACTTCAGTAGTCACTAAAGATAATAGAAAAATTTATATTCTTAGAGAAAGTAATTTACCTGATTTTATAAAGCCCACCTTTGAACACGTTCAAGAATATGATTTTGAAACATTTAAAATGACGGTAGAAAAAGTAAACCGCGACAATCATTTTCCAATAAAAAGTCTTTCTCCTGATTTAATTAGACATATCGGTAGCTTTGCCGGAAAAAGTGCCATGACAAGCTCCTCTTATGCTTCAAAGGATACAAAAGAGACGATGAACCGGCTCCAGCCTAAATTATCTAAAGATAGTGATTTTGCTGTTGACTCCGCTCGAGAAGGAAATCTTGAGCTTTTAAAATGGGCTAAAACAAACAATGCTAAATGGCAGGTGATTGAGATTGCAAAGGCAGCAGTACAAGGGGGGCATACTAAAATCTTAGATTGGATTTTGCATGATGATAAAAATCGTATACTATTCACCAAAACGGCCGTATATGACCTTGCTGATCTTGCTGCGCAACATAATCGAGTCGATATTTTGAATTGGTTAGAAAATAACTTTAGCATAATTCCAATCTCTGAAGAAGACATATTAGACTTTGTTCATATTGCAATGCCTGCCTTTGAAATGAACCATCTTGATGTAATAAAATTTCTGATCAAGAAGTGTCCAGACTCCTTTTTAAAAATGGGCACACTTCGCACACTTTATGAATTTGCTGCAGGATTTGGTCGTGTTGAGTTTTTAGAATATTTCAGGGCAATTCGCTTGCCTGAACCTAGTAATTACTTAGCGGAAGCGGCATATAAAGGAAAGGTGGAAGTTTTAAATTGGGCGTATGAAAGAAACCCTGAGTCGATTAAATCGCTTTTTTTAAGAGTTGCTTCTGGTAATGGCCATCTAAATGTGCTTGAATGGGCATTAAATAAAAATATACCCCTTGACAATAGGGTATTATTGTCATGCATTCGATTAAATCACATTGAAGTTCTGAATTGGGCAAAAGAAAAGAATCTTCCTCTTCCAACCAATCAAGAAATAACAGCTGAACTAGTTGATTGTCTTGGTATAATGGCACCACCCTCTACAAATATTGCTGAATGGCTTTTAAAAAACAATCATCTAGATGTAGACACTCTCAAAACCGGATTATATAAAGATAAAGAGCTATTAAATTGGGCGATTGAAAACCAAATACTAAATAATCTAAATCAGGAATTAGATGATATTAGAGCTCAAGCTGCAACAGAACAGAAACAAAGCGTAGTTTCTTGGATAGATGAATTTAGAAGGAATTACAGTAAAGAAAAACTGTAGGCAAATAGAATTAATTACGAATTTTTTTAATGCATATTTTAGTATAATATTTCATTCACTAAAATCTTCATAAACAAATACAGTATTCTAATAAATCTAAGTAGGATTTTTAAGAAGAACCACTCGAACCTATTTGCAGCTGTTCAACCTGCAAAAAATACACGCGCGCCTTCTTGCACCACCTTTTTAAAGCGTCCGAGCTTACAGCGCAAACGCTTGCTTCCATCCATAACGTTACCCAAATGGTAACGATAATGGCAAAGTATCGTGAAAGAATCACCTCCGACGAAATAATCATACTTCACTAGTATTTAATGAATTCAACATTCGGCAGATGCTGTTTAACTAAATCTGCACTCATCTTTGTACGATGATTAAAATTTTAGTTATGCTGATACTAATAGCATTTTTACCCATTAGGCAAAGGCGGCAATGGCCGCCCTTGTCTTGCCCACAATTTATACTTTTACTTTTCCTTGGAGACGCGTTCTATGATAATTAACGTACAATTCTCCCAAGAGACTATACAATTCTTTCAGTATATCGTCAGACATAAATTCTAATTTTAGTAGATCAAGTCTCTCTTCTATATAGGTAAGATCTTCTATAGAATATTTGATAGTTGAGGTTCTTAAGGCGCTTTTAAAATCTTTAAGGTAATACCCTATAGAAAAAGATCCAGCATCAACATAAGCTCTAAAATCACCAAATTTTTTGGCGATGGTTAACTTAGCCTCTTCAATACAAGACTCATTCTTTATTCTTTTTAGTAACTCTTGTGCTTGAGTAATATCACGTGAGGCTTCAATTATCTTGACGAATTGTCTTTCGAGATCGATCAGCTTTCCTGGATAAGCTGAGATTAGTTTTTCTCTAAAAGCTTCATTTTTAAAGTAAATTGCTCTTAAAGCTTGTTTAATGAATTTTGTCTCTTGATGAATCGGATAATATTTCAAAAGGTCAAAACCTTCATCCTTTGCATTGTAAAGGTATCCAAAGACAATTTTTTCTAAATAATCTTCATAATTTTTACTTAAAAAGGCAATCTCTAAAGCTTTTTGATAATTCTGTTTTGCGAAATAGTGATTGAAAATACTATTTATGAACTGAGAAACATCAACCCCTTCAACATCTTTGAAGACACTGTCAACTTTGTTATTTGCAAGACCTGCTTTTAATTGATCAGCAAGGTAGCTATCAGCAATGACACCTGCATTTACCAAGGCATGAGCTAGATTAGGATATAGGGCTTGTGACCGTGCTTTTGCTAATTTTAAACGATAGTCTCTTTCTACGTCTCTATAGGGGATTGTGCTTATCTGGGCTAATGCTATATCCCACTCTTTTTGCTCTATCAACTCTGCAACTTCCGTACAGGTAATTGATAAATTTAAAGTAAAATGCCAACTTTTATTGATTTCAGCGCTCAATACAAGTGCTCTTGCATCAGAGAATTTTTTGCTATTAATGAGCCCTTTAAAAGGTTCTAATTCTTTCATTCCAGATAGGTTTATAAGGCAATTTTCAGGACGAACTTCTAATAGTTTACCAGCCTTCTCTGCAGTTTCTGAATCTAACGTTTGAGTAGCAAGGAGACGATACCCAATTTCTTTAAAAGCTAATTTTTTCTCTTTTTCCACCGCTACTAAAGCATCTGAATACTCTCCAAAAAAGATTTTCTGATCTAAATTATTTTTAAAGTAATCTAAATTGTCGGCTCTTTTGTTTTTATCAGTTTCTATTTCGTTCTGGAAATCTTCCCTTAAATCTATAAATGGAATCATTTCTAGGTATTTAGAAGCTTCATCATATTTATCTCTGTGAATCAAATGCCTAATGGCTCGTTTAGCAAAATACAATGTTAGAGAAGGAGATCCTGCGTCTTTTACAAAAGCTTCCGCTTCATGAATATCTTTTTTTAATAGAGCTTTCAATTTGATAAAATCAGACATGACTTCAAGCTTATAAATCTCAGTATGACCAATCTGAGCAAGAACATCATCTCTTCTTGCAGAATTTTTTATTTTCTTAGCACACGTTAAGGCACTATTAAACCAAGCTGACATGCAAGCGATATAGGCATTAAAGTCATCCTGAAGAGAAGGATCTAAATGATCGACTTCGGTGATTACCTTCTCTAGGAAAAAAGCCTGATCTATTTTGAGATAAAATTCGGTCTTTGCTCTCTCTTCAACAGAGACTTTATCCAGAATGACTTGATAAGCCTTTTTTACATCCTCAAATGAAATTTGATTTATAACAGCTTCTAAGCTTGCCCATTTCTTTGTACTAACATAATGCTCAGCCGCTATCCTCAAGATATAATTTCGAAGAGAATACGGAAGATCGTCTATTATAATTTGATCTAATGCACGCAAATAACTATGTTTGCTTATTAATATCCGAATCTCATGGCTTTGACTATTTAGGAGTTCTTTACACTCATTAACTCTCTGAAGCCCGTTAAAGACTAAAGCTTTCTTTTTTAAGCCCTCGTTTTCTATTTTTAGAGCATAATTTTGCGCATCTCTGTAACTTATTTTACTCTTCGCCAATTCAAAATAGACAACATCTTTTTCGGACGGTTCCAATGAGCCAATAAATTTATCAAGCTCATCTTGGCTATGATTATAAAAAGCTTTTACAACGTCCTTTAGGATGCTAGATCTGAGATCTACGTGACGAATAGGCAAAAGGGATTTTATCGCTTTATCAAAGTCTTTATTGTTACTAAATTCATCAAGGTTAAAAAAAACTAGAATTATATTATTAAGAATATTTATGAAATATTCAGGTTGTTTATCTCTTTCAATTAAGTTTTTTAAGGCGGCTCCATCTTTCGAATTAAAGGCAGCGAAATACTCTGGATTGGATTTTATTAATTCAAAATACTCTGGGCATAATCCGTAGCGTAATTTGAACGCTTCTCTATTCTCAGGTTTGATTTTATTAATAATTTTGTTGGCTAAAGTATAGTGTTCCAAACCGCATA
>CAZABG010000078.1:0-11644 GCA_964483465.1 uncultured bacterium
AGCACTTGTACCCGACTTCCAAAAGGAATCTAACCTGAAAAACCAATATGAATCAGTGTTGGATCCACCCAATTCAACCATTAAAAAATTGTGCCAGACGATCTAAAGAATCGGATTATTTTGGTTGTTCGACGGCGTTGTAGGGATCGTAGAGATCCCACTTGAGGAGGAGCTCTTTATACTTGCCGGAGGCGGAAAGCTCTTCTAAACCCTCATTAAACGCATCAATAAATTGCTGGTTCTTCGAAGAATGATAAGCGGCAAGGCGAAGCCCCTCGTTGGTGAGCGGCTGGGTGACAATCTGCAAACGCCCCTTGTAGTAGCCATTAACAAGATTAAAGGCGACGAGCTGATTAAGGAGAGCCCCATCGATTTTGTCGTCAATAATATCTTCAAGCATCTTCGTTTGCCGATCGTACGGAACTACTTTAAGTGGCGGATACTTTGTAATATTAAAAAGCACGGGCGATCCGCGCAGCACGCCTAAATATTTTCCTTCCATATCGGCAAGCGAATAAATTTTAGAGGAAGGCTCGACAAGAAGAACCGCGCCTAGCGGATAGTAAATGGAGGAAAAGAGATATTGTTCGCTTGTTGTGGATGTTGGAGTAAGAGAAGTCAAGATGGCATCGGCGCCGCCATAATCGAGCATCTCAAAAAGATCTCCACGCGAGGCTTGCGTTAAATTGATTTGAAGATTTTTTAGCCGGGCGATTTCAATTAAAAGATCGTCGCTAAACCCAAGCATATTCTTTTCTTTGCCGGCAAAGCTTAGCGGATACCAGGTAGCGTCGCGGGCGATGACAAAAGGCTCGACGGTCTTAAAAACATATTGATAACAACTGCGAACTAAAAAAAGCGTCGCTATTATGGCAATAGTTGTATAAAGACGGCGACGATTACCAGGGTTTTTTAACCACCGTTTTATCGATTTAAAAAAGTTGCCAATCCGACTTGCCAAAGACATACGCCAATTATAGGACTAATGAAGATATTTTTGGGATTTTATTAGTCAAAACCAGTATAGTGGCGCGCGATGGAACCATCCCTGCTAAGAGTATCCGATGCAGTCTTTGAGGGAGTATCCCCTTCCTATCAAACGGGAATTTACCCGGGAGAAATCGTCTTTACTACCGGAATGACCGGCTATATCGAAACGCTTACCGACCCTAGTTACGCTGGCCAGATTGTTGTATTTACCTATCCCCTAATCGGCAACTACGGCGTTCCGCCAAAAGAGCTATGGGAATCGGAAAAAATCTGGGCAGAGGGCGTAGTCATCGCAGACCTTTGCCATAATCCAAGCCATTATCAAAGTGAACAGACACTTCTTGCCTGGCTGAAAGAACAAGGCGTACCTGTAATCGCAAACGTCGATACACGCGCCCTTACCAAATTTTTAAGGGAAAAGGGAACAACCGCCGGCGAAATCGTATCGAGCATTCAAGAGCCGCGAAGAGAGCATCCCCAGTATAATGCGCTAGTTAAAACGGTTTCCACGCCAGAAATTAAAAAACATGGCAGCGGAAAAAAAAGAGTGATCGCGCTTGATTGCGGCATGAAGCATAACATTTTACGCGAGCTCGTTAAGCGCGGTGTTGAAGTGATACAATGCCCCTACGACTATGATTTCACAAATGAACCCTATGACGGTCTTTTTTTATCCAATGGTCCTGGCGATCCCACCGATTGCATGATAAGTGTAAAGCTTGTGCAAAAAGCGATGAAGCAAGAAAAACCTATCTTTGGCATTTGCCTCGGAACGCAATTAATGGCGCTTGCGGCAGGAGCCAAAACGTACAAATTGAAATTTGGCCATCGGGGACATAATCAGCCTTGTCTCGATGTTGAAAGGGATCATGCTTATTTGACATCGCAAAACCACGGCTACGCAATAGATGAAAAAACCCTTCCTAAAGGATGGGTGATAAATTTTAAAAATTTAAACGATGGATCTACAGAGGGGATAAAACACGTAGAAAAACCGTTCTTCAGCGTTCAATTTCACCCTGAAGCCTATCCAGGACCTCATGACACGCGTTATTTATTTGACCAATTTATAGAAAAATTATGAGACATTTTTCAAAAATTACCCGAACTTTTAGAAGTAGAAGACGTTTATGAAAGTTTTAATCCTTGGATCGGGCGGCTTAAAAATTGGACAGGCAGGCGAGTTCGACTATTCCGGCTCTCAAGGGATTAAAGCATTAAAAGAGGAGGGGCATCAAACCATCCTTCTCAATCCAAATATTGCAACCGTACAAACGGATCCCGGAACTGCCGACGTGATTTACCTGCTGCCGTTGAATGTGGAGACGGCTGTCCAAATCATTGAAAAAGAAAAACCGGATGCCCTTCTTATAAGCGTGGGGGGTCAGACGGCGCTTAATCTTGGATTAAAGCTGCATGATTTAGGCCACCTTAAGGGAATAAAAGTATTAGGAACTTCGATTGAAACGATCCGTGTTTCAGAAGACCGCAAACTCTTTTGCGAAAAGCTAGAAGAGATCCAAGTAAAAAGCCCTAAAAGTTTTGCTTGCGAAACAACAGAAGAGGCGGTCACGGCCGCGAAAAATATTGGCTACCCGTTAATGATGCGCGCCGCCTTTTCACTTGGCGGCCTCGGTTCGGGAAAAGTTTCAAGCGAAGAGGAATTGAGGGAAAGAACCTCGATCGTCTTGAAAAATGTGCCTCAGGTATTAATCGAGGAGTATCTAGAGGGCTATAAAGAGCTTGAATATGAAATCATACGCGACTCTTTCGGCGAATCGCTTGTTATTTGCAATATGGAAAATTTCGATCCGATGGGTGTCCATACGGGCGAAAGTATTGTTTGCGCCCCTTCGCAGACACTCACCAATCAAGAGTACCATACGTTGAGAGAAGTATCGCTCAAGATTGTGGAACACCTAAAAATTATCGGCGAATGCAATATCCAATATGCTATCAATCCGGCGAACGGCGATTTCAGAGTCATCGAATTAAATGCCCGCCTTTCCCGCTCTTCCGCGCTTGCATCTAAGGCAACGGGCTACCCTCTTGCTTATATCTCAACCAAATTACAGCTCGGAAAAAAATTACACGAGCTTCTTAACCAATCGACTTTAAAAACAACCGCCTTTTTTGAGCCGGCGCTTGACTATATTGTGGTAAAAATACCTCGATGGGATACTCAAAAGCTTAAATCCGATCGACGCATCGGCTCTGAAATGAAGAGTGTCGGCGAAGTGATGGCAATCGGCAGAACCTTTCAAGAGGCGCTTCAAAAAGCTATCCGGATGTTGAATATAGGCGCATCGGGTATCACCGATTATCCTCAGCCTATCCCTAACATTAAAGACGAGCTGATCCACCCTACCGATCGCAGGCTTTTTGCCCTCTATCAGTTTTTTAAAAAGGGGGGAACGGTTGAAGAGGCATTTTCTCTCACCAAAATCGACAGATGGTTCTTATACCCCCTCCTCGATCTTGCTCATACCGATTTAATTAATGAACCTATCAAAGTCCTAAAGCAAAAAGGATTTTCAGACAAAGCGATCGCAAAAGCAAGAGGGTTAAAAGAAGAAGATATCCGCTCCCAGCGTAAAAGAGATGGGATAATTCCAAAAGTAAAGCAGATTGACACGCTCGCCGGCGAATTTGATGCGGTAACCAATTACCTTTATACAACCTATAACGCGAAAGAAAATGACGTCGCTCCTTTAAATGAAGGGATCATGATTATTGGATCAGGACCCTATTCCATCGGATCTTCCGTAGAATTCGATTGGTGCGCGGTTAACTTATCAAGAACCATGCGCAAGAAGGGGTTAAAAACTTTCATACTTAATTCAAATCCCGAAACCGTTTCAACCGACTTTGATGAATCGGATAGACTATATTTTGAAGAATTGACGGAAGAAAGGGTCCGCGATCTTTACGAGTTTGAAAACCCGAGCGGAGTCGTAGTTTCGGTTGGCGGTCAAATTGCGAATAATCTTGCATACCCCCTCACACGCCATAATATCCGCATTTTAGGCACATCTGGCGAATCCATCGACCGAGCCGAAAATAGAAAGAAATTCTCGGAACTTCTTGAATCGCTTGAAATCGATCAGCCTGAATGGACAGAGGTGACAACGCTTGAAAAGGCCCTTGAATTTGGTAAAAAGGCGGGATACCCCCTATTAGTGCGCCCCTCCTATGTTCTATCAGGCGCATCTATGAGCGTCATTGCGGAACATAAGGAGCTCGTTCAGTATTTAACGGAAACAAGCCGCGTCACAAACGACTATCCGGTTGTCCTCTCAAAATTTATCGAAAATGGCAAAGAACTTGAAATTGATGGCGTTGCCTTTAAAGGGCAAATTGTCTTTGAAGCGATCTCGGAACATATAGAAAACGCAGGGATTCATTCAGGAGATGCGACGATCGTTTTGCCCCCGCAAAAACTCTATCTTGAAACGATTAGGCAAGCGAAGCAAATAGCCAAAAAGATTGTGAAGGCGCTTGATCTATCGGGCCCTTTCAATTTGCAGCTAATCGCCTACGACAATCATTTAAAAGTAATCGAGATGAATGTGAGAGCTTCCCGCTCTTTCCCCTTCGTATCGAAAGTAACGAAATATCCTCTCATTGATAAACTCTGCGACGCTCTCCTTGGAAAAGTGGAATTTACGCCTTACGAGTCGCTTGATCTCGATTATGTCGGAGTTAAAAGCCCTCAGTTCTCCTACCACCGTTTAAAGGGAGCAAATCCGGTTGCCCATGTGGAAATGGCATCGACCGGCGAAGTCGCGGCGCTGGGTTCAGATCTTTTCGAAGCTTTTTTAAATTCCTATCTTGCCTCGGATCAGGAAATAAAGGGAAAAAGGCTTTTATTAACTGTTGGCGGAGAAAGAAAAGACAAAATCATTCCGTATGTCAAAAAGCTATCTGAACAAGGCTGGGAAATTTTTGCGACAGAAAATACCCATGCGGCTCTTTCACGATCAGGAATACCATCGACCTTTTTATATAAAGCGTCAGAACGAAAAGAACCGTCGGTATTAACGGCCATCCATCAAAGGGAAATCGATTTAATCATAAATATTCCAAGCCGCGAGACGAATCAGACAGCTGCGTCCGACGGATTTAAGATACGGCGACTCGCGATTGACTGCCATATCCCTCTCATCACAAATATGCAGCTTGCTATTGTTTTGCTTCAGGCGTTATCCCTTACAAAAAAGAAAAGTTATCCAAAAGCCCTTGCGGAGTACACCGTATGCTAACGACCCAAATCTCCCATTTCATCTCGATCGATGATATCGACAAAGAAGAGATGATTGCTTTATTTGAAAAAGCCAAATGGCCCATTGACCGGGAATTGACGGGAAAGGTGATGGCGACCCTTTTTTATGAGCCCTCAACTCGCACACGCCTCTCTTTTGAGAGCGCCTGCCTGAAACTTGGCGGATCTGTAATTGGCTTTAGCGATATGGCCACCTCGTCTGTTGAAAAAGGAGAGACTTTAAGCGACACGATACGGATCGTTCAGGGGCTTTCAGACCTAATCGTTCTGCGTCATCCAAAAGAGGGCGCGGCAAGGCTCGCAAGTGAATTCAGCTCGGTTCCTGTCATCAATGGCGGGGATGGATCTAATGAACACCCCACTCAAACCCTAACCGATATTTTTACATTATGGGACACGTTCGACGACATTAATAATTTTGAAATAGGCATATCGGGCGATTTAAAATATAGCCGGACGATTAATAGCTTAGTGAGAGGATTAAAGCATTTTTCTCCAAAAATCAGCTTTATCTGCTCTCCAGAACTTGAGCCTCCGCCCCGCACCTTAGATGTTTTAAAAGAAAACCGAATCAAGTTTGCTTTTTATCGAAGCTTTGATGAAATTATTGATAAGCTTGATGTTCTTTATATGACGAGAAGACAGCTAGAGCGCTCAAATCTTGAGGATGCAGCGCCTCTTGCATTTAGCTTAAAAACTTTAGAAAAAGCAAAACCGACTTTAAAAATTCTTCATCCTTTACCCAGGCAAAAGGAACTGCCGGTTGAAATCGACAAAACGGATCACGCCCTTTATTTTAAGCAGGCTGACAATGGTTTAATCGTACGGCAGGCCTTAATCCATACCCTACTTAGAGGTCTATGAATACACGGATTATTAATGAAATTACCGATGGAACGGTAATCGATCATATTGAGCCGGGGCAATCATGCCAAATCTACAAATTGCTCGGCCTTGTCGACTCGGAGTTATCTGTTACTATCGGCATCCGTTTATCCAGCAATAAAATGGGTCAAAAAGACGTCATAAAAATTGAAGGAAAATTCCTTACGCCTAAAGAAGTTGAAGCCGTAGCCCTTTTTGCCCCTAGATCGACTCTTTCTATTATAAAAGATCAAAAAGTTGTCGAAAAATTCAAGCCTCCTCTTGCTCAAGAGGTAAACGGCGTATTTGAATGCCATAATACAAAGTGCATCTCCCATTCTGAATCGATTCCAACCCGATTCCGTATCGAGAGAAGATTCAAGTCAATACAGTTAGAGTGCGCTTTTTGCCAAGGAAAATGGAATCTGCATGACACCTCCTTTATACACGATCAAATACAGCGAAGCTATAAACCGGCCGGAGTACTATAACGTTCAACCCGATAATGCCCTGCAAAAACTAAAAGACTTCCCCTATCTGCCAGGCACTTATTTAATTAGTCAGGGAGAAGGTTTTTGCGAGCTTCTGTTTACATTTGTTCATTTAGACCGAAAAATTTATCAATTAATTGCCAAGCTTGTATTCGATAACAATAATTATTGCTGGTCGTTTAATGAGCGAACATTTACTTCAATCAACGAATTAATTTTTAAATCCAAATTATACGACTATTGTTTTTTATTATTTGCCTATACGCCTTTATTTAAGATTGAAGGTTTTGTTCCTGCCCTTTTAACGCATGAAATGGCTTATTTATTGGCAAGAGATGGCAAAGAGGGCGATTATTTTATTACTGAAACTGAACCCTGGCAGCTTAAAATTGTTCGGTTCTCTGGAGAAAGAAATGAAGCCGATATATATTCTCTGAAAGCTAATGAAAAAACCTCAAAAATACCTAGTAAATACATTAAAAAATTAGATTTGAAAAGACCTGTATGCCTGCCCGGCTCCCATTTTGAAAAAGAGATGTTTGCTATAAATAATCTCTTAAAGTTAACGAATGTATTGTAAAATTACCAACTCATGTAAAAGAAAAATCGGATTAAAGAGATCTGTATGCCTGACGTAACGATAAAAGATGTTAAAACGCTCGACGGACGCACGACCACATTAAAGTTTGAAGGTCCCGTAGAAAGAACCATAGAATGCGAAGGAAGGCTAACGGCTCTTCCCGCTTTAATCGATCCCCATGTTCACTTTAGAACTCCCGGACAAGAATATAAAGAGGATTTCGGAACCGGCGCGCAAGCAGCGATTGCGGGCGGAGTTACGACCGTATTTGACATGCCGAACAATGAACCTCCCATGGTGACGATGCTTCGCATGGACGAAAAAGTTAAAAGAATCGATCAGCAGTTAAAACGTGTCGACATTCCTTTACGCTACGGCCTCTTTTTCGGAGCCGACGGAAAAAATATCGGAGAGATCCAAAAAGTTAAAAACAAAATCATCGGCATTAAAGTGTTTATGGCAGGCTCGACCGGCCATCTTTATGTTGATGATGATAAAGCGCTCGAACGAATATTCCAGCTTGCCGCGCAAGAAAACATTTTAGTCGCGGTCCATGCCGAATCTCAGAAGATCATTAACGAAAATCAGGCTAACTATAAAAGCCAGGATGTAAGAAGCCATTCTTTAATTCGATCAAGAGAGGCCGCCATTAAAGCAACGGAAAAAGCGCTCCATTTAGCGCAGGAATACAACACCGAAGTTTATTTCTGCCATGTCTCAACAAAAGAGGAGCTTGAACTTCTAAAAGACGCAAAACAAGACCAGATGCTTGTCTACATTGAAGTTACTCCTCAGCATTTATTCTTTACCGATAAAGATTACGACACGCTTGGAACGAAGATTCAGATGAATCCTCCCATCAGAACCCAGGAAGATCATAACGCTTTATGGCTTGCGATAAACGACGATTGGATAGATGTCATCGGCACGGACCATGCGCCTCATACCCTTCAAGAAAAAGCAAAGCCTTATCCCGAGTCTCCGTCAGGAGTTCCGGGGGTTGAAACGCGCCTTCCGCTTTTATTAAATGCCTACAATCAGGGAAGGATATCGTTAAATAAAATCGTAGAACTTACTCGTTCTAATATTGACTCCATATTTAATTTGGGGCATCAGGATGATTTGGTTCTAGTCGATCTAAACCTTAAAAAAGAGGTTCGCGATCAGGATCAGAAGACAAAATGCGGCTGGAGTCCTTATTCCGGACGAGTTTTGCAAGGCTGGCCTACCCATACGATTTTAAAAGGCAGGGTCTATGACCTCTGAGGGGATATACGATATCCACAAGACCTATCTCGAAAATGCCGAAGAGGGGCCCTTTTACTCAGGAAAAATTCCTCATCGCATAGGCCATGAAAAATACGATTTTCTAGGCTATAAAGTCGCCTCGAGAATAGGCGTATTTGCCGGGCCCTTGCTCAATAGCCGATGGATTAAACTTGCCGCCGACTTAGGCTATGATCTTTTGACTTACAAAACGATCAGGTCGCATGAATTTGCGGGCCATCCTCTGCCCAACATTGTCTACGTTGATGAGACGCCTCTTGATCCATCGCGCCTCCCCCCCCAGCTGATTAAAACAGAAAACCAACCTCCTCTTGAAAGGCTTGGGATAACGAACTCTTTCGGAATGCCCTCACGCAGCGAAGCTTATTTGCAAGAAGACATTCCTAAAGCAAGCCAGTCGATAGGAAGAGGGCAAGCCCTAATTGTTTCTGTAACGGGAACCATGACCCCGGGTATGAGCCGCGCGCATTACATTCAAGATTTTATCCATGCGGCGCGCCTTGCCGAAAAAAGCGGCGCTAAAATCATTGAGGCGAACTTTTCTTGCCCCAATGTTTCCGAGGAAGAAGGCGCCCTTTATCTTCATCCCGAAGCGTGTTTTGAAGTCGCATCAAGAATTGTCGAGAACATAACTAAGCCTCTTATAATAAAAGTCGGCTATTTTCCCGATAAAAAGATTCTCGCTAAAACACTTGTCGCCCTAAGCTGCGCAGGTGTTAAAGCCGTTGCGGGAATCAATTCTCTCAGCTTGAAGGTCATCAACTCAAAAGGCGAGCCGGCGCTCGGAAAAGGAAGGCTTACAAGCGGTATATGCGGCGCCCCTCTTCGCGAATGCGCCCTGCAATTTGTAACCGATGCGCGCTTTATCATCGCGAAAGAAAAAATTCCCCTTACGCTAATTGGCGGAGGCGGAATTATGGAACCGTCCCATTTTGACGACTTTTTTAATGCGGGCGCCGATTTTGCCTTTGTTGCGACAGGCATGATGTGGCGGCCGTTACTTGCTCATGAATATAAATCACAAAAGGAGGCTTATGCTCGCTCATGATTTTAGCCAGTCCCTTTTTGAAATAGGCGCGATAAAAACCGGTCAGTTTACGCTAAAAAGCGGACAAAACTCTCCCGTTTATATTGATTTGCGCAACTTAGTCTCCATGCCTGAGCTTTTAGATAAGATTACCGATGAAACCATTCGCGTAATCGGAAACCTGGAATTCGATTGCATATGCGGAGTTCCCTATACCGCAATTCCTATCGCGACGCTTCTTTCCTATAAATTAAAAAAACCGCTCATCTTAAAACGAAAAGAGATGAAAACGCACGGCACAAGAAGAATTGTCGAAGGCATCTATAAAGAAGACGATAAATGTCTTGTAATTGAAGACATCGTCACTTCAGGCTTAAGCATACTTGAAACGATTAAGTCGCTTGAAGAGGTAAAGCTGCAAGTTAGCGACTGTGTCTGCCTTATCGATCGAGAGCAAGGTGGAAAAGCGCATCTTCTTAAAAACGGCTATCACCTTCATAGTGTCACAACTCTTGTAAAGGTGTTGGATCAGCTCGAATATTCAGATCGAATCAATCATGAAACCGTAAGCAACATTAAAAATTTTTTACGTAAAAATCCTTATCAGGAAACATGAATTTAGCCGCGCTTAAAGCGAAAAAAGGGCCTCTTTGCTTATCTG
The DNA here is from genome assembly GCA_964483465.1 of uncultured bacterium. Lineage (GTDB taxonomy): Bacteria > Chlamydiota > Chlamydiia > Chlamydiales > Parachlamydiaceae > CAZABG01. The sequence goes on from CAZABG010000078.1 coordinate 10,183, forward strand.
CCGATGTTATAAAGAGCTCGGAGCTCTTAAACCTCGCAGATGAGCTTGGACCCTATATTTCTATTTTAAAGACCCATATCGATATCCTTGAGGATTTTACAAACGGCTTAATCGATCGCCTTATCGCGCTTAAAGAAAAGCATGATTTTCTCCTCTTTGAGGATCGAAAATTTGCAGATATCGGATCAACGGTACAAAAACAGTACGGAAAAGGGATTTATAAAATTGCAAGCTGGGCAGATATCGTGAATTTGCACCCGGTTCCGGGACCGGGTGTAATTGAAGGGCTGATTGCCGAAAACCCCCAAGTCAAATGCTTGATTGTGGCCGAAATGAGCTCGAAAGGAAACCTGATCGATTCCGAATACACTTTAAAATCGGTGAGAATGGCCGAAGCTTATAAAAATAACGTTCTCGGATTTATCTCGCAAAAGCCACTGGCTCAAGGGTTTTTGACTTTAACTCCCGGCATACATTTAGATAAAAGGGGCGACTCTTTAGGGCAGACCTACCGGACGCCTCAAGAAGCATTAGATGAAGGTTCCGATTTTATCATTGTGGGTAGGGCAATCCTAGATTCAAAAAACAAGGTTGAAGAAGCGAAACGGTATTGCTATAGTCCCGTTTCATGTCTAGCACACTAAATTCTGTCGATATGAAAAGGGTTGTAGCTCTTGTAATGGGAGGGGGCGAAGGCAGCCGTCTTTTTCCTTTAACCCAATCAAAAGCAAAGCCCGCTCTTCAAGTTGGAGGCAAATACCGGTTAATCGATTTTCCCATCCTTAATGCCCTTAATTCAGATATCAGACGAGTTTATGTTCTCACCCAGTTTTTAGCATCAACGCTTCATCAGCATTTATTAAAAACTTATGGCCCTACTGTCAACATCCTCGCCTGCGAAAGACGCCCCGGCAATGACAAATGGTATCAGGGAACAGCTGACGCAGTCAGGCAAAATCTTGAAAACCTTATTGATTGCCCCGCTGATTATTTTTTGATTTTATCCGGCGATCATCTTTATCAAATGGATTTTAGGGAATTTTTAAACTTTTCTATAGAAAAGGATGCGGATATAACTATAGCTTCTTTGCCGGTAACTCCCGATCTTGCTCATAGAATGGGCATACTTAGAACCGATCCAGAACATAAAATAGTAGAATTTATTGAAAAGCCTCAACATAAACTACCCTTTTCGCCTCTTCTCGGATCCATGGGGATTTATTGTTTTAAAAGAGCGGCGCTATTTGATTATCTTACGCGACTTGAAGGCGACGATTTTGGAAAAGAAATTATTCCGCAGCTTGTACAAAAAGGAAACGCTTACGCCTTTCCTTACAGCGGATATTGGGAAGATATTGGAACCGTCAAATCCTATTATGAAGCTAATCTCGCTCTCACTAAAAAAAATCTTATAGAATCTGTAGGAACAAGTTTAAGCGAACTTGCAGGTCCTAGATTCCAT
>CAZABG010000079.1:0-11163 GCA_964483465.1 uncultured bacterium
CGTATTCTATTCAGGACATGGATTTAGAGATAATCATAAGCAAAGTCCTTTTCCTTACATGTATTTTACAAGAACGCACGAAGCTTTTGACATGAACGAGATGGTTAATATTGTTTATGAGAAGAAGGCTCAGTTCGCCCTTGTTATGGTCGATGCATGCAATCTTCCCATGGCTCATATGAATGAGCCTGATGTTACTAAAGAAATTTACGACAATTTCATCACTCGGGGCGATATCCGTTGCAACCTAAGAGGCCTTTTTGAAAATGGCCGGGGTGTATTGGCGATAGCTAGCTGTTCTCCCGGCGAAGTTGCCTGGGCTTCAAGAGCTGGCGGGTACTTTACTCAGGCGTTTTTAGATTCTATATATACTGGCGATCCATCTACTTGCGTTGACTGGAAGGTATGGGCTAAAACGCTTCAGTCCAAGACGGGCGATGTTCAGCACCCTGTCTATCGATTTTATCCTTAAAGGGTTAGCTTAGTCCCTGTTTATAAAGATCTCGAGGTGTACCTTCTAAGTTATATAGGAGGTGCACCATGATGAAGACAGATTCCGATGGGTCTCTTCCCTCATCTATTCCTCACTCTATTCCTCTGGGCGTTGTTTTTGATAAAGCCATAAAATCTGATCAGCCTCATGAAATCCATGAGCTTGCCGTCATTTATTCAAAAAACCCTCATTTTCAAAATGATAGGGAAGTATGGCGCACCTTTTTAAGCCGTTTAAAAGAATGCAGTGATGACGTAGAGCGTCTCAGATGGCTGCGCTTTTGTTTAAAAGCTTTAGAAAAGAAAGATTTAGAGAAAATACAAAAACATCGCGATGACTTGAATACCCTTTTAAAGGAAATTGAAAAAGTCGAGCATCTGAAACGTGTATTCACTGAATTGAAAAATCTTCCTCAAATGAAACTCGATCAAAAAATAACAAAAGAGTGGCTTGAATATATAATAAATGAGGAGCCTGGAATTGCGGCTGTCTCGTTCCTTTCTTTTACTGAAGCGGATACCGTTTTAACTGTTTTATTAGAAAAATGGGATGAAAGTCCTAAAGAAAAGCCAAAACTTCTTTCTCTTTTGATAGAAGGTCAAAAATTTGGGCTATGGAGCATGCCCAAAGTCAAAAAAAATGTTCGTTCGCTTGCATTAAAAGCATGCGAAGAAAAGATCGAGGGCGGCGAAGAGCTCCTAAGGCTTATTAGGCTTCCGCAAGACAAAAAAGTTGATCCTGAAGTGGATGAAGATGGTAAGTCATTTTTCAATATTGCGGTAAATGGCTATTCGAATCAGGACGTTGATCATATTGCTAAAGACATAAGTCTTAAGAGCCATCTTTTGTATGATCAACTAAATGTCCGTCATCTATTCCATCAGGCTTGGGAAAAAAATAAAGGGCCGACCGTTGTGCAATTTGTGCAATTTATTAACGCGTTAACAGAGTTAGTGGGGGAATCTATTTTAGCTGTTAAATCGAATGAAGAAAAAGGGAGGCTTATAAGTTTTTGGATAGAAGTCGCCCTTCACGCTTTTACTATGAATGACTTAAATCAGCCTATAGCCATTTTGGCAGCTCTTGACCGCGTTGATATAGCCCATCTAAAAAAGGCATGGGAACAAGTCAATCCATCGCTCGTTATGAAGAAAACGGCGCTTACTGAACTTTATCTTCCATTTAATAATTACAAAAAAATGCGGCATCACATAGCTGCGCTTGAGGATAATAACACGGGTTATATTCCATTTCTTGGCCTTTATTTAAAAGATCTTATCTTTGCGGACGAAGGCAATCCAAGCATCGTGAATGATAGAATTAATATTGAAAAAATAAAGCTTCTAGTAAAAACATTAGGAAAAATTTTTAGAAAAAGGGTACAAAATGAAAAAGAATTTATTTATCATACTCGCTTAATTAAAACTATTGAGGCCTATGGAACCCCCTCCAACCGGCGGTACAGCACCTCCTGCTGACGCAAATGCGCCGCTTTTTAGACGAGAAACACGCAGGACGAGCGATGGCGGTATTCCTCGCTCAGCCGTAAAAGATTTATCACATAGCGAAAGGGCTCCCTTTCCAACGACTATTCCTATTTCAGTAACCAGTACTGAAAATAAGTCTAAAGCGACACTGCCACCTCATGTTCATGGCACTTTAAGAAATAGAGAAAGGCTAAGCGATGCGGGAATGGCCGCGCCATCCATTAATCTTGCTGCCGTGAAAGAGGGTGAAAATCGTTTAATTACAGGGGTCTCTCCTAAGAGAGTCATGAAAGCTCCTGCATCTCCTAATAGCGAGAGTGTGATCAATTCACTGAAAAAAGATTCCATCATGGGGGGAGGAATTTTAAGAACCATCTCTTCAAGAACGCAAGAGGCATGGGAAAAACTTGATAATGTCGAATTTTTAGAAAAATTTACGGCATTAACTCCACTTGAATGCATTAATGTTGCCGCAGTCCTTGGTAATAATAAGTTTGATCTTATCAAGGATAAATTTAAGCATGCATGTAAGAAGCATTTGCCTAAATTAAGCGGAGATGAAAGAAAGCTTTTGATTGATCTCTATACGCGAAAAGGGGTTTTATCCCGTGTAGAGTTATTATTAAAATCTCTACAATTAAATAGTTTTGCTGAAGACATGGTCCAAGAAGAGATTTTGCGTAACAAAACTTTATTGCTCGTAAACCAAACAGATAGCACAGATAAATTGAAAGGGTATGCCCAGCATTATTCAAGCCATGGGTTCCCTTTAGAAAAGTTCTTAAAAATTATAGTAGCAGAACAAAAAGACGCATTAAATCCTCGATTACTTAGATTTGGATTTTATTTATTAGAAACTGCGTATCCCGAAATTGCTATTCACTATGGAAGCATCTTATTTAGTTACCTTGACCACAATAATGATGATCCTAATAAGCCAGCAATACTTGTTGAATTGCGCGAAGGAATGCGAGCGGTTCTTGCGAAGAAAAAGAGCACTTATCTTGCAGGCCAGCTTGTTAGAGAACTATGTTTCAAATGTCACGATGAACCTAGCAATTTATCTGAAAAATTAAGCAATACGGAACAACTCATTTTTGATATTGCCTATGGTTATTTCCGTTATACCAAGTTAAACAAATTATTATCGATCTTGGCTATGGCCTATTTTGCTGTCACGAATGACTGGAGCAAAAGAGTCTTAATGCTAAAATTAATGATAGAGTTGTTGAGGATCACCCCTCCAGAACCTTTAGATGCGATTACACAGGCCTATGTATCAGATGCGATCGAAAGCGCCTCTGCCAATATTAATGAGGAAATTAAAAGGGAAGGGCTTGAATTAAAGCGTATATATGAAAGATTTTTATATGAGTGCTCTATAGGTATTCTGAACAATCGAGCGCCGAAGCTTATTAGAATGCCATCAAAGTCGAATATACAGGCAGAAAAGGTTGCAAAATCCCCCTCTCCATTTTTACAAGAAACTAAATGGGAGCAAGTTTTAGCAGCGATTATCGCAAATCATAACACCGCTTCATTTCTTATTAAGATCGCGCATGATTTGAAGCATGAAATGCTTACGCTATTAAGACAGATTACGGTTCCTGAATTAGTAGGGTTGAAATGGCAAATAGAATCTATACCTTCAATGGCGGCAAATGCCAAGTTTTCCGATAAATTAAGCTTTTTTGTAATGGGTTCAATCCTAAGTCAGGAAAGCGTTACTTGCCGTGCAAGGATGATTGAATTTTATATTGAATTGCTAAGTGTTGTCTCACAGATTAATGATTACGCATCCGGATATGTTATTTCAATCGCGCTTAATGATGACATAATTCTAAGACTTACTAAAACATGGAAAAAAGTATCGCCGACAGCTATTGAAAAATTGGATAAAATTAAAACCCTTTACAGTCTAACTCAGCCCAATATTAAAATAACTATTCGAGAGATTGGAGAAGAATCGTATACCCTCCCATCGATTATACTAAGCCGCGATGTGCTAATGAATAATGAAAAATTTCCAACGATGAATGGCACAAACTTAAACTTCGATGGCTTAAAGCATCTAGCAGATATTGTTTATCAATTTTTAAAATGTATTAAAAATGTACCTGATAGCAAAAGAGGAACGGATTTTATTCTGTTAATCAATAATTCTAAGTTTACAGATCAAGAATTAAAGGAACTATCCCACAAACGGGAGAGCGGTAAAAACCTTAAGGAAAAAATAGGTTCCGCTATTACCAGGAAGCCGTAGGAGGCATGGAGCAGAGTATTGCCTCAGGGTTTCCTCCCGATTGAAATCCAAATTTTGTTCCTCGATCGTAGAGCAAATTGAATTCAACATAGGCGGCTCGCATTCTGTTTTGCACTTCCTTTTCAGATACACCATAGGGAGTACTTTGCCTTTTATCTATAATAGGGGTAATAGCATTTAAAAAGGTGTCGCCAATTTTTCTCCATAATGCGAAATCGGCCTCTATGTCGCCTGTGTTAAAATAATCAAAAAATAGGCCTCCCACCCCTCTTTCTCTTTTCTTGTGCGGGATATAAAAGTATTCGCTTGCCCATTTGCTGAAGTGCTCGTAGTGTTGGCCAGAGGCATCTTTTGCTATAGAATGAAAATGTTTCGTGTCTTCCTCATAAGGAAAGCCCATAGGGGTTAAATCATAGCCGCCTCCTAGCCACCACTTGTTTCCGGCTTCAATATATCGGATGTTCATGTGAACGGTAGGAACATGGGGATTACTCATATGAGTGATGAGGCTGATTCCTGTTGCATAAAAGGGACCCGAATTATCATCTAAAGGGAATTTAGGCCCAGCAACCTCTGAAAAATTTACCGCCGCTTTCTCAAAGACGTCGCCTCGCAAAACCGAGATCTCGCCACCGCCTTCGTGTTGATAATTCCAAGGCTTTATTTCAAATTTCTGGCGAGGTTCATAGCTTTCAAACCCTTTTACAATCGTGTTTCTTAAGCCAATCAGATAATCGCGGATTTCATTTTTTTTCATAAAGATAGATGGGGGTTTTATATAGATCTCTTAACTTAATAACTTGGCTCGGTTCCCAGCCGGGTATTTGAAACGTATTACTGATAACAATCGTTCCGGGCTTAAGCTCTTTATCAAATTTTGCCTTCAGTTTTTTCATAGCGCCTGGATAAAGATAGCATACTATAAGGCCCGCATCCGATAAATCGGCGTCGAAAAAATCCATTCTTAAACATTTTTTAGTTCTTATTGCGGAAACTGCCCAAGGAAAAGGAGAAAGTTCATAACCAATGACGCGCGGATATCTCGATATAAGCTCCGTTAAAATATCTCCCCAGCCTGCGCCGAGTTCATAAACTGTGCCGTCCACTTCTAATGGAAGAAGGGAATATATGGCTTTTTTTGCTTGCGAGCTAGAGGGCATGGGAGAGATTCCGAGCTTCCATGAATAGAAGACGGTGATGACCAGAATAATCAGCAGTAGAAACAGGATAATCATAGCCAGGTACTACGATCCTACAACCGAAAGATATATAAATGGAAGGAGGAATAGCGGGTAGAAGCGCCTCTTTCAACTCTTCGGCAGGCAAGAATATTATGGAAGATAATTGTTAAGATTATATTAATAATGTATGAACATTATAGGTATCAAAAGGTCTAAACTATGTTGAAAGCTATTTTTTGTACGCTTGTTTTATGTGGATGGATGAACCCTGCGTTTGCCGATGAAGTCGTATGGAGCGGAGACGTCAACTCGGACGGAAGTCCGACGATCGCTATAACCCTTGAATTTGATAAAACGTATCAAATCAATGCAAGCGGCTATATTAATTTAGGCAAGTGGATTCAGGCGCAAAAAAAATTAGCCAACGATCCTTGCTACGAATTTAATAAAGAGAAGTCGACCATTAAACTGGAGAGTTTAAAAAATAGCCTCAATATTTCCGTATGCGATGGAAATTATCATCCTGACCATATTTATCAATCTGCTCCCTTCGTTGCTAAAAACAACCGGATCCATTTTTGGATTGATGATACCGATTATGATGATAATAGCGGCTCGTTTCATGTCGAGATTGTTCGTAAGGGCAATTAAAGATGTCAGAACTTAGCACAAACGACCCGCCTATTTTAGATAGAATTCAGGAATTGATTTCGCTTATGGGAGGTTCCCCTGAATCTTATGAGGGAGAGCTTGTAACCCAGCTAGTTCAAACAAGCCTTAAGATGCTCGATAGAAAAGTCGATCTAGGTGAGCTGAAGCTGATTACTCGAGCCTTAAAAGAGATGCGCTATGCCTATCAGACCTTTGGTAAATACAAGGATATGCGGCGTGTTTCCATTTTTGGATCAGCAAGAACCGCTGAAAATCATCCTGATTATCTCGTTGCGCTTCATTTCTCAAAAATCATGTCGGATGCCGGTTGGATGTGCATGACAGGGGGTGCGAATGGGATTATGAAAGCGGGCCTTGAAGGCGCCCATCAAGATAGAAGGTTTGGCCTCACTATAAGACTGCCTTTCGAGACGGTTGCGAATACGCACATCGATAAAGACCCGAAGCTTGTGGTTTTCCGCTACTTTTTTACCCGTAAATTGATGTTTGCCAGCCATTCTGATGCTTTTGCCGCCTTTCCGGGCGGTTATGGAACGATGGATGAGCTTTTTGAAGTGCTGACTTTAATGCAAACAGGCAAGTCGGAAATCGTCCCTCTTGTTTTAGTCGAGGGCGCAGATAGAACCTATTGGAAAGAGTGGGAACGCTATATTGATGACCATCTATTAAAAAATGGTTGGATAAATTCCGACGATAAAAATCTATATTATGTTGCTAAAACCGCGGATGAAGCCGCGGAGCACATCCTTCAATTTTATTCGACCTATCAATCGAGCCGCTATGTTAAAGAATTTTTTGTAATACGTTTAAAACATCCTTTAAGCCAAAAAAAGCTCGATGATTTGAATAACCGCTACTCCGATATAATTGAAGAGGGTAAAATAGAGCCAAGCGAGCCCTTCCCTGAAGAAAACGATTGTTTAGAAAATCCACGCATCGTCTTTAAACATACACGAAACCATTTCGGGAGATTGAGGATGCTGATCGATGACATTAACAAATAGACTTAGTTCATAATGAAGACTAATAAACCTGAAATTTATAGACCGGTAGAAAGCGGCCGTCCGCTTCCTTTTTTTAGCGAAGGGGTGAAGGCCGGCTTTCCGTCTCCTGCCGATGACTATATTGAAAAACTGCTCGATTTAAACGAACTGATGATTTCTCATCCTGCCGCTACTTTCTTTGTTCGCGCGGAGGGAAATTCCATGGAAGGGGCGGGCATCTTTTCAGGGGACATCCTGGTTGTAGACCGTTCTCTTGAAGCCGTTTCAGGTAAAATTATTATCGCAGTTGTCAATGGCGAGTTTACCGTTAAGAAGCTCGTTAAGAAAAAGGATGCGCTTTATCTTGTGGCGGAAAATCCTCGCTATCCAGCTATACAAATTACTCCCGATCTTGATTTTCTTGTCTGGGGCGTGGTAACTTTTGTAATCCATAAAACTTAAAAAAAAATCAGAGAAACATATAATGGCTTCTTCGCTCTCCGCATGTCCCGCCGTTGGCCCCTGCATTCTAGCTGCGTTTGATGCGGTATATAAGGCCGCTGAAAATTACCCTGAAGAAACTTTTCGGGTATCTAAAACGGTTTTTAAAACGATAAACGTTGCAGGGCCCCTGGCTTTAGCCACCTTAAACCTGGGCTCTCAGGCTCTTGGATGGAAATGGACTCAAGAAGCTTATGATAGGGGAATTCTTAACGAGGAAGGAGAGAAATCGGCCGGCCATAAATATGTCCCCTTTATGCTTGCGACAGGAGCCGTTTCTCTCATTCAGACGACAACAGGCCTTATAGCCGGATCTCCTTATCCAGTAGCTTCCGATGGAGGTCAGTCTTATCCTGCCGTATTAAATTCTACCGTTTCGGCGATCATGAGAGACAAGTCTTGTGCAGCATCAGGATGCGCCGCTAAAATAGGCGAGTCTTTATTTAATTGTACCCTGAACTTTTTTGTTGAAACATTTACTCATTCTAATAATTTTAACGTTGCAACGTGGATTAATAGCGATGTGGCAAAGCAGCTGTATCAGATTGGCGGAGTGAACATGGTCGCATCAGGCCTTATTTTAGGTCTCAATTTCTTTCAGGCGTGGAATGAAGTCAAAGTGACAAAGACGGTAAATCCCGTGACGGTTATGGCTTGTTGCTTTGCTGCATTTATGTTTCTGAACGGCCTTGTTCAAGTTTATTACGGTACATCGCTTCCCTATGAAGAAAATGTGCTTCGAGAGTGGAAAAAATGCGAGGTAATATCCTGAATAGGACGCTTGCCTGCTACTATAACCGAACAAGCGATATTTACGTCGATAATCAGGCGCATATTCAAATTATGGCGCTCGCAATGAGCGTCTCGATTATGGCTTTATGCCGTTTAAGACTTGCGGAGAAAATGCCCAGAATTTTACCGATAGCTATAACCGGCTTGACGATCTCGTGTGTATGGTTAACAAATATAGCGGCAGGTCTTTTTCATCAGCGTCTCCACAATCATATATCCGGTACGTTTGTAGATCAGAGGCAGTTGTTCAATACCCTTGGCGATAATCTGATTTTTTCTTATCGAACGATAAGTTTCGTCAACAATTTTTCCTTAGTACTTATCTCGATGGTGTATTATATCATTGCAAATGCGGCGGAAGGATTTTTATGGCTGCCGGCAGCTTTATTTTTTGGATCGGCTTATCGATTTATCCGAATAGATCGTGACGCGATTCAATTAAATCAGCGTCTTTTGGAAGTTTTGCATGAGTGCAAGTGAAGTCTGTTTAAGAGCGATCAATCAAGAGTGGAAATATTATGAGCGTTATACAGCCTTGGTTTATCCTTTCGATAACAATTTAATCCATGCGGCATTAACAGCTGTCATTCCTCAGATGTTTGCCTCTATGTATGAGACGCGTGTTCAGCTCGGAGCAAATCTTTTGCGGCATGGCAGATCGTGCGCGATCGCCTATACGCCTCTCAGCAATTTTTCAAATATAGCCTCGCTCATAAATCTGGCGATATATTTTTTTCCTCCTTATGGAAATGCTGAAAGAAGCGTAATGAGCATTTCGCTTGTCGGATCGGAAATAGAAAAATTTGTTTCAAGGCCGCTTTTGGCCGGCGCTTTAACCTTTATCCTTACAGGTGTATTCTACAGCTTAAGCGTAATACATCATCCTGTACGAGAGGTGAGGCGGATTCGTCCTATGCTTCCATTTTTAATGACATGCTTTTTTCTTGTCATTTATGGCTCGTACATATTTTATGCGACATGCCAGCTTAATATTCGTAATCAGGTTACAGGCGACCTTTATAAACACTGTTAAAAGGAATTATATCGCAGGATCAAAGCGGAATTTTTATTCACCCTTACGCTTTTATCCTTCATGCTTCTTATGATAGGTCTTATCGATTGCAACAGTTTTTATGCTTCCTGCGAAGAGATTTTTAATCCTGCCCTGCGGAATCGCCCTGTCGTCGTTCTTTCAAACAACGACGGTTGCGTCGTGGCACGCTCAAAAAAGGCGAAAGCGATCGGCATTCCTATGGGAGCTCCCGCATTTAAATATAAGGCGCTATTTGAAACGCAGAAAGTCGTTTGCTTATCTTCAAATTATGCCCTTTATGGTGATATATCGAGCCGGGTGATGCAGTGTATTGAAGAAGAAGTTTCTGAAATGCAGGTCTATTCAATCGATGAGGCTTTTGTCCGCATTGATGACATGGATCAGCCTTTGAAGATAAAAGAGAAGGTCATGAAATGGGTAGGAATTCCCGTTTCTATCGGTATTGGGCCTACGAAAACTCTCGCTAAAGTAGCAAATGACCTTTCTAAAAAGAGGGGGGATGGCATTTTATTTTTTACCGATCCTGACGTTATTAGAGAGACGTTGTCAAATCTTGAGGTGGAAGAGGTGTGGGGAATCGGCAGGAGGCTAGGGGAGCGTTTAAGGTCGCTTGGCGTAAGGACTGCGCTTGAATTTAGAGAATTAAATGATGAATACTTACGAAAAGAATTTACCGTGGTAGGACTCAGGATGGCCCATGAGTTAAGAGGGATTTCGTGCATGGATCTGGATGAAGTGTCTGAACCTAAAAAATCAATTCTATGTTCTCGCTCTTTCACAACCCCGATTGCCGATTTAGATACCCTTGGCGAGCGAGTAGCGTCTTATGCGGCGCGCGCGTCCGAAAAACTGCGCGATCAGGAAAGCGTCGCTCATGCGATGGAAGTGTTTGTTGCGACGAGCCCCTTCAACGATACGCCCTACTACGCAAATCGCATCTATATGACCTTTCCTGAAGCGACTGACTACACCCCTACTCTGATAAGCTGGGCAAAAGAAGGGCTAAAGGCGATATATCGTGAAGGCTATCTTTATAAGAAAGCCGGCATACTTCTTTCAAATCTATCTTCCAAAAATCTCATTCAGCGCGATTTTTTTGATCAAACCCTTAAGTCGCCTAAGAAGAATAAATTGATGCGTTTAATGGACAAGATGAATCAAACGCCCGGCGGAGATAAGCTCTTCTTTGCCGCGCAAGGAACGACGCCCTATACGCATAGAGAGAACATCACTCCGCGCTACACCTCTTCGTGGAATGATCTTTTAAAAGTAAAATCATAAAAAGCTATAGCGCGCTCCTTCTGCCGCTATTCCGCCTTCCTCCTTCCGCCTTCTATTTGTACTTTTTCTTCATTTCCTCCGTACAAATGTCGGTTACGGCAGGAAACTCGTCAATCAGGAAGCGAACGTATTCTTGCTTCTTAGCAGCACAAAGAATGTCAAACCATTTTTCCATGGATTGACTTTGTCTTTTCTTAAATTTTTCAGAAAGTTTATCTGTTTGGCATAGAAGTAAATTGGTCATTGGATCGAGCGCCTGACCGTTTAATTCATCAATTACTTTAATCCACTGCGTCACAACGGTATCGCACATGTCAAAATAGGCGTCATAGCGACCCTCAATATGATTTTCTAGCTCTATCATGGTTAAAAAGTCGGAGTATATGCCTAAGTATTCCGGAATCTTATCGCATACAGAATAAAAGGCTTTTACAAGCTCGTGAGATAGGGTTAGAT
>CAZABG010000080.1:0-11138 GCA_964483465.1 uncultured bacterium
CCCATAGGATGGATGATATAGGGGGTTTTGTTTTTATCTTTGCGGAATTGACCTTCATGCTTTGTCGCGGAAAATTCTATGGCGGACTTATATTTTTCCCAGCCTTCATCCCCGATTGCAGGGTGTATGGCTTTTTCCATTCTGTTATAAAGATTGAGAATTTCACGATTATTACCCGATTTTTCTTGAAGGATGGGGTTTGCCGCAAGACTTGCACACATAAGACACAAGATAAAGAAAATACGCATAACTCACATAGAGTAAAGACAAAATATTAAGATTGTATTAAGATATAAGTATAAAATGATCACACCTAAGCTTTTAAAGACAATTAAAGGGTATAACCTTTCCCTGTTTTATAAAGATTTATTTGCAGGGATAAGTATAGGGTTAATCTCTTTGCCCTTGGCTTTGGCTTTTGCTATCGCATCCGGAGTAAAGCCTGAACAAGGATTATATACCGCTATTGTCGCGGGTTTTTTAATATCCCTTTTAGGGGGCAGCCGTGTTCAAATCGGCGGGCCTACAGGCGCCTATGTTGTTATTGTTTACACAGTCGTTCAAAAATACGGTTATGAAGGGCTCGCTCTCGCTACATTAATATCGGCTTGCCTATTACTTATCATGGCCTTTGCGAAACTGGGGCAATGGTTAAAATTCATCCCCATTTCCGTGATTGTAGGATTTACCGCAGGTCTTGCTTTGACCATTTTTATGTCGCAGGTGAAAGATTTTTTAGGACTGAATGTTTCTCACTTGCCCCCTGCTTTTATCGATAGGTGCACCGTTCTTTGCAGCACGCTGCATACATGGAATATGGCCGCCTTTTTAATATCCGCTACTTCTCTTGTGGCAATATTCTTTATTCGCGGTCGTTATCCGAACGCGCCCGCCGCGATCATTGTGGTGTTCTTTGCGACGCTTGCTGCTTATTTACTCCATTTACCGGTTGAAACCATATCGTCAAAATATGGCGAGCTTCCCCATAGCTTACCGTTGCCTGTATTTCCTCAATTTACTTGGGATCAAGTTAAACAGGTGTTTCCTGATGCCGTTACGATCGCGATTTTAGGAGCGATAGAATCTCTTTTATCTGCGCATGTTGCCGACAAAAAGATTGGGGCTCGGCATAACTCTAACGCGGAGCTTTTCGGACAGGGAATTGCAAATATTGGATCAATCCTATTTAGCGGAATACCTGCAACAGGAGCTATCGCTCGCACGCAGGCGAATATTAACTTGGGGGCAAAGACTCCAATTTCAGGGATAACCCATGCTCTCACCCTCTTAATCCTGCTTCTCTTTTTTGCTCCGTGGGCATCTGAAATACCTCTTGCGGCCTTATCTGCCGTGCTTGTGTATGTCGCTTATAATATGAGCGAAATTGGCCATTTCTACTCGATTTTAAAAGGGGAAAAGAAAGAGGCTTCTCTTCTTATTGTTACTTTCCTGTTAACCGTTTTAATTGATTTGGCAGTGGCGGTTGAGGTGGGTGTAATCATGGCGGCCCTTCTGTTTTTGAAGAGCATGAGCGAAAACACCCGTATCGAAAAAAGGATAGAAGATGGCAAGACCGTATATGCGGTGGAGGGCCCGCTATTTTATGGGGCGGCAGATGTTCTTGATAATCAAGAAGTCTCGACGGACGGTCCTGTCATTTTAGATTTAAGGAAAACAACATTTATAGATGGCACAGGCGAACAGGCAATATCTGATTTTAAGAAGAGAGCTCAGGTAGAAGTCTTACGCAGATGCTAAAAATTTCTCAATTTCGGCATTCAAGGCCGTAATTTTTTGATATCTAGCGTCAATATCTTTGTAATCTTGCGATAAATTAGAGGATGTCTTCCTGTAGTCGTTTAATTTAGTTAATAATTCACTTTTTTCCGCACGCATTTTATCATCGGCTTCAACGATTGTTTTTTCTATTTTTGAGCGCAGAATCTTATCTTCTTTTTGCACCATGTCTTTGTAACGTAAAATGTAGCCGCCATCTTCAACGTCAAATGAATGATCCAAACGATTAAAATTATTAATGCAGACAACAAGTGAAGTTATTCCAAAAATAAAAGCTATTGGTGTGGGTAAAAATACAAAGGCTGTAACGATCGTGGCAAATGTTAAAATGAGAAGCGTAGCCAGAACTAAAGCGACTTGGTTCGGGGATAATTTAAAGGCATTCATCTTAAGTAAGGCAAATTCGGTTAAAGTGACATTAAGAGCGAGCGGAGCCAATACAACGGGAACCGCCACGGAGCTTACTTTAGCAAAAACGGCAATCCCCGTTACGGCTATTAGAGGTAAATTTTTATAAACTAATGAATCTGTAATTCCAGGTGTTGTCATAAGCTATTATTGTAACATTTGAATGTTAAGATCAGATTAATTTTAAATCTTGTTATTAACAAATTTATTAAATTCAGAGCTTTTATCGAGCTCTTTCTGATTGATAAGGTAAGTCGCTCCCAGGCTTATAGCATAAATTGCCCCTAAAAAAGGGCCAAGTACAATAAATCCCGCAATAATGCTTGCGCACGATAGGGTAAGCAGCCCTGCTTTTATTGCAGGAGTTACTTCGGCAGGTATTTTTGAATCTTTTAATGCTTTTGCCGAAAGCTTAGCCACGGTATAGGCGATAGCTTGAGGCGCACAGCCTAAAGCAGCTATAGGAAGTGTAGTTGCGGCGGTAACTGTCAGAAAAGATATGGCAATGTAGTGTGTCTGTTTGAGAATTAACATGAAAATACTATAAATTATTTACTTCTAATCGGCAATAGTTCTTAAATCTTCATGAAGTCGATATATCCTAATTCAATATCGACGCTCAATAATTTCACAGAAACTTTATCGCCTACATCTAAGTGCCGCATGTTTTGAACGATTTTTCCTTCAACAGGAGGATCAAAAATCCGTACCCAGGTTCCTTTAAAGGAAGCCCCAGTTATAATGCCCTCATATTGAGCGCCGATTTTGTCGTAGAGAAGGCAGGCGGCCGCCGATTTTTTTAGGTGCCTTTCTACTCTTTGAGCCTGGTCCTCTTTATCTGTGCAATTTTTAGCAAGATTCATAAGCTCATCAATCGTGTAAGGGTTTGGTCGATTGAAAAGAAGCGATTTAAGCTGGTTTTGCATAACAATATCGGGATATCGCCTGTTTGGAGCCGTTGTATGAGCATATTCGCTAATAGCGAGTCCAAAATGACCGAGAGGCTCATCTTCCGGCATTTCGACTAAGTATTCACCTGATCCTAGCAATTTGATTACGGTTAGCGAGAGATCCGGGAACGTTACAGGATCTTTTTGCAGCTGTTCCCGTAAAAATGCGTCAAGGGCTCTTGAATCCGGTTTTGAGGGAAGATTTGCCCCTTTTGATCGGGCTATATTTACGATCCGGTCCCATCGTTCAGGTACGCGCACCACGCGTCTTAAACTAGGATAGCCATTTTTTTTCAGGTGCGTCGCAATCGTTGTATTTGTAATGATCATGAAGTTTTCGATCAGTTCATGCGCCTTGTTTTTTACTTGGACTTCAAGACTTAAGACCTGGTCATCCTTAACGATTGCTTTTGTTTCGACAGTATCGAGGGTTAAGGCTCCCATCTTTATCCGTTTCGCTTTAATTTTTTGAGCGAGCGTATTTTGCAGGGTGAGCGTGGCTTCAAATTCTTTTGGATTGAAGGGGGCCTTTTTTTCGAGCATGGGACCTACATTATTGTAGGTGAGCTTTGCCTTATTAAAAACCCAAGCAAGCATAATTTCATAGCTTACAACGTCAGCCTCTTCGTTAAGCTCCATTTTTACTACAATTGCCAGCCGTTTAACTTGGGGGTTCAATGATGTGATGTCATAGCAAAGACGCTCTGGAATCATCGTAAAAATGATATCAGGAGTGTAGACGCTTGTAGTATTAAAGGCTGCGTGCTTATCGATAGGATCGTTTTTCTTAACTGATTCCGTAACGTCTGCAATAGCTACGTAAACGGTATTTCCTATAGCAAAAGTTAATTGATCGAGATCGCGAGAATCGTCATTATCTATCGAACACCACAATAAATCGGTAAGATCTTTTGCATTTCCGAAAGAGGGGGCGGAAGGCGCTTGAATAGAATCGGCTTCATCCAAAGCTTCTCGAGAGAAATCGGGCTTAAGCCCCTTCTCAAGCATGGTCCTACGGGCGATATCAGCTAAGTGGCAACGCATGCCACCTAGCTTTAATTATTTTTAACTTCTAGGCAATGAAAAATTTCTTGCGCTGAGAGCGACGATGATCCAGGTCCAGCCCGAAACAATCAAATCGATACCAACGAAGAGACCGATGACCCAAAGGCTTGCTTCTGGCCAATCGTTTAGAATCATAACCCCTAAAAGGGTAGAAATTAGTCCGCTAAAGAAAACCCATCCCCAATGTTGGAATCTCGTCCAAAGCGAGTAAACAATTTTATAAATACCGCTTACTAAAAATAGGGTTCCGATCAACAAAGTTAAAACAGCAGCGGCAGGAATCGGTTTAAATATAAAGATGCCGCCGACGACTAAGTAAAGTAGTCCACCGAGAAGTGAAATTAGAAAGCCGCTCCATTCTTTTGCCCAGAAACTTGAAACAAGCTCTGCCGCGCCGGCTGCTGCAAGAAGCACGCCGATTAAGAAAATAGAGAGAAGAGTAGTTGTGTAAGAAAGCGCGATGGCGACCGTCCCTAGGATAACCAGTAATATTCCTAAAAACAAGAACCAGGCCCAATTTCGACGAAGCGTATCAATCGTCGAAAAAATGTTGTTTGTGGACATAATTTCTCCTTTGAATTTGCTTATATTAGAAATAATTCTTTGCTTCAAGGAGATATTATAATTAAGTCAGAAGGGTGTAAGCTCAAAGGATGTATAAGCAGCATCAATTTTGTTAAAATTAATAGACTTAGTTGGAGTTTTTAAATAAAACAGCCGTAGTTGAATTCTGCCTTCTTCAGTATTCGGTTTCGGATTCTTCATCCCAGAGATCGTCTTCACCATCTATTGATTCAGGCAAGAATCCTCCTGCTTGCATTTCCCAGAGTCTTGCGTAGTGGCCGCCAAGGGATAAGAGTTCGTCGTGCGTTCCTTCCTCAACGATAGCTCCATGGTCGAATACAAGAATACGGTCCATCCCGGATAAGGTAGACAGTCGGTGCGCGATAACAATCGAGGTTTTGCCTGTCATTAATTCTTGCAAAGCATCCTGAATCGCCTTTTCGGTAACGGAATCGAGAGCAGAGGTAGCTTCATCCAAAATAAGGATCGGCGCGTCTTTTAAGATGGCACGAGCTATCGCGATCCTTTGTTTTTGACCGCCTGATAATTTGACTCCTCTTTCCCCAACAAGCGATTGAAATTTTTCAGGCATTTTTAAAATAAATTCCTCGGCATGTGCTCGCCGTGCCGCTCCAATAATATCTTCGGGAGAAGCGGTTGGTTTTCCGTAACGGATATTTTCCCAAATAGAGCGGTGAAAGAGGCTTGGGTCTTGAGGTATAAGCGATATATTATCCCTTAAGGAATCGAGCGTTACATTGCGTATGTCTTGCCCATCGATTAATATGCGGCCGCTATGAATGTCGTGGTAACGAAGGATAAGATGGACGAATGTGGTTTTCCCAGATCCTGAAAAACCCACTAAACCCACTTTTTCACCCGCATTAATAGTAATGCTTTTGTCTTTAAATATTGAGTTTTGAGGATTGTATTTAAAAGTCACATTTTCAAAGGTAATGGTTCCCTTATTAACTTTAAGGGGTTCAGCCTTAGGTTTATCCACAATATCATGAGGCGTTTGAATCAAAGTTAAAGCTTGTTTGCAAGTGCCTATTTCTTTAAAGAAAAACGGCATCTCAAGACCTGCAAACCACACCATCATAGTAACATTCCACGCGGCGTTAAAAATAAATACGACTTGTCCTGCGTTTATTTGACCATGCGCCCAGCTATATATCATATAGCCGTTTAAAAGGAGGCCTACGCCTATAAAAGAAGCGATCCCTAAAAAGACCTTCATCTTTTCGATAATCCAAAGAGACTCGATGTTTTTCTTTTTTTCATCTTCTTGGTACTTTTTCATGTACTCAAGTTCAAATCGTCGTCTCGAAAAGAGACGGATATTTATATGGTTTGAGAGACTGTCAACAAGCCTTCCCATCAATACGCTGCGCGACTCCGAATGAACTAAGGCTGCTTGATCGCACGATTTTGCGTAATAAAGAGCGATCCCCATATGCACAACGATCCATGTTCCTAAAATAAGTCCGAAGATGGGACTTACCCAAATGAATAAAGTGGTAGATAAAATAACCCCTATCGCGACAGGAACGAATACTTGAATCACTTGTTGAAGAAGCCTTGTAAGGCTTAGCGTCATATCTGAAATTTTATTAGAAATATTTCCGGCAAACTGGTTTGCAAAATAGGTATAGGAATGATCCTGAACGTATTCGAAAAGGCTCATTCGGATATCTGCCTCAAGTTTCGGAAAAGCAATAGCTTGCAAAAATCCAGCAAGACGAAAAAATATCTCAATTGTAATCCAAGTGCATAAACCTAGAGTTATCGGCAGGAGAAGATAGTTAAAAACAGGCTGGCCCTGATAGGTTGTGATCTTGTCGATTAATATTCCAAATACAATTGGCCACAGTATGTGATCAAGCGTCCAGGCAAGCGAAAATATTTGGATAAATATAAACAGCCATTTTTGTTTTCGGATAAAATGCCAAATGAAGGGGAGAAGTGTTTTAGGCATAGTAATTAACATTTTATCATAATTCTTAATTTTTTAAGAGACAAATTAAAAAGTTAAATATAGCTAATAATCAATGACTTAAACTGCTTGACCAAGAGTGTAAAAATGTTTTAGAATTTAGCACCTTTATGAATAAAATTATCTTCAGCTTTATTTTCTTATTTTTAACAACCATTGAAGCCGCTTTTCCAATCACGCATGTTTATATTACTCGAATGTATTTCAAACAATTTCCAAAGTATAGCCAGGAAGAACAAAAAGCGTTTTATATAGGCACTTTATTTCCTGATATTAGATACTTTGGCAAATGCGAAAGGAATGAAACCCATTTTGATCAGGTCACATTAAAAGAGGTGCTTGAAGAAACAAACCCGTTTATTGCAGGCATGAAGTTTCATTCTTATGTAGATATTGTCCGAGAAGAGTTGGTTGTTAAAGAAAATGTCTACGACCGTTTTAAAAACGATCCCCACTTTCATACCCATTTAAAAGCGATTGAAGATGAGATCTTATCTGAGCTTGGCCAATATGCGGATATTTCTTACATGATGGGAGATATTTTACAGGATGAGCTGAATACGGGTGTGTCTGACGCTACTATAAGAAAATGGCATCAAGCTCTTTCCTTTTTATTTATTGCTTCTCCCTCAAAAGCGCTGCAAGTTGCAGCTCTTTCAGGCAAAGGGTTTATTGATCTTTCCCCCGAAGAAATTCAGGAGTGGAGCAAAACGTTAAAGAAAGAAGCTCAAGAAGAAGAGATGCAATTATGGGTGAAGAAATTGGTTGCGCACTTTAATGAGCTCCTACAAAAGGATGAAGGCGGAAGTTTGAAAGAAGAATAACGTTAAAAACGCTTCTGCGTAAAGAATCCCATTCTACTACCGTTCATGCTTACGCCTTCCACTTTAAAAACCCTTTGATCGCTTGAGCGATTTCGGATCGCGGAATGAATGCTTTTTGACAGCCGGGCAAACTTTTTATAAAGAAAGCGCCGTAATTTTTAGCTTTGATACGTGAATCAAGACATAAAACGCACCCCCGATCTTTTTTAGTCCGAATCAGCCTTCCAAACCCTTGCTTGAATTTAACGACTGCTTGAGGAAGCGCATATTCTCTGAAGGGATCGTAGCCTTGACTTTCGAGATGCTCCGATCTGGCTTGAATTATCGGTTCAGTAGGCACTTTAAAAGGGAGTTTTGGAATAATGACGAGTCTTAGCTTGTCTCCCGTAACATCTACACCCTCCCAAAAAGAATCTGTTCCAAAAAGGACCGGAAATTTGGCTTCTTTAAATTCTTCTATGAGCTCTTTTCTCGATTTAGTTCCCTGAATAAAGAGCGTGTATCCCTTCTTATAAAGCCTATCTTTAAGCTGATCGAACACTGCTTTCATCTGCGAATAAGACGTAAAAAGACAAAAAGCGGAACCTTTTGATGCGTCAATGGCATCTTCAATCGTTTTTGATAGCTCTTCAATATATTTTGGGCTTTCAGGAGAGGGCATATCCGGTGGGCAGATGAATAAAGCCTGCTCTTCATAATTAAAGGGAGAGTCGTATATCTTTTCGATCTTTTCTTTAGAACTTAAATAGAATCCGAGACGTTGTTTGATGAAATGAAAAGAGCGATTAGAAGTCAAAGTGGCAGAGCAAAGGATAACCGTTTGGTGGTTATCAAAAAGGAATTTTGCGAACAGTTTTGATAAATCCAGGTTCGCGTCTTGAAAACTCAAGTTGCTCGGAGGGCTTTGTTCAATCCAGCGCACCTGATTTTGAGGGATTTCAGGCTGGGAAAATTCGTGAAGCAAATCGGCGGCAGAGACTAGCCTATCGGCAAGAGCGGACATTTCATACCTAACCCCTTTTGTCGTCTCTTCAAGTCTTTCATGGTTATAATGGGTGATATCTTGATCGATGCCGGAAATGGTCGTACTAAATTTTTTTAATGAATCAATTAGTTGATTCACTTTGCCCTGGCATGCTTTCCAGCCTTCAGAGGCATGAAAAGAGCTTTTGATTCTTAGTTTAAGATCATCATTTTCAAGCGATGCCGGTATGAGTTTTTTTTGCACGGTTTCAAAGCATTCTATTAAAACTGTAAGCATATCGCGGCGCATCGCGGGAAGATCGATTTGCAGCCGTGTAATCAAAGAGAGCATTTCTTCAGGAAGTCCTTTTGGAAATTGCTTTTCTATCTTTTCTTTAAGAAGAGGGAGCTTTCCGTGGCTCTGCTTTCCTTTTTCCGCAGCCAGGCGACCAATCGTTTTGAGTAATCCAAGCCTTGATACCGACGAGGCAAAATATTCAGTCGCTACATCCTCGATATTATGCGCTTCATCAATGATCAAACGCTGGTAGGCCGGAAGAATGCCTTTATCCCCTTCTTTCAAGCTTGCGATATGCGCAAAAAGGAGGTGATGATTGACGATCATGATTTGAGCGTCTTCCGCTTGTTTCCTAGCCTTGAAAAAATAGCAGTTAGCTTGATGCGGGCAGTCGCGAAAGTTGCAAGTGTCATGTTCGGCGTTTATTTTTTCCCACAGTTGAGGAGAGCGGATAGATAGCTCTGAACGCGATCCTTCTTTCAGTTTGTCAACATAGGCGGACAGGTTTTCAAGCTCGCTTTTTTCTTCAGGCGTATAGAGAATTCTTTCCTCGAAGGCGTCCTGAAATTTTCTTAGGCAAACATAATTGCCCATTCCCTTTACTAAAACAACTGACAAGTCGAGTTTTAGGGCTTTCAGGAGTAGCGGAATGTCTTTAAAGAAAAGCTGCTCTTGTAAATTGATCGTGTTTGTCGAAATGACTACTTTTTCATGCGATTCGGATGCGGCATAGATGGCAGGAAGAAGATAGGCAAGTGATTTTCCGCAGCCGGTACCCGCTTCTATTAAGGCGATTTTATTCCCGTTAAAGGCCTGAATGATATCTTTCAGCATCGATTGCTGTTCAGGCCTTGGCTCGAAAGCGGGAAATACTCCCGCGATCGGGCTTGATTTAGTGAGCAGCTTTAAGAGCTTTTCCTCGTCGAGCTTCAATTTGTTTCCAAAAGATCATGGAAAGCTTTGAGGTGTTTCGAGCGAGTAGGGTGTCTCATCTTGCGTAAGGCTTTAGCTTCAATCTGACGAATCCTTTCACGGGTTACGTTAAATTCAACGCCCACTTCTTCAAGGGTTTTGGGTTTGCCGTCAAGCAAGCCGAAACGTTGAATAAGGACTTTTCTTTCTCTATCCGTAAGAGTGGAGAGGACTTCTCCCATCTTGTCTTTAAGAATCGAATAACCTGTCGCGTCAGCCGGCGAATCGGCGCCGGTATCTTCAAGGAAGTCTCCGAACTGGCTTTCACCGCCATCGCCCACTTCCGCTTGAAGCGAAATCGGATGCTGAGCGATCTTGTAAATTTCTCGTACTCGATCAGGAGTTAGCCCAAGTTCCGATGCAAGCTCTTCAGGGCTTGGTTCACGGCCCGTTTCCATCATTAACTTTTTAGCTCCGCGAAGAACTTTGTTAATCGTCTCAATCATGTGAACAGGAATACGAATCGTTCTTGCCTGATCCGCGATAGCTCGTGTGACCGCTTGTCTGATCCACCAGGTCGCGTAGGTCGAGAATTTATATCCTCTTCGGTATTCGAACTTCTCTACCGCTTTCATCAAGCCCATGTTTCCTTCTTGAATCAGGTCAAGGAAGCTTAGGCCCCGGTTGGTATATTTCTTTGCGATCGAGATGACAAGACGCAGGTTCGATTCTACCATCTCTCTTTTCGCTTCCTGGCTCTTGTCCATCCAGCGTTGGAGCATTCTTACGTCTTTTTTGAAGTCTTCCAAGACGCGTCCCGCAGCGAGCTCTCGTTTAATTAGCTTTAACTCGGCGGCGTTAAGTTTCGTTTTAGCGAATTTATTGCGCTCCGCTCTTGGCTTTAGTTCATTAATTTCTTTTTCGAGCTCGAGGAAACGTTCATAGGCGCGAAGAATAACTTCGCCGAAGTCTTCAATAATATTATGACGGCAATGGAAGCGTCTTAAGTATGCTTGCGATCTAATTCTTACTTTTTCGATCTCTTCTTGAATTTTCACTCTATCGGTTTTTTTAACGGAAGGATCGGCAAGCTGGTTTAATAAATCTTCAAGAAGCTTATCGTCCTTTTTCATCAACTCGGACAGTTTTGGCAATAGATTTAAAAACTCGGTTTTGTTGATCACCTCTTTTTCGGCAATACACTTATCAAAACGGTCTTTACCCTGGATCAGGTAATTGGCGATTGAAATGGCTTCTCTTGTTGAATATCTGAAGCGCATAATGATGCGCTCGATTTGATGCTGGGCTTTTTCGATCCTTTTTGAAATTTCAACTTCCTCTTCCCTCGTTAGCAAGGGGAC
>CAZABG010000081.1:0-11028 GCA_964483465.1 uncultured bacterium
GAGAAGAAAGGCGGCTTTGCAATTCATCATTTATATGATTGCAGGATCGACTTTAATGATCGCGGGCGTTTTGGCCGTCTATTTTTCTGCTAAAACTTTTGATTTGACATTGGCTTCGTCGATTAAATACGCCCCATGGATTGCGCTTGTATTTCTTTTAGCCTTTGCTGTTAAAACGCCCCTCTTTCCATTCCATGCATGGCTTGCCGAAGCGTACACTGAAGCGCCTCTTGCGGGAACAATCATTTTATCCGGATTATTATCAAAAGCTGGTATCTACGGAATATTGCGTATCGCCTATCCGCTATTCAATGATTCGATGGCAGTTTTTGCGCCTTATCTAGTCGTGCTTGCCGTCATCGGCGTATTTTACGGAGCCTTTTTGGCTTGGAGCGAAAATGATTATAAGCGTTTGATCGCGTATTCCAGTTTTTCGCATGTGAACTTTATTCTAGCCGGTTTATTTATCGCGATTGAGCCTTCATTGACAGGATCGACACTGCAGGCGTTTAACCATGGCATCACTATTACGGCATTATTTATTGTGATTTATTGGCTAGAAGTTAGACTTGGATCAAGAGAAATCGGACCTATTAAGGGACTGATGAAATTTCTTCCAAGACTCGGTTGGCTGACTCTCTTTTTCGTTCTTTCGTCAGTCGCACTTCCTGGAACAAATAGTTTTATAGGCGAACTGCTTATTTTACTCGGAGCTATTAAATTTAATTTCTGGACGGCGGCAATCCTTGTTTTGAGCGTAATTTTTTCTGCCGTATACATGCTGCGCTTTATGCAGAAAGTCTATTTTGAAGAGCCCACATTTTTTAGGGATCGATGGATTGATATCGGATTGAAAGAATATCTCATTGCTATCCCGTTAATTTTTTTAGTCCTTTGGGTGGGTCTATATCCTGCTCCTCTTATTAAACAACTTGAATCGGTATTCGTAACATGGAAAGCACCCTTGGTTTAAACGAGCTCTATCCTCTTGCTCCACTGCTCGTCTTATTATTCGGATCGTTGATTGTATTACTTGTAGATTGCTTTACAAGCGTCTCCCGTTCGATTTTATTTTACATTACGATTGCGTCTTTCCTTGCGGCAATGTTCTCTTTTTGGGATCGTCCCGAGACTATTAATTCTTTAATTAGCCCCTGGCTCAATTTTGATCCTTTAAGCCGCTTTTTTACCTGGTTCTTTTTAGCGATAGGCTTAGGCTCGACCCTTTTATCTTATCCTTTCTTCAGTCGATTTCAGGCGCCTCCGGGCGAATATTTCTTTTTAACCTTGGCTGCAACGGTAGGTTTAATCCTGATTGGACAATCGGCAGATTTTTTAACGCTTTTCATCGGGCTTGAAACGCTATCGCTTGCGCTATATGTCCTTTGCGGCTACATGAAAAAATCGGATGATTCGCGCGAATCGGCGATGAAATACTTTCTTTTAGGTGCGCTAGGTGCGGCGTTTCTTGTTTACGGGATTGCCCTTTACTATGGCGCGATTGGCAATACGCAGCTAAGACCCTCGACAAGCGAGCTTTCCATCTATTTGCTTTCAGGACTTGCGCTTATTACGGTAGGGCTCGCTTTTAAAGCGGCTCTCGTTCCATTTCATACCTGGGCGCCTGATGTATACGATGGAGCGCCGACTGCAACGGTCGCATTCATGGCTGTTGGAACTAAAGCAGGGGCTTTCGCGGCCCTCATTTTTGTATTTCTTCTAGGCCTTACACCTGTCTGGAATCAATCGCTTGCCTTTCTTGCTTATCCGACACTTATTTACGCAAATTACGTTGCGATGAAGCAAATCCAGCTTCGCCGTTTCTTTGCCTATTCAGGAATCTCCCATGCCGGCTTCCTCCTCATCCCGCTTGCCGCCGCAACACCAGAATCGCTGCCAGCTCTCCTTTTCTATCTGGTTGTATATGCGATCGCAACGCTTGGTTCATTTGTCATCCTCGGCCTTCTTGATGATAAGCCGGAGGGCGTGCTTCTCTCAGATTTAAAAGGTCTCTTTACCCGTTCGCCCTTTCTCGCGACGCTTTTTACCCTTTGCCTTTTAACGCTTGCAGGGATACCTCCGACGGTTGGCTTTTTTGCAAAATTCTTCGTTTTAAAAGTCGCCTTCGATGCGGGCTTCTACGGGCTCGTTCTTGTCGGCCTCCTTGTTGCCATCCTAGCTGCCTACTACTACCTTAGAATCATCATCACGATGTTTCAACAACCTGATAACTCAAAGACTATCGCTTTCGCGTGGCCGCCGCTATTGCTTGGGATTATTGCCTTTATCTCTTTGATTGCCCTCTCTATCTATCCTGGATTATTAGTGAACGCAATAAAGGTATAAAAAATATAAACAGGATCACAGCAATCAAGAAAACTGCATTTGAAGTGGCAGGATCCGCCTTCGGCGGGCAGGATCGGCGCGAGACCGCGCCGGCAGGATCAGTATATTAATCCTTTTATATTTTTGAGTAATGTTAAGGTTTGATTAATTTAACGTATTTAGCTTGCATATTCATGTTACAATAGTCGGCATGAATATTTCTTTTAATGCTTCTAATAACGCATATAATTCTAACCTTGCTTCTCGGCTTTCATATAAGGAAAAAGTCGAGAAAATGATTCGAGAAGATGATCTTATTGGAGCAGGACTCGAACTTCCAAGAATTCCATCGGAAGTTGCGCTAGAATTAATCCGTGAACACCCTGAGTTATTTGAAAACGCGCCTGATGCGGCGAAAAAAGCGAAAGATATTAAAGCTTTTGTTCTTAAGTTGGTTGAAATTGATGCTAAGAGCGTTGCAGAAAGAGCCGATGATTTTAACCTTGATGATGCTGCTAAAATGGAAGTCATAGATGCCATCATCAAAGTCAACCCCCTCTATATTAGCTGGTATATTGAAAAGTTTAACCTGGAGCAAGAGGAGAATCGGGTAAAGGTTTTTGAGCAATTATTTGCTAAAGATAAAGGCGCTGGGTTTGTATTTGATAAGTTTGAGATTGAGGATAATGACCAAAAAATAAGGCTCTTAAAACGGATTGCGGAGGAAGCGCCGGAAGCGCTGATTGGAAAATTTTCGAAATTTAATTTAGATGTTGAAGAAGCAAAAGAGATTGTTGAAACGCTTGTTGAAAAAAAACCTGAATTAATTCCTCGCGACATTGATCAGTTTGACGAATCATTCCATTTTTTCCTGCTCAAAAAAACGATAGGCTTCATAGGCTATGGCCTTAAAGAGATTATGAATATGGCTGCAAGCCTAACCGAAAGTGAAAGATTCGAGCTTGCAAAAATGCTCATTAGCGAAGGCCAATTTATTGAAGAAATAGAACATTTTAAAATCTCCGATGAAGAGATGTTATTTGAATTGCTAATGTTTGCCGCAGAAAAGAATGGCAAAAACCTTCTTTTCCATATCAAAAAATTTAGTTTATCAAGCGAAGAAAAAAGGTTTAAAATCGCCTGCCGTCTGGTAGAATTGCAAGTACATATTGTCCATCAATTCGTGGATTTTAATCTCTCAACAAGAGGTTATGTCGTTTCCGTCCTAAATAAGATTATGGACAATCCGCCGCCATATATTGATATATCCAAATTTAAACTAGACGAAGAGTCCGATCGATTTGATTTTGCTTTAAAGATGGCGTCGATCGACCCTAATTATGTTATTTACAATCTTGAAAATTTGAATATTAAAGATAGTAGGCATTTAACTCAGCTGGCGATCAGGATAATCCAAAGCAACAAACCCCTTTATAATTTCGATATTAGCAAATATTTACCTGAATCGGATGAAGATTTGGCGGAAGTTGCGATAGCAGTGATCGCGAGTAATAATTCAAACGTTAATGATCTTCCCAAGTTCAAATTCAAAGAGTTTAAAAATTTAAGAAGAGTATTTAAAGCTCTCATTTGTTCAGACGTGATATTGCTCGATCAAATCGTATTGAAATTACTTCCAATAGCCGAAAAGGAACGTTTTGAAATCGCAAGGCTTATTGTTAAATATAACCGTATGCTATGGAGCTCGCTGCCCGCATTTAAAATAGAGGATGCTGTTTTAAAAAAACAGCTTGCTCATCTTATGCGCCTAGTTGACCCTTATAATGGTTATTCAAGCAAAATTTGCGAATACGAAAGTCCAGCTTTGCTTTCTTTCGTTGATCAACGGATGAAAAGCGATCCAAAAATTAAGGATGAAAAGAGGAATTGGTATAGTGAAGTAAATTCGCAAATAGTTTTTCTTACAGAGCTTTACGGAGTTGAGAACGCCGGCATTAAAAACCTTTTTAAAGTCTTATCGGATATTGTAAATCCTGGGCTAAGAAGCCGAGCTTCACAAGCCGTATTTAAAGTGCTTACAAATAAAAATTGTTTTACCTGGCTAAATACAAGCAAGATTGAATCCAAATTGCTTTTACCTCTCCTAATGGCAAAGGCGATCTATGGTAATAGTCCATCATTCAAGGTTTTTGAATCGGAATTACTCCTCATGGAAAAGTTATATGCCGATGGCGCGAACTTCGATCTTTTGCTCCGATTTTTAATAAACCTCTATTCGGATAACTCTAATAAGAAAGATAAAATCGTATTTATATCTCATCTTTTTTATCCAAGCCTTGGCGAGCTTCGCCGCAGTCAAGAGGAAAAAAGGGTAAAAGGCGCTTTAAGGATGAAGCAGGAACATGATTTAAAAGAAGAGTACTTACTACGCATTAAATATTTGAACCTAATCGTAATGTTAGGATGTGTGAATAAAATAGGATCAAATCCTTTTGCGCTTAAAGAACTTGCGCTCTATTCCAAAAAACTGTTCGTTAGCGAGCTTAAGATTGAAGGAATCAATCCGGAAGAGTTAGAGGAAAAGCTTGAGGGTATATTGAAGTCGATAAAGGACGAAACGGCTTTAATGACTTATCTTGGAAAAATCAACGAACTTCGTGACGAAAACGAACGATGCAAAATGAAAGCTTCTTTTGGAAGCTTGATCCAATCCATCTATAAGGGTCAATTTTATATTGATCGCTATCTACAGTCGCCTGTCTTAAAAGACCTTATGGATCGAAAATTTGAATCCGTAATCGAAGCGTGGAAAAATGGGGATTCTACTTTCGCGGTTCAGTCTGACGAGATAGGCCAGTTTTCGCTCTTGATATTCCTGAAGCAAAAACTGATTGAAGATAAACATATACCCAATATTGATAAGGAGATGCCTCTCTTATTTGCCTATCTAAACGATAGTATTGCTTTTAACGAGGCGCTCAAAGCTGCAACCCCGGAAGAAAAAGCTATCCTTACTTTATTTTATGATTCAAGTTTGGAAAATGTAAATAAAGTTCAAAGCTTAATGGGTGCTTTCAAAGATTTTATTAATGACCTTAACGATTTTAAAAAGTCTAAGACAGCTTCTTCCACAAGATCTGGCATCATCCAAATCCGCGATACGGATAATTTATCCCATTTGGTTTTAATTGGAAGACAGACGGGAGGTTGTCAGAATTTAGACGGAAACGCGAGCACAAATAAGGCTTTGCTTGGATACGTCCTGGATGGAAAAAACCGCATTATCGGCGCATTCGATGAAGAGGATCGTCTCATCGGCAGGAATATATTCCGAATGATGCGGGATAAAGAGACCCAAAAACCGGCCCTCTTTCTTGAACGCTACTATACAATAAATTATTCGAAATCTTTTGAAGAACAGAACATCCGTTTTACGATCCAGCGGGCAAAAGCGCTTAAAGTTCCTCTATATTCCAATCAAAATGTTTACACAAAAAGCGTTTATGGCGGCTCTCTTGAGTCTATTGGGTGCAATGCTTCTTTTGAATATTCAGATGCCGGGGGAGGAATGTCGGAAGGGAAATATGAAATAGCACAACCGTATATCCTATACCAGCCTGAAGAACCGAAAAAGGAAGAAGCTAAATCGTAAATTCCCTATACTGTTCCTTTTTGGAATTAATCGTGCGGTTACAATCATTTAATAGTGTCTTGGTATCTGCTGACAATATTCAAAAACAAATTGATTATTTCGAATTTATCTCACAAAACAAGGCAAACTAATGTTTCTTCCGGAAATTGCCGATGGCGAAGATAAAAGTTCTGAACTTGTAAACTGCATCCGTAACCACTATCGGCATATCCGCAAATGGGCAAAAAAGAACGAGACAAATTGCTTTCGTCTTTATGACCGCTCCCTTGCCAAATATCCTTTTGCGATCGATTATTACGACGGCCGCTGCCTTGTTTCCTATTTTGCTAAAGGCGAAGAAGAGGATGTCCCTGAAGCTCTTCAAACCCTTATTATTGATTCCGTTCAGAAAGTGATAGGCCCCGTCGAATTTTATTGGCGCACTCGCAAACGTACGCGCCAATATGAGAAGCAAGACGATGCTCAATCGTATTTTATGGTCCTCGAATATGGCGCCAAATTCTATATCAATCTTATCGACTATCTTGATACGGGACTATTCCTTGATCACCGGGAAACGCGCCGCTTAGTCGCATCGCATGCAAAAGGAAAGCGGCTTTTAAACCTTTTTGCCTATACCGGAGCATTTAGCGTGCAGGCAGCCCTTCATGGAGCTGCTTTTACAAAAAGCGTCGATATGTCAAATACCTATACCGAGTGGTGCCGCGACAATCTAAAGCTTAATAAAATTAAGGATCATGAAGTGGTGAGGGCCGACTGCCTAAAGTTCCTTCAGGAAGAAACAGAAACCTACGACATCATCGTCATCGATCCGCCCACCCTTTCACGCTCTAAAAAAATGGATCAGCTATTTGATGTGCAGGAAGATTACATCTTTTTGATACGTCAATCGCTAAAGCTATTAAACCCGGGGGGAGAGATCTATTTCAGCACCAATTCTCGCAAGTTCCGGTTTGATGCGGAATTGTTCCCGAATACAAAAATCATCGATATCTCAAAAAAGACGCTTCCTATCGACTTCGCCGACCCTCTTATCCATAAGTGCTGGCTAATAAAAGAAAGAT
This sequence comes from uncultured bacterium, assembly GCA_964483465.1. GTDB lineage: Bacteria > Chlamydiota > Chlamydiia > Chlamydiales > Parachlamydiaceae > CAZABG01. Next base: position 7,003 of record CAZABG010000081.1, read on the forward strand.
GAAAAGTGTATCTGTGTCACGGAAGAGGTTATTTTAACACAAAGAAACAACAGAAGACACAAAGGCACAAAGAAAGGTCTAGAGTTTGAAAAATTCGAGCCCTCAAAAAAATCTTTAGATGTCGGAATGGTAAAAAAGTTCGTTTGAGGAAAGCGAGATTCTTTGTGCCTTTGTGTTTAATTTTGCTCTTTGTTTTTTACTGGCCGATGGCTTTGGGGCCGCGTTTACCAAATGAAGTTTTTTTTCGTCGACGCGGGTATTTAAAATTCCCTTCTTCACTTTTTGTTCTTAATCATGTTAAGGAATATAACTGCCGTTAATGTGCTAACACATGCAACTATTATTATTAAGCTGTGTTTGGTTATTAAATGTGATTTAGCAATTATTTGACGATAACGGGCACGTTCTTTTTCGCATTCAAGTTCATAACTTTTTAATGATTCATCAATTCTCATAATGACAATGATTGCAATGTTTTTATATATTCATACCATTCAGTTAAAGCTTGTTTCTTGCTTATTCCTGGATGATCTTTCATGTATTGTGATATCCAATTTGCCTGACTTATATCTTCGAACCATTTGAATCCAGCATAGCTTATAAATCCTAAAAGGAGTTTAAGGTTTAAATGGAGATAGGATTCTGTTCCCTTTTCATCACGTTCTGTACGCATAGGACTAAGATGTATAGCCCTGATTGTAGCGTAGCGTAAAAAACAGTGGCTATTTAAGGCTCTTATTTCACTTAAAAAGGCATAAGAGGCTGGGTATTCAAATTTCAATCTTAATTGAAAAAATGCATTCACGTTTTTTTCTGTAAGATATCTTAAAAGTTGATTGGTATGATGAAGAGCGATGAGTTCTGGAATTTCGCTGTAATCTATTACTATAGCCCATATATCAGTCTGAATCATAGTAGTATTACCGCAATTATAATTACGGCGACAGTGACTACAACTGATGCTACCGCCATCCATTTTGCATTTCTTGCATGATTTTCAGCTCTGACTGCATCTACTCTTAATGCAGAGATTTCATTGTCGTATTGTTGTAAAATACGTTCCCGTAGAAAACAAACCCTTTCTTCAACAGCTTCTTCCAGGCTTAAGTTTAATTCTCTCCTTGATATTCCTGATGCTTCTAATTTGTTCATATTTCCTCTTATATTGTGTCTAAATTTTTATGGGTTCTTTCTTCAGTAACATTGCCTGTATTAAGAGTAGACTGGGGTTCAAAAAGTAAAACTTCTACCTCTTCCGGCGCTACGGGTTGGTGCTCCACTTTGGCGGGAACAATTATAAATTCTCCTTGTTCAAGCCAAACTTCCTTATCTCGGAAACGCATAAGGAGTCGTCCTTTTACAACAAGGAATAGCTCGTCTTCATGTTCATGACTATGCCAAACAAATTCGCCTTTAAATTTTGCGAGCTTGACGTGCTGTCCGTTTAATGCTCCCACAATTTTTGGGGTCCAATGCTCTTTAAAAAGAGCAAATTTATCTTTTAGATTTATTTTATCCATGGTTAATCCATTTATTAAATGATTCAATATCAACGTTTTTTCCGGTTATGAGTATGACTGTTTCGCCTTGAATCTCTTCGTGTAATGAGATGAATCCAGCGAGCGCGACGGCGCCTGAGGGTTCGACGATAAGCTGGTGGTCTTCCCATAACCATTTCATCGCTTCAATAATAGCTTCATCTTTTACATGCAAAGCTTGATCTACGTTCTTTAACAAGAGAGGAAAATTATAGGAACCGACTGATGACGATCTTAAACCATCGGCAATGGTATTTATCTCTTTAAAAGTTTGATGCTGCTTGGTTGAAAAGGAGTGGTAAAAATCATGTGCTCCAAAAGGTTCTACGGCGTAAGTTTTAATTTCGGGATTGTGTTGTTTTAAACAAGTCGCGCATCCACTTAATAACCCGCCACCGCCTACCGGCGAGAAGAAGTTTGATAATTTAGGGTTAGTTTCAAGAAGCTCAAGGGCAAGCGTCCCTTGTCCTGCTACAATTTGCAAGTTGTTAAATGGGTGTAATAAAAAATGACCTTCTTCTTCCAATTTTTCAGCGAGGGGAAATCCATCTTCATGTTTGAGGCCGCAAAAGACGATGTCAGCGTTGTACTTTCTTGTGCCTTCAATCTTAATTTTAGGTGCGTCAGAGGGGATTACGAGTATCGCTTTTTTGCCTAATTTATAAGCGCCATACGCTACTGCTTGTGCAAAATTACCGCTTGAAAAGGCAACTACTTTGTCAGAATCGCAGTTAAGCAGGCTGTTGAATGCTCCTCTTACTTTAAAGCTGCCTGTTGGCTGTTCACATTCCAGCTTAAGATAAATAGGATAACTGACTCCCAGCCTTTGCTGGATCTTTTCGCTTTTAAAAAGGGGAGTGGGAGCCAAATAAGGTTTAATTCTTTCGCGTGCTTGAAGAAAGTGTTCTTTTGTGATCATGACGATTTATTGAGGTAGTTGTAAATGCATTGACGAGATAGTTGCAGGACTTCTGCGGCTGATGAGATGGAGCCTCGTTTGTCAAAAAATCCGCTATTTAATAAGTGGGAGACGATGTCTTGTTTATTCTTATAAGTAATGTTGGTTAGATTGTGTTTGAGTTGGTAAGCTCGGATCTCTTTTTCAACTTCTCCTTCTCGTGTTTTAGTTTTGATATCGTCAGTTCCAACAAAGGAATTGATTTCATAATTTATGAATCCATCAAGAAATGTTTTGAATTGTTCGAAGTGAGAGTTATCAAAGTTTAAACAGAATGCTCCAATCATAATCCCTTCATCATCGCGAATGGCAAGTGACGCAGATTTCAGTTGTTTGCCGAGCGAGTTTTGGTTGGTGTAGTTAACAAGGACGTCAGGGATCGATTCCTTTTTCAAAAGTCTACGTATCCCAAGTTCGCTTGCCCCGTCGCCAACCTTTCTTCCTGAGATGTGGCTGTTGACAATGTGGACAATTGAGTGATCCAAGTCCGAGAAGTCATGTACAACAACCTCTAAGACTCGTGGGAACATATCGCCAAGTAAATTGGCTAATTGGATGTATCTATCTATGGTTTTCATGGACGTTTAATATGTCAATTCTTATACTAATTGTCAACGCGTCTTTGACAAATTGTAAAAATTGAGATGATTATGACGAAATTTGATCACATTTCTGGGAATATACTTAAAATTGACGATGCTAAAATTTATTTTGAAATTTTAGGCGAGCCCACTCATCCTGTTTTGCTTTTTTTACATGGTTCCATGGGCAATATTGAAGATTTTAACCCCATTATTTCCGATCTATCTAATGAATATAGATTAATTGGAATAGATTGCCGGGGCCATGGCAAGTCTACTTTGGGATCCCAAAATTTAACCTATGAACTTATGCAAAAAGATATTGAAAGAGTGTTGGATCACTTAAATATTGATCGTCTTTCATTAATTGGTTTTAGTAATGGAGGCACAGTTTCTTATCGCCTGGCGGCCTTTAGCGAACTCAAAGTGGATCGTTTGTGCACAATCGGTGCGCCATGGTGTTCAAAACACATAGAGCATTTGCAAGAAGCTTATTCCAAAATAGAGAGTAGTGTGTGGAAAGCATCATGTCCTGGGGTTTTTGAAAAATATCTACAAATAAATCCTGAGCCCGATTTTGAAAATTTTTTTAAGAGAATAATCAATATGGGACTTGATAATTCAGTAACAAGTCGGCCTAACGAACATGTTAATAAAATTTCCTGTCCGACTCTTGTTTTAAGAGGCGAGAGAGATCCCCTTGTTTCAAATGCCAATAATTTAGAATTAAAGGCATTGATTAAGGACGTGCAAGTTGATGATATTCCTTCAGCCGGACATTCGGCGATTGAAGATCAGCCGCAAATAGTCTCTAACCTGTTACAGAAGTTCTTCTTGATATAAACGCTGTTTATCCCGTACATCGTATCGTAACCCGTTGCCAATCTACTTCGGGTATCCAGTTATTTCATAAGGATTGGCTAATAAAAACCGTAAAATAATCATAAAG
>CAZABG010000082.1:0-10613 GCA_964483465.1 uncultured bacterium
TTAGTATAGCAGAATTGCGCAAACTGACCTGTCTAAATTTTGGGGTCCATTATAAGATAAATTTGTTACTTAGGAGTCCGGTTAGAGTTTATAATTGATGATAGAGAAAGCTTTTAGTAATTTATTGAGACACTCTATAAATATGGTCTTATAAGCAGCGAGCCTCTCTCTTTTCTCACTGTTCTCACCGGTCTCACTGTTGAAAAAAGGCTTAATGAATACACGACACTAACCCAATTAATAATCGTCGAGGGGAAGGATTTCTTTTATATTTGTTTTATGGTGGCGGAGCATCATGAGGCGATCAAAGCCGACAGCGACTCCGCAGCAGGGCGGGAGCCCTTTTTTTAGAGCGGAAAGGAATGCGTAATCGATCGGAAGCGGCTCTTTGCCAAGTTTAATGCGATGTTCGTTAGATTCGATTAGACGCTTTTCTTGTTCAATGGGATCTGCAAGTTCATGATAGCCGTTCGCAAGTTCATAGCCTTTATAGTAGACCTCAAAACGTTCGGCTACAGCATGGCCCGCTTCTTGGGTCGTTTTAGCGAGGGCCGCTTGGGACGCAGGGTAATGGGAGAGGACGAAGAGATTATCCTTGCCGAGGTTTGGTTCGATGAAATGTGAGAGAAGTAGGTTGAGGCATCCGTCAGTTCCCTCCTCTTCAAGGCCGGGATAAGGTTCGACGCCGCGCTTTTTTAACTCTGATACTAATGTAGGGTAGTCTGAAAATGGATCTATGCCTAATTCGAGGAAAGTTTCGCGGTAGGTTTTTTGCTCGACAGGAAGGGGGCCGAGGAAAAGGCGGATAAAATCGAGGGTTTCATCAATAAGGGCTTGAAAGGAAAAGTCAAGCCTGTACCATTCGCACATCATAAATTCAGGACGATGCTTAGGACTTATTTCTCCATCGCGAAATACATGCGAGAGCTGATAAATATCGCCAGATCCTTGAGAAAGTAGACGCTTCATTCCATATTCGGGTGAAGAGTGCAGATAATACGTTTCTTTGCGGCTGATTTTTGCGGAAATGAGGTCGATATGAGCGTCAACGGATGCCGATTTTGAAAGGATAGGGACATCGGTTTCGGTGACATTTCTTGCGGAAAAAAAAGACCGCGCCGATGACATCATCAAAGCACGGTCTTTCAAAAGGTCTTTAAGCATTGACTCGGGAAACGTATTCGCCGGTACGGGTATCAATTTTTATCGTCTCGCCCTCTTCAACGAAGATAGGGATTTGAACTTGCGCGCCCGTTTCAACTTTAGCTGGTTTAAGAACACGGCCTGAAGCGGTGTTGCCTCTGTCGCCTGGCATGGTTTCGACAATTTTTAACTCCATGAAGGTAGGAGCTTCAACAGTAACCGGTTGGCCATTGTAAAACACGATGTCGTAAACTACATCCTCGAGCAGCCAGCTAGCTGTTTCGCCGATGGTTTCGTTCATGATTTTCAATTGCTCGAAGTTGTTGTCATTCATGAAAATGACCCCATCCGATTCTTTATAAAGCATCCTCATATAGACCTCTTCCACATCGGCAAGATCAATACGATCGCCTGACGTGTAGGTCTTCTCAATAGTCCGTCCCGTAATAAGATGCTTAATACGGATACGGTTGATGGCTCTTCCTTTGCCCGGCTTCATATATTCATTTGAAACGACGCTATAAGGTTGTCCATCGACGACGACTTTCATGCCGCCTTTAACTTCATTGGTAGTTGTATGTGCCATAATGGGGGCCATATTACCACCTGGAAGGCAGATTTGTCTAGAAGAAATCTCTCTTAGATTTTATAAAAATTGTTATGTGGCATAAAGAATATAAAGACTACCCTCCCGATACGCCGTTAAGAAAAGAACGTGTGAACAAGATCGTCGGTTGTGAAATGCATGAATTAAACGGATGGGGAAATACGCTTGATCTTCCGAGGCCTCGTAAAGAAACTTTTATAAGACGAATTTTAAAACAGTTGTTTCCTCGATGAGCGGCAATCACACCTGGGATCTTCATATTCGATATCATCTTTGTCCCAAGTGTAAAACAATCATCGAATCGAGAAAAAACTGGACGAAAGTCAAAGATCATTTTGAAAAACAGCTTAAATGCCCCGTTTGCGGCAATGAGTTTAAAGTAGAAAAACCGCTCGGCCATTTTGGACCTCTATTTGGCGAGCCTTCAAAACCGGAGTTTGATTGGTCATGAGCGAACTATTTTCAGAGCCCGTAAATCAAATGGAAGATCAAATCGCAAAGGATACCCTTGAAAGGTATTCAGGAGCTGCGATTGAAGATTTCCAACCTTACATGCTTCTTACAAATTTTCCAAGCTATGTAAAATATTTTGCCGAAACGCGTGATATTCCCATATTCGAAGGCTCGATGTTTAAAGTGGCCCACAGCCCAAAAGAGAAAATTACAATGCTCGACTTTAAAATTGGATCGCCGGCGGCAGCGCTTGTAATCGATTTGATCGAGCACCTACCTATCAAATCCTGTATACTCTTGGGCATGTGCGGAGGCCTTAGAAAACACTATCAAGTGGGCGACTATTTTGTTCCGGTTGCCTCGATTCGAGCAGAAGGCACATCCGATTTTTATTTTCCTCCCGAAGTTCCCTCCATGGCCAACTTCATGGTTCAAAAAACGCTTTCAAGCGTTCTTAACGAACAAGGCATTCCCCATCACATCGGAATTACCTGGACGACGAATAAGAGGTTTTGGGAATTTAACGAGCCCTTTCGTCAAAAGCTGAAAATAACCCGTCCGCAAGCTATCGAGATGGAATGTGCAACTCTTTTTACCGCTTCTTACTACTATAAATTGCCCCTCGGCGCTCTCCTTTTAATATCTGATCTTCCCCTTGCTCCGGATGGAGTAAAAACAAAAAAATCCTCAAATCTTGTTTTGCAAAACCATATGCCAAAACATGTTGAAACGGGGGTGATTGTTATGAATAAGATGGATGATACCATAGCGGCAAATCCGAAAGGAATTTTTAGAGGTCCTCGCCGTAGATTTGAGCGCGGTTCTTCATGAAATATATTCGATAAGATCTCGCACATATTTGATATTAACGCGTAAGAAATACTTTAATTTTTTTTGTCTAATCCTCTCATGCGATTTTGACTTTTTAAATAAATAGTAACCTTAAAAATTGTCTTAAGATTCTGTTAATTCTAAATTCATCCCAAGTAAATATTAAGATATTAATAAAAAATCGAAAAACTTTGACCCTAGGTACCTCTAAGAGAGAAAATAGAGATATGAGGGAAAAAGTTTATGGGCATTGAAACAACGTTCTATGTTCTCTTAGATAACACGCTAGATAAAATGGCGAAACAAGAAGAGATCATTTTAAATCGCGATTCGACAGACCGCAAAATGCAGTCTGTCGCTGTAAACTCCTTTTTATCTTGGAATAATAAATTCGAAGCGATTTCTCAAGAGTTCCTCCACAATGCCGGCTCAAAAGTGAATATGACCGATAAACAGCTCGCCGGGGAGAAAAATCTTGCAAGGCTCAGATTTTTTGGCCGCTTTTGGAAAGAGAATGAAAGAAAAGTAGAAAGTATCAATTTTCAGAGCGCAAGCGATCTTCAAGATGAAAAGAAACGAATCGAAATCGCAGTAAAAAGGCTTAAATCCTTCAAGCAAGAATTAGGAGGAAATAAACTCGCAGTCGAATCGATCAACAATAAAATTACACAAAAAGATGAAAAGGCGTTTGAAAGACTTAGCGACGCTATTAACAAACTTCAGGCTAAATCCAAAATAATTGAACAAAAACTCGCTGAAATCGAAAAAGGATAAGTGTTATGGGAATCCGTTATGACGCTCTCCTAAATGGTTTGAAAGAGGTTGAACACGATAATCACATAATCGTTGATCGAAAATCAGATAGGATTCAAGAGGTAAGCCTTAAAAGATTTCTTCTTTTTAGCAACGTTCTCGTTGCTGCTAACATCAAATTAAAAAAGATCGACGCGGGCGTTTTAACCAAGGCGGATCCTGATTACAAAACAAAAAAAGCTGAAGCCAAAAGTCGTCTAGAAGGAGAAAAAAAGCTTTCGCAGCTTCGTAAATTTAATTCTATTTACGCATCCTGGCAAAACTCAATAAATAACAAAGGGGTTCCAGATGATGTTAAAGAGTTAAAAAAAGAACAAAAAAAGCTGAATTTAGTTATCGATAAAATGACCCAATTCAAAGAAGCTTTAGGTAAAGATAAAATAGATCTCAAGTTGTTTGAAGATGTAACGGATATAGATAAAAGACAATTCCAAGAATTAAATGATGCAATTAATGCTCTCAAGATGAGGCAAGAAGTCATTTCCTCACATATTAATGTTAAAGAGGGAAAAGCCCTTACACCCGATCAAGCCGTAAGAATACTTAGACTTCAAGATAAGGCAGACGCCGTATTGAAGGACGAGGCGATTAATTCGCTTAAAGTGCAGCTTTATCGCGATGTTAGCCTATTGAAAGAACTGAAGCTTGAATTGAAAAAAGAATACGATGCGCTAGTTGAGAGTGAAAATCCCAATCAAATTGATAGTGTCGTAGAAAAAATCAAGAAATATGAAGCTTTACATAACTCGGTAGACGAACAGGTCAGCCGTATTGCCAAGAAGGGAATGCGCGAAAAGGCCGTAAAAGATATACGTGCTTTGCTCCTTGATAGGTCTCAATTCAATCTTAATCAGCTTATCGATGCGCGTGCCAAAATCGAAATCTTTAATAACGATGCCTTAAAGTTATCGCCCCTTGAAAAAAGACACAATAGGGACGCTCTGGATTTACATAAATCGCTTGTCTTTTTAAAGAAATTAGAAAAAAGGTTGCTAGCTGAAGAAGTTAAAATAAGGGAACAAGAAAGAAGCAGTGCGCACGAATCAATCGAACGGGATGAACCCAAAGTTAGTATTCCATTTCCTAATTTGGACAACGTAGAAGAAGCGCAAAAAGAGGCTCTTCTAAATGAGCATGCAAGAAAAGTTGAAGCGTATGATAAGAAGCGCGATGAAATTGTAACTCCTGCTAAAGATAAAGCAGATAAAGCGATAGATAGAGAGTTTGATTACACTTACATCGAGAGCAAGATAATTGATCTTGGCGATTTCCCCTATATCAAAGCCTACGATTTCTACCAAAAGGGTCAACCTGCTGAAGCAGGCAAAGAGATTTGGAAATTATTAATAAGAACGAATGAAGGAAAACTTCCCTCTAAAGATGATTTTGATCATGAAGCAAAAGAAATTTTTGGCGAAAGATTAGATCCGCAAATCTATAACGGTTTAATTAACGATTTTCACAAATCTAAAAAAGCGGATGCCCAAGGGGATCTCGTTTGGTTCATGTGGGTAAATGATAAAAAAGCCATTCCAACTTTTGATGAATTTAAGGCTGCGTTTGAAGAAAAAGTGGGTATAGAGCCGCTAAAAGAAAACTATGATCGTCTTATTCATCATTTAAATACTCAAGGGAAGCCCATGGTTGCCGAGAATGTATGGATTCACTTGAGCGGCAAGAATAAGGAATCTCCAAATTGGAATGATTTTAGAGCTCTTTTCAAGGAAAGTTTGGGAGTTGAGCCAGAGAAAGAGTTATATTCGGCATTAGTTAAAAAGGACCTTGATGATAAAGAAGATAAACTTTCAGAAACTCTCGGGGATTTAAAGGGGTTAGCTCCTTACGTTAAAACTAACGAAACCTGGTATGCAAAAGATGATAAGACAATTCGTAGCAAACTTAAAGAAATCGAATCGGAGATCGAAAAAATAAATGCCAGATTAATAGAAAAAGCCGATGTATCCAGCAGTAGTGTGGATGAAGAAGTAAAACAATTAAGAAAACAGCTTGAACAGACGATTTTGGAAAGGGAGAGCGTTATCAATTTCCTAAACAACAAAGACAGGGTTCAGTTACTTAACGAAGCTCAACAATTGAATAGCCAAATTAAGTTGCTTAAGAGCAGGTTAAAGGAGGCCCAATAATGAGTGCAGCCATCACAAAAGCTTATAAGGCGATAAACGGCCTAAACGATCTCAATTATATTCTCGATAGACGAAATGATGGAGCGGGAAGGGTGGCCCTTAAGCGATTTTTCTTTTTCGATAATAGTAGCAATGCTTATCGAGCCATTGCGGGTCGTGATGTTAAAAAAATTGATAAAGATAAGCTTCAAGGGGAATTAAAATTAACTAAGCTAAGACGTTTTGAACAGGTATGGCACAAGTACGGCACTGCCTGTGTCAGCAATAAAAATGATACCAAAGTTAAAGAAATCGTTAGCAGTTTGCAAAATTTAATGAAGGACATTGGCGATATTAATGACCTAAAAGCGATTGTGGCTGTTAATCAAAAGGATCAAAACGCTTACAAAACACTCGATACTGCCATCAGATTATTAGAAGAAGATACGGTAACAAGAGATGAGATTAATCTAAAAAGAGTTGCATTTACCGAGACGATCACTATTTTAAGAAATCAGATTAAAGAATTTGAAAAGACATTAGATAGCGTAAAAAAGAGATTTAGTGATAACGATCTTAACGATATTGATATAGATAAGTTTAAAGCTGACTATGAAGAATATGAATCAGCAATTAAACAGTATGACACCTATCTTAAAAAGAACGTTGGGGTTCTAACAAAATCGGTTATAGCAAAACATCAGGCCTTTCTCGAGCAAAAAGAACGAAATTTAGAGTCTAATAGGAAAATATGTGCCAATTTTCTTAAGCTTTATAAGGCATATAATGATTTTAAACTTGCTCAAAGGGCTTTATCAACGGTCTCATTAGAATTAGGGGATAAAATTAAAGAACGTAATAAATGGGATTTACCCGAAAAATATGCTAAGCTTTCAATCGAGGACTTAAAAAGACATGCTCACAGAATTGAGAAAGCTTTGAAAGATCATGCTGAAATAGATGACGAATCCTACGAGAATAAAAATCAAATTAGGCAGGATAGATCTAATTTACAGCATGAGCTTTTAAGTCTTAAAGAGTTTACGAGTGAAAAGTTTATCAGCAACAGATTAGAACTCGATAAACAGGTTGCAAGATTGCAAAAAGAAAGGGACGTATTGTTACGCGCCAAGAATAGTTTAGAAAACCAATATATACAGCTAAAAACTCCGCCCATCAAAAAATGAATTTTTGAACGATGGGGTAGCGCCTGCCTATCGAGAACGATTTAGAAGAGATGCGAAGGCTTGGCGGTGCCTGGCGTCTTTTATATTCCGCTTGATGAATCCTGTGAATAATGTCATTAATCGTTTTTAAATCCACTTTAAGCGATTTTGCAATAGCAGAAGGCCTTTCATGGTTTTCGATATAGGCTTCTATGACCCGATCGATAAGAGGATAGGGCGGAAGCGTATCGCTATCTTTTTGATTGGGCCTTAATTCTGCGGAAGGCGCTTTTTCAATTATGGTCTTAGGAATGATTTCTTTTTCTCGGTTGATGTAATGCGCAAGCGCATAGACCTTTTCTTTAGAGCAGTCCCCAATCACAGCAAGGCCGCCTGCGAGATCGCCGTAAAGGGTGGAATAGCCCATAGCAAGCTCGCTTTTATTACCGGTAGAAAGAACGATGTATCCGAACTTGTTGGAGAAAGCCATCAAAAGCATGCCTCTGATGCGTGCCTGAATGTTTTCCTCGGTAATGTCTGGTGGACGGGGAGCAAATTGGGGTTCAAGGAGATTAAGATAACTTTGGAAAGGGCCTTCAATCGAAATTTCTTTAATTTGAATTTCTAGGTTTTTGGCAAGTTTGTAGGCGTCTTCTCCGCTCTCTTTCGAGGTAAAGCGCGATGGCATATAAATCGCAAGTACGTTGCTATTCCCGAGCGCCTCTTTCGCAAGCGCGGCAACAACCGCGGAATCGATGCCGCCTGATAGCCCAAGGCACGCTTTATTAAAGCCCGACTTGATGAAATAATCGCGAAGTCCCATGACAAGCGCATCGTGGATATCGGCAATCGGATCGCGTTCAAGATAAGTCTTTGGTTTAAATGAGTCGATGGTAACGACCGCTTCTTTAAAACCGGGCAGGCGCTCGACAATTTCCCCCTTCTCATTTACCGCAACGCTTAATCCGTCAAAAAGGAGGCTGTCATTTCCTCCCACCTGATTTACAAGGATGACAGGGCATTTTAGCGTGAGGGCGGCCTTCTGTACGACTTCTAAACGGACAGCATATTTATTATAGTTAAAAGGCGAGGCTGAGAGATTAATCAGTAGATCGGGATGAGACGGTTTTATTAACTCAACCGGATCTTTTGCGTAATCGGTATAAACAGCTTTTTTCGCGTGCTGCCAGAGATCTTCGCAAATTGTGAAGACAACTTTCTTATCGCAAATGTTATATAGAGGAAAAGAATCGCCCGCTTCAAAATAACGTTTTTCATCAAAGACGTCGTAGGTAGGTAAAAGCATCTTGTTTTGAAAGCCGGCAAGTTTGCCGTCGATCAGAATGGCAGCTGAGTTTAAAACTTGCTTTTCTTGCGGAAGAGGATTTTTGCGCGGAAGGCCAATGACCGCGGCAGTTCCTTTTGTGTAAGGGATAATCGATTGAAGGGCATGTTCTGCCGCTTCAAGGAAGGCTTCATGAAGGACAAAATCTTCAGGAGGATAACCCGATAGTACAAGCTCGGAAAAAATAACGAGATCGCTTTTCTCTTGTTTTCCCTTTTCAATGGCTTCGATGATTTTACGGCTATTAGCCTCAAAATCGCCTATAGTCGGATTGAGCTGGGCCAGGGTAATTTTCACTTAAGACTTCTTTCTTTATTTCATTTGATTGATAAATTTGCCTTTTTGGGCCCCTTTGCATCATAATTTTTCGACCCTATGTCCTTACATATGCTGTCAAAATTGTGATGCAAATCTACTCCAAAATGGCTAAATTTTTCAACCCAAGCAAATATCGAAAAAAGTTTTTTAACTTCCAAAATCGTCTAGAATAATATTTTCTCGCGCCACTCCATAATCATCTAATAGCTTTAATACGCTTTTATTGTGAAGAGGAGGTCCGCAAACATAATACAAATTGTCTTCAGGGGCGTCCATCTTTTTAAGTTGCCCCTCTTCGAATGCCCGGAAAAGAAAGTTCGTTTTCAAAGGATCGTTTTTAGGCCATCCCTTTTCCAAATCTTCAGGCAGGGGCTCTGATAACACGAGGTAATACTTAAAGTTAGGATGCCTTTTCTGAAGCTCTTCATACTCTTCTTGATAGATGTTCTCTTTCATGGACCTCGCCCCATACCAAAGCGAGACTTTTCGTTTCGTCTTTTCCGTATTGAATAGATGGAGAATATGGCTTCTTCCGAAAGAGGATCCTGCGCCGCCAATTAAGAAGATGAGCTCGCGATTATCGTTCACCATGTAAGATTCGCCATAAGGCCCGGATAATTTTACTTTATCCCCCTCTTTTAAGCTAAAAGCGTAGCTTGAACATATCCCCCAGGGAATGCCTTCTATAAGCTTGCCCCCTTGAAAAGGAGGGGTTGCGATGCGGATATTGAAAATTAGCTTTCTTCCCTCCGCAGGGTAGGAGGCCATGGAATAAGCTCTTATGACCTCATTTGGCTCTTTAGGAAGATAGCTAAAATCGAGCTCGCGATCGAAGAGACTATATTTTTCCCAATCGGCATGATACTTAGGCTCCATGGTCTTCTTCCAGTCGCTTGTGTTCGTCTTAAAAGGAGGGACATGGAATTGCAAATAACCGCCCGAGCGATAGGGGACCTCTTCACCCTCCGGCAGCATGACTACTAACTCTTTGATAAATGTGGCGACGTTTTCATTGCGGGCGACCGTTGCTTCCCAAACTTTAACGCCAAGGGAATGCTCATCCACATGAACGGCAAGATCATGCTTAACTTTTGTTTGGCAAGAGAGGCGCCAGCCCTCGCATAACTGTTTTTTAGTAAAGGTGGCCTTATCGGTTTCAAGAGGATCTTGCGCTCCTTTTACGACCTGTACGCGGCACTGTTTGCAGGTGGCTTTCCCACCGCATGGAGAGGGAATGGGGATGCCATGCGAAGTAAGGGCCGATAAAAGGGTTCCTCCGCCAGGGGTCTTGAAAGAGAGTTCAGGATCGTGATTGACGTCAACTTCGCATACTTCGCTTGTGACAAACTTAGCTTTTGTAAACAAGATAAGGCCTGCGAGACCTACGCCTACTAAAACAAAGGAAATCGTTGCGTAAAGGATTAAAAGGGGATCGATTCCGGACATGAAAACCTCTAGGGAATAATGTACCTAGAGTCAAATTTTCACTACAATATTAAATGATTTATGGGGGTGATGGGGGTAATGGGGTCAAATCCTTTTTTTAACAGTGAGCAAGAGGAAAACTAACCCTTTCCATATCTTCAATGTAAGAATTTTAAAATTGTTTTTCTCTCTTGTCTCCGCGTCTCTATGCCTCTGCGCCTCTGCGTTTAAGAGTACAAGATAAGTAAATCCAGCCATTTGAGTAGTAAGATAAAGGTTTAACTTTAACGCAGAGGCGCAGAGACGCAGAGGCGCAGAGAAGAAAATTTGTTACTATGGTGGCCCCCATTGTCTAGACAAAAAACACGTTCCACTTTGCGCATTCTGTC
>CAZABG010000083.1:0-10591 GCA_964483465.1 uncultured bacterium
ACCGTGGAACTTTAAGAAAGGAAATGAATCGGCACTGCTTGAGCCCTTCGGGATGACGATAGATGATACTACCCTTGAATATAAATATTATCCTGAAATAGGACAGTGGATGGATATGCAAGACCGTAAACTCAGAGTTCTTGCCTATACCAACCATTTCAGAACGTTCAGGGGGGATGCAAGCTATATGAGCGCGTTTAATGCGAAACGCATTAATAATACGTCTCAACTTCTGGTTAATGCAATCATGGTTAAATTAAAAGGCGGAGTGGATAGAGAGGAAGCTAAGAAAAAAATTGTAGCCTTATTCCCCTTTGCTTCGGTAATTGAAACGGAAGATTTGGCTAAAAGCACCGTTAATTACAATCTAGAAACGACGGGAGTCGGGGGAAGTCTTTATTTAAGCGCGGGTCTTGCGGCAGGCATCGGGATCGTCATCATTGCTTTAACGCTCTATAACAGTATTTTATCCTATGAAAGAGATATCGCGATCTTTAGGGCGCTTGGAGCGAGAAAGATAGATATATTAATCATAATCCTTTATCAAGTGCTTATTATGGCTCTAATTGGGATATTTTTAGGATTAATTCTATTATCTTTAGCCCTTAATATTATCTCTGAAACCCGTGTACCTGTAGCGCTTCCAATTTGGTTTGGCCCCGTACATATATTAACCACTTTACTTGTTTGCATATTGGGATCGCTTTATGCCGTAAGACATGCGATGAAAGTTGAACCGGTAACGGTATTCCGATGAAAAATAAAGCTCTTACAATCGTTCTTGCCCTTTTAGCGGTCTTGGCATCAATTTATATTATTGCGACCCTGCAAAAAATGGTTCCAACTACAACTAAAGCTAATAATCCTAATCTTAAAACCGAACCTTTTAGAATTTATGGATTGATCGAACCTGAAAATCGCGCCGTATACATTAACCCTCCCCTGACAAAACGAATCGATAAGATTTTTAAAGTCGCAGGCGATCCCGTAAAGATAGGGGAACCTCTTGTACAACTAGATAACGTTGTAGAAAAAGCCCGCGTTGAAGCTTTGCAAGCGGAACTTGAAGCACGGAAAGCCGCCCTTGCCATCAATCTTGACCGAGTGGAAAGAAACAGAAAATTAATTCCTGCCCAAGTAATTGATGAATTTGAATTTAAACAATCTGAGCTTGACTATGAGCTAACGAAAGCCCAGGTAGAGGTCGCTCAAAAGAATCTGGAACAGGCCAAAGCCGAACTAGATAGATTGCTTTTAAAATCCCCGATAGACGGAAAAGTTTATCGAATGGATCTTCTTCTAGGAGATTCCTTTAAACCTTCCGATAACACCTTTATTGTCGGGGAAAATAATCTTTGGATTAATTTACGAGTCGATTCCTACTGGATTAACCGCATTTCTGAGGGCGGATACACCGTTTATAATGCCGATACTGACGAAAAAATTGGTACCGCCACTTTTGTCAGAAGAGGATTCTTTATGGGAAAACCCAACTTTTTTGTAGAAGACCCCGCTATAATGGTCGACATTAAATATCTCGAAACTTTTTTAAATTTTAAGCCTGACATTCCAAATCTTCCGATCCAACTGGTTGTCTATGCTGAAAAAGACTAGGCTTAAACAGTCGATTCTTGTCCTGGTTTGGCTGATATCGATCAGTGCGAGAACCCTCACCCTTGAGGACGCGGAAAGGATCGCGCTTGAAGAAAATAAAGAACTAAACGCTCTCATTGAATTATCAAACGCCTCCTTTGAAAGAGCGCAAGAAATCGTTTCTAGATATATGCCTCATGCCACTTTTCAAGGGGCCTACTATAAATCGGAAGAAAAGATCACCCTCCTTCCGGGATTTCCTCCTCAGGACAATTTTTGGACGACAGGATTCCAATTTTCACAGTTAATTATATCTAAAAAATTATATCACGAAATTAAATCGGGTAAATTTGATTATGAAGCGATGAAATATGAGGTTGAAAACTTCAAAAACGATCTCCTCTACCAAGTGAGAATCGCCTATTGGGAAGCTGTTTTAAATAAAGAAGATATCCGCATTCAAGAAGAGAATATAGCCCTATTGCAAGAATCGCTTTCGCAAGAAGTAAAGAAAGAAGCGGCGGGAAAATCAGCCGTCTATCAAGTTACGCAAAGCAAGGTGGCAGTCGCGAATAGCCGTTCAAGCTACTACACCTCTTTAAGAGACTATCGCCGTTCCATTAATAATTTAAAACAGTCATTAGGCGTTGATCCAAACATTGAAATCGAGGTTGCCGACGACACGGTTAATCTTGGTTATCTACCCGATTATTTTGTTCAAGATCCCTGCTATTGGCAAATACAAGCGCATGAAAATAATCCTAACCTAAAGAGACAAGCTTACGACGTCTATTCGCATAACGAATTAAAGAAGTCGCATGAAGGCGAGTACCTTCCTGAAATAAGTACGCTTGCCTCTTATCAACAGCAATTCATACCGGCAACCAAGTTCACGAATCAAAATTATAGTTGGGTAGGAGGATTCTATCTTTATTGGAATTTATTTGATGGGTTCGGACGAGAAAGCCGTATAAGACAGGAATTATATAAAGAAAGATCGAGCGCCTATCGCTATCAGCAAATCGCTAATAACTTGAGTCTCGAAGTTTTAAATCAGTTAAGCGAAGCGGATGAATCTTTGGCCATTATGCGATCTTCAAAAGAATCGCTTGCTTTATCTGAGCTGGCCTTAAAGCAGGCGCTTGATCGTTTAAAAGCGGGAAAGATCACCTCGCTTGAATATCGCGATTCCGCCCTTGCACATCTAAGAGCCCGTCAAACTTATGAAAGAAGCGCTTTCAACGTTCTTAGAACGTACTACCAACTTAAACGGATTTCGGGGCAGGATGTTGAATGAGCGAAATCCTTCGAGCCGAAAAAATCAATAAAGATTACTTTGATGGAAAAAATGTCCGCCGCGTTCTTCATGACATCAACCTATCTGTAAACGAAAATGAATTCCTCATGATAATGGGGCCGTCCGGCAGCGGAAAAACCACACTCCTCTCCATTTTAGGCCTGATCTTAGAGCCAACCGAAGGCAAAGTTTATTTGAAGGAACGACCTATCGAAAAAATGAGCGAAGATGAAATCACGACGCTGAGGCTGCAGTCCGTAGGATTTGTTTTTCAAAATTCTACCCTTATCCCCGCCTTGAATTTATATGAGAATATTTTATTGCCATGCGGAATACAGGGAAAAGCGATAACAAAAGAGCAAAAAGATCGCGCAGACTATTATCTAGATAGATTTAAACTATCTCACCACAAGAATAATTATCCGGTAGAATTGTCCGGAGGGGAAAAACAACGATCCGCTATTATTAGAGCCTTGATAAACGACCCTCCTATCCTACTCTGCGATGAGCCTACTTCTGTACTAGACTCCGAAAATGCTTTTATTGTACTAGAAACCTTAAGAGAGCTGTCTCGCGAAAACAAACGAGGCGTTTTAATGATCACTCACGACCCACGCGCAAGGCCATATGCCTCCCATGTTTTAAAACTGGATGAAGGATATTTGAAAGAAGAATAAACGAAGGAAAAGACAATCGATTATCTTTTATCAATATTTTATTGTTTAATCTCAAATTATTATTTAAAATCTTTTCTAATTTAGTTTTATAAATGGATATTATTTTATTCTTAAGTATACATTTTATTTGTTTTGATCTCAGCTTCATTATAAAAGACGCTTCTTACTCAACTGCAGCAATTTGCAGGACTTTTTGTGTTCGTTACCTACTCAACTTAAGGACCGGTATTATGCTTTATCTATTGTAGATGTTTTATTTGAAATTTTTTAACCACTTTAATTTGTAGGGCATCTATTGCAGCACACAATATTCTTGCTAAATCATAAATTAATTTATTATGTGATCGTATATAATTATTTATAATGACAAGAACATGCAAAAATTGCCTCCTTTCAGAGAAGGTTCCTTCCGCGGATATTGATGAAAATGGAATTTGCAAATTCTGCCGAGAAAATAATACCACAATTAACATTGAAGAATCTGAACGGCAATTCTACGAGCAAGATCTTGAATCAACTCTGAAGGATGTAAAAAAACAGAAAGGCTATCATGCAATTGTTTGTTTAAGCGGAGGCAAGGATAGCCTTTATTTACTTTATAAACTTAAAAATGAATATGGCTTAAATGTCTTGGCTTATACAACAGACGTTAATCTACCGGAAATTGCCTGGAAAAATATACACAGCGCTGTAAAGAAACTGGGCGTTGATCATGAAATTTACCGACCTGATCCTGCTTTTTACAATAAACTATTTGCCTATCTTTTGAAAAATCAAGAGGAAAGAGGCGCCGTTTACACGGTATCCTACGTCTATGCCCCCCTATTTGAAGGAGATGCCATTCGTCTCGCTATCCAAAAGGACATCCCTTTGATTTTTGCAGGCTACTCTCCAGGACAGCCGGAAAAAGAGAGAATGCAATATTCCTTTTCAAAGACACTTATTGAAAAAACAGATTGGACTCCGCCTGCCTTAAAAACTTGCGGTTATTTCAGCGAGGAGGAGTTATCGCGCTTTTATAATCCTCTCAAAGAGGGTGCAAATATTGCATTTCCTAGATACTTAGCTCCATTTCATGCCTGGAAATACGACCAGGATGAAATCATGAAAAAGGTTTTTGAACTTGGCCTTGTTGAGAAGAAATCTTACGCAAGTCCTATTTTAAGCAACTATCCTATCAACTGGTTATTAATGTATTCCGATTTAAAACACTTTGGTTATAACCCTTATATTCCTGAGTTTGCCAAGTTAATTCGTGAAGGAAAAGCCAGTAGATTGTATTGGAAAATTGCTCAGCCGGTCGTCAATTTTATGATCAGTAATAAACTATTCCTCGGCAAAGAAGTTCAAAGGCAGCAAAAAATATTGAATCTACGCGATGAAGATCTAAGAATTACATGCCCTAAGGGTGCATATGATCCCATCATCTCCTAACACCATCCCTGAATTATTTTTAAAACAAACTCAATTCAATCCTGATAGCATTTACTGCTATCATGAAGAAAAAGGAAAATGGATTCCCACATTATTAAAAGATCAGTTAGACGATGTATTGAAACTCCGCGGATATTTTCAAGAAAAGAAAATTAAAAAGGGTGACGCGGTCGCCATCATGCTTCCGACCTCAAGAGAATGGGATATCATTGAAAAGGCTTTGTTTTTCCTTGGAGCGATTGTAGTTGGGCTTGATCCTCACGCTCCTTTACAACACAAAAATCATATTTTATCTCTTGCCGATGTACGCTACATTATTTTAAATGACAATGATCCAGATTTAGAAATAAATCAGATCAACTTATCTGAGATAAAAGCTGCTCTGCAATCTTATAAACCTTCAAAGCCTGATATACATTGTTCGGGGACAGATATATGCACAATTATTTTTACTTCAGGAACTACAAATAAACCAAAAGGCATCGCCTACACCCACGAGCAGTTTGTAACTGCAGCAGCCTCTATTCTTGAAGTATATAAAGGGCTTGGAAAGGAAGACCGAATGCTATCTTGGCTTCCCCTTTCAAATCTCTTTCAACGCATGCTGGATGTGCTTGCTTTATCAGCATTTACACCCATTTATTTTGTCAGCAATCCAAAAGAGGTAATGATTAAAATTCATGAAGTAAACCCTACATTTTTTATCGGCGTGCCTTTGTTTTATGAAAGAGTAAGACAGGGGATATTCCAGAAGATTGCTCAAAAATCTCCCTTTCTTAAGAAAATGGTCGAAAATGCCCTACAAATGGCTGATAAGAAAAATAAAACACTGATTGAAAATATGCTCTCCTATTTCTCAAAGAAAATAATTTTAAAACCCCTTAAAAACGTAATGGGCAAAAGCATGCGATTTATGGTCTCAGGATCGGCTCCTTGCCCAAAATCGGTCCTCAACTTTTTTTGGTCTCTTGGCATCCCTCTTTACGAAGCCTATGGACTTAGCGAAAATATTATACCCATGGCGATAGGCTCTCCTTCAAACTATAAGCGAGGATCGGTCGGCAAAATTATTAAAACGAATACAGTCAAGTTCTTTGAAGATAATGAAATTGGCGTTAAAGGACCCGGGGTATTTAAAGGGTATTTTAAATCGCCGATTAATCCCGGTTTTATAGATGGCTATTACCTTACGGGTGACACCGGATATATTGATGAAGAAGGGTATCTTTTTCTAACGGGCCGTAAATCTGATTGGGTAAAGTCAAGCTCGGGCAATAAAATCTCCATAATTAATATTGAAAATGCCCTTAAAGATCTCGCGTTTATTGGTCAGATAGCCGTAATTGGTTCTAGAAAAGCGCCTCTAGCCATTATATTTTTAAGCTATCCCGTTGAAGATAGTGAAATAACCAACTGTTTTAAAGATAAATTAAAAGAATTTCCACGCAATGAGCAAATTGGAGGCATTTTAATTATTGATAGGCCCTTTAGCGTTGAAGAAGGGGAAATGACACCTAATTTAAAATTGAAACGAGCTGAAATCGAAAGCCGCTATAAAAGTTACTTAGACGATATCGAACTAAAAGTTCATGAAGGACAATTCATCATATGGCGAAAATAAACCACTTCCTAATAACGGGTGGAACAGGTGCGATTGGAAGCGCAATCGTGCCTTTGCTTGTTGAAAGAAAAGCGCCCATTTATCTCTTGATAAGAGGCGCAAACGATGAAGAAGTCGGAAAAAAATTTCTTAAACTGAAGCGTTTTTGGAATCTTGCAAACATTGATGAATGGGTGATCCCTATCCGCGGCGATGTTGAGGAAATCGGGCTTGGACTTTCTAAACAAGATGAACTTCGTTTAACAAATGATGTCACCAATATCATCCATAGCGCAGGTAAGGTTAGAATGAATCTACCTTTAGAGGAGGCAAGAAGCGCGGCAGTTGGTTCTACGCAAAACATTTTGGATTTTTGTAAGAGATGCCCAAATTTCAATAAATTAGAGTTTGTAAGTACTGTAGGGGTGGCCGGCAGGACAATTCCGCAACTTGAAGAGCATTACTATTCAGAAAAACGTAATTATCACAACACCTACGAACAATCCAAAGCGGAAGCCGAAACAGTCTTAGAAAAGGCTAAGCAAGAAATTCCAGTGACGTTGCATCGTCCTAGCATGGTTGTAGGAGACTCTAGTTCAGGAAAAATAATCCATTTTCAGATTTTCTACTATTTATGCGAATTTTTATCCGGCAATAAAACATTTGGTTTTATGCCAAAACTTGGAAACACAACTCTTGATATCGTTCCAAGCGATTACGTGGCAAAAGCAATCGTTGAATCTTCTTATAACAAGGATTGGGCCGGCAAAGTGCTTCATCTTTCTTCTGGAACCGGTGCACTACCTCTTGAGGCTCTTAAAAAGCATGTGAGGAAATATTGGCAAAAAAGAGGCTTAATTCTTCCAAAAGAAACTGATCTTCCTTTAGGAGCGGTAAAAGGAGGCCTTTTATTGATTAAACCCTTTTTGCCTGCAAAAACGAAAAAGATGATCTCCACTTTGCCCATTTTTTTGGATTATCTAGAGAGTAGGCAAACCTTCAGCAATCTTAAATCCATTATGCTTTTAGAAGAGCATGGAATTAATTTGCCTAAGCCTGAAGGCTATCTCGAACATCTGTTTGAATTCTATTTCAATAATAAAAACATCAATTAGCGTTAAGCTTTAATTATAATGGTGAAATGAGCCAAAGTGAAAATTTAGCTAAACTTTTGCTTTCAAATACCGAGAATGCACCGATAAAGTATGTCTAAGCCATGTATCGGAAACGGGAGAGATCAATACCAAAGATCTTATAGAAAAATCCTTAAATGTTGCCACTGGAAAAATAAATGCGATGTGATCTCGGCTCTAGTTCATAAAATTAATCCTGAGATCGAAATTAAATCGTTCAAAGAAGGTGTGAATGATAAAAATCGCAATGAATTCTTATCAGAAGTCGATCTTTATTTGGATGGCCTTGATTTCTGAGAATTCGAAGAAAGACGTCTTGTTTTTTACCGATTGCAGAAAGAAAGGCATTTTTGCTACCACCGTCTCTCCCTTAGGGTTTAGTGCGGTTCTTTTAAATTTTGACCCATATAGTGTGAGTTTTGAAGATTATTTTCGACTTGAAGGCCTAAATCCCCTTGATCAAGCGGTTCGTTTTTTAGCCCGACTTTCACCCTCATTCTTTCATCGGAAAGCCCTTATTGATCCCTCATTCATTGATTTTAAAATTAAAAAACCCGCCCATCAATCCGGTGATGAAACGCTAGCATCGGCGATAGCATCTACGGAAGCGGTTAAAATATTACTAAAAAGAGGCAAGATCATTACGGCTCCGACTTCTATACAGATTGATGCTTGGACTTTAAAATTAAAAAAAGTCATCATCCTTTAGGCAATTTCAACCTCTTCAATCACTTTTAGTTTATTTTATTTTATTAAGAAACAATTAAAAATTTAAATTAAAAAAAATAGTTTGAGTTTATTTGTCTAATCTATAAAAATAATAATATGAGTAATAACGAATCGTTCCCAAAAGTTTTTCTAAACCATGCGGACACTTCTCCCGAGCAGATAGCTTTTATTCACGTCACAGAAAATGGACAGGATCTTTCTATAACTTATAAAGAGCTAATTGAAAAATCCCTTTCTGTTGCCGAGTTCATAAAATCCGAAACACATGAAGGCGATACGGTTATCCTATGTTTCCCTTCCGGAATTGACTTCATCATTTCATTTTTAGGTTGTATGTTTGCAGGTGTTATTGCTGTTCCTTGCATGCCTCCCATCAATCAAGAAAGTGCAAAACGAATGAATCTGATCATAAAAAGTTCCCGCGCAACACTTGCTCTCGCAAACCACAAAATACTCTCGTCTTTCAAAAAATTAAAACTTATCCATTTACTGGATAATGCCTTAACTAAGCCTATTCATTCTCTGCTGTCTTCTCTCCACCATGATATAAAAATTGAATCGGAAAATCGATGGATCGCTCTGGAAGATATTTCCGATCAAAAAGTTAAACCCTTCTTTTCTAATCGTTTTGATGAACCCTTATTTCTTCAATATACCTCCGGATCTACTGCCGCCCCTAAAGGAGTAAAAATTTCGATAAAAAATCTTTTGGTAAATTTTCAAATGATTGTCCAAACGATGAAGTGGAAAGGCGAGTTTATAAATTGCCATACCTGGCTTCCCTTATACCATGATATGGGCTTGATAGGAACGGTATTATTTCCCTTATACATGAAGGGACAAACTGCAGTCATGTCTCCGCTTGATTTTTTAAAAAGCCCCCTTAAATGGCTAGAAGTTATGTCTAGACATAAATCGAACTTAACGGCGACTCCCCAGTTTGCCATCGAGCTAATTTTAAAAAAAATAAAGGAAGGCGGGGGAAATGAATTCGATTTATCAAACCTCAGATGGCTCTTCAATGGCGCTGAACCGATCAGATATGATTCTATTATGCGATTCATAAAATTGCTGAATTTAAATGAAGCCGTCATGCTGCCTGTATACGGCCTTGCGGAATCTACCTTACTTGTGTCAGGTTACAGAGAATTCGAAAAAATAAATTCTTTAAAAATTTCAAAGAATGATTATTCTGAAGGAAAAATTTCAATAACAAATTCGGAAGAAGAATCTTTTGAAGTTGTCAGCTGCGGAAAGGTGTTTCCAAACACCCGTCTAGAAATTGTTGATGTGAATTCCTCTATTCCATTATCGGAAGACGAGGTAGGAGAAATATGTCTATCGAACGGTAGTGTCTCTTCAGGTTATTGGGAGAATGAAGAGGAGACTGAGAAAACTTTTTTTATAAATCGGCAAAATAAAAAAATACCCATGTTGCGTACAGGCGATTTGGGATTTGTACATAAAAGCGAGCTTTATATTTCCGGCAGAAAAAAAGATCTTATAATAATAAATGGCAGAAATTATTACCCCCAAGATATAGAAAAAGTCATAGAAGAGGCTCACGATAATATTAGAACCGGTTGTTCTGCAGCGTTTTCCGTAATAGGCGAGATATCTGAAGAACTTGTGGTTGTTGCCGAAGTAAAAGTGAAGCCTAGCCATCAGGAATTTGAAGCTATTCGTTCGCATATTATCCGTCATTTTCAGCTAATACCCAAAGATATCAAATTAATCGCTCCTCGATCGATTCTTAAAACAACCAGCGGCAAAATTCGAAGAAGAGATATGAGGCAGCGTTATCTTGAAAACAGTTTAAACCTGATGTGATACCATGCAAATAAAGAGAATTTTTTCAGATGAAGAAAAAATATCCTTTAAAAATAATATGGATCTTTCTCGCTCTCAACGAAAAGGCGGCGGGTTCCATGAGACTAAAAAGTCACATCTGGGAGACATGCATTTAAAATATGGGGAGTTATGGGCCCTCTATGATGATGAAAATAAGATGATCGCAGGGGCGGTACTACATGATCTTGCGACCCTTCCCCCTTCGTTTGTTAAACCTGATTTAAGCCGGTTTCCCCCTGAGAAAGTATTCGAAGGTAGCGAGTTATGGTCTCTCTCT
>CAZABG010000084.1:0-10302 GCA_964483465.1 uncultured bacterium
ACTTAAGACCCTTTTATGCCGGATTTGAGCCGCTTGCTGAACCTTTTATCTGGCCTTGGGTTGTCACAAATGAAGGAGAATATACCTGGTGCCAGCCGCTCGGGCTTAAAGAAGCCTCTCTTGCAAAAGTCATGGAATCCATGAAGGGATCTTATAAATTCGATGGAAACGCCCTTCATCTAGATTCTAAATTTATGGACGCACAAGAAAAAGAGGATATTAATGCGTTAAAAAAGGACTTAAGAGAAATTATTTCAAATAAGCTTAAAATCAAGCCAGAAAGTTTAAAAGACGATGAAAGTCTTGCTGATCGAGGAATTGACTCTTTAATTGCGGTAGAACTTATGGCGGAGATTGAAAAAAAATTATCAATCGAGCTTCCCGTTGAATTTTTCTTCGAAAACCTGACGCTCAATGACGCGGCAAATTCTATTGCGTCACAGCTTCAATCCCTTAAAACAGGTTCATAAACCCTTTTCCAATAAAATTAACCCGGATTAGATATGTTATTAAAAACAAATCTATCATTATCAGAGAGGATTGTTCATTTCGCAAATACCACCCCCCTTGCCACCGCCGTCTGCCATATTAAAGAAGACGGCTCTTTTGAAACGATCAGCTACAAAGAATTACTTGATAAAACCCTCTCAATGGCAGAAGCCCTAAAGAAATACGCGAATGAAGGATAATAAGCTTAATCTTGTCACAAGGGACTAGCAGAACCTTCAAATTATTAACGGGATCTCTTTAAAGCCTCGCTTTCAGAGGTCCTTTTAAATTAGTAAATATCGGTTGGTTTGGGTTCTTTGCCGTTGTACTTCAAGGCTTGAATGATGAGAACGTGTTTTTTTTCGAAGAGAGGGTAATCCCCTTTCACGAGTACCCCTCCAAAGTAACGGCTAAGAGATTTAACAATTTCTTCAGGCTCTATCTTCCCGTCGTGGATTAAAACAAACAACCCTTCTCTATTCTTCTCCCTCTCAGCCATAGAGGGCCAAAGCGAATACTGGTTATTTCTAATCCCTTTTAAATTGAAAAAGTAAGCCTGCTTCTGTTGAGGAGAGTAAAAAGAGAGTAGTGCGGTTGTTTGGTAACTATCGGCAAAAAGAAATTGGCCATCCGGATCATATCCTGCTTGATCAAGTACGGCGCTGATCCTATCCCATCCTAAATTATGTTTATAAGGACTCATTTTGTAGGGCAAAAGCAAAGTAGCCGCTATTAATAATGCTGATAAGGCTCCCCCGTAAAATATCCAAACTTTGCCCCTTTTTAAAAATCGAATGGCTGCATAAGCAATAAAGGGACATGCGCCAGGATAAGCAAAATCGATCCAGTTACCTTGTACTTTAGTAAAAATAGAAATGAATGCTCCTATTGTAATAATCAATATCGAGCTGAATCCAAGAAATAAAACGGGTCTAGGAAAGACATTTTTCCTTGTGTAAAGAAAGCACAGGATAAGAAGGATAAATATCACGGGAGAAAAGAGCGCAATTTGACTTCCAATAAACGCAAAAAAATTGCCTCCCGACTGAACCGCGCTCGTCCCTCCGGGCAGCGTGGCTCCTACATGACGAAAGGTTACAAATTCGTTTTGTATGTTCCATATTAAGGTAGGGATTAATCCGATAAGCGATAATCCAATTGCTTTTACCCATTTTGCATTTGGCTTTTCATAAAAAACGGTTATTGGCCAAAGAAAATAAATCGGAAATTTAAACAGGGCGCCTAGCGCTATCGCTATGCCAAATTTATTACCCACCCCTTCTTTTAGCAGGATATAAAGCGCAAGCGTCCAAAAAAGGATCATGCCGACGTCTGTGATCGCGAAAAATGAACCCATGAATCCAAGGGGCGTCAAACACCAGATAAATGCTGCCCAAAAAGATTCATCCTCTGTAAGATCCGCAGCTTTACCTAACTTGTAAATAAGGAAAGGCATTATAAATCCAATCACAAGCGAACCAAAACGAACTCCAAGTTCGGTTGCTCCAAAAAACGATGTTCCAAAGGCTATTTGATAGGCAATTCCAGGGGGTTTTGAATAGTATCCAAAATCGAGATGGCGGCTCCATGTCCAGTACTGCGCCTCATCAGGACTTAAATGAATCCAGCCGCTTAATATAAGAAGAAGCACTAAAACGGTTTTAATAAGACTTAAAACAAATACTTTATTCACGATCAGGTAAGCTAAAGAGGTCCTTTATGGCTTGCAATGAGGCATCCCTGCTGACCGCAGCAATAGATTCAGTTAGCGGAATATCTTTCGGGCATACTTTAACACAGTTTTGAGCGTTGCCGCAACTGTTTATCCCTCCTTCCGACATCATAAATTCCATACGCTTATCTTTTTCTACCTGACCCACAGGATGGTCATTAAAAAGACGAACTTGCGCTATGACCTGAGGTCCGACAAAGTTTGAATGGCTATTCATTTGCGGGCAAGCTTCAACGCAGCATCCGCATGTCATGCACCTAGAAAGGTCATACATAACTTCCTGCTTCTTTGGGTTGATTTTAGGACCTGGACCTCTTGCAAAAGCACCGTCCGCATCAATCCAGGCATGGGCTTTCTTAAGATTTTCAAACATGGATGAACGATCGATGATCAAGTCTCTGACTAAAGGAAATTTAGTGAAAGGAGCGATCGTTATCGTGTTTGAACCGGTTTCATCTAAAATCGGTTGAATCAGTGTGGTGCAAGCTTGTCTTGGGTGTCCATTTACAAGAATTGAACACGATCCGCAAACTTCTTCAAGGCATCCTGCTTCATACGCGATGGGAGCAACTCTTTCGCCCCTAATATTAACGGGATTGCGTTGTATTTCCATTAAAGACGCGATCACGTTTAATGACGGTCTAATTTCTATTTCAAATTCTTCCCAATACTGGTTACCGGGTGATCCGCGCCATACCTTGAGGATGAACTTTTTCATAATCTTACCTATATAGGAAGCTTGATATTATCGGGAACATTCTCAAGATGGGGCTTAACCTTTTTTGCCTGAGAATAGTCGCGCTGAATTGGCTTTAAATACCTTAGATCCACCGGTATGTAGGAAAAATCGTGATCGCCGCTTTTATTATAAGTTGCAATAGTCGTCTTAAGCCAGTTCTCGTCATCGCGTTTAGGAAACTCATCCTTATAATGAGCACCTCTTGATTCATCCCTTAAAAGAGCTCCCTTCGTGATAATTTTCGCGATATCGAGCATAGGGCCGAACTGATTTGCGAAAATATAGCTTTGATTGGCAAAAAGAGCTTTATCTCCAACCGGCGCATTTTTAGAGCGCTGCTCTATTTCGTTAATCTTATCTAGAGTTTTTGCGAGATCGATATTATTTCTTTTTACCGTGACGTTATTCACAAGCCAATTAGAAAGCTCGTCATGTAATTTGAAGACGTTTTCATCTCCCTCGCGGTTCATAATTTCGCGGCGAATATCTTCTTCTTTTTTTAAAGCGCGATCAAAATCTTGCGAAGAGACTTTATTTTCTACGGTTTCAAGGTATCTGGGTACTTCATTGCCTACTACAAGGCCGCTAAATATGCATGATAAAAGAGAATTGGCGCCCAGCCTATTTGCACCGTGATATTCAAAGTCCGATTCACCCGCATTAAAGCATCCGGGAATATTAGTCATATGGCGATAGCGGCTCATTCTATCAGGGTCATTGCTTGCAGGCCAATCCACCCACGCGCCGCCCATCGTGTAATGAACGGCAGGGAAGATTTTCATCGGCACTTTTCTTGGGTCTTCGCCGGTAAATTTCTGATAGATCTCTAAAATGGATTCAAGCTTCTTTTTCTTTTCGTCCGATAAATGGCTGACATCAAGATAAACTTGCATTTCCCCATTGATTCCAAGGCCTAGCTCGCACACCTTTAAAACTTCTCGCGCACCAATATCTCGCGGAACCAGGTTGCCGAAAGCAGGGTAGAGCTCTTCTAAGAAATACCAAGGCTCGCCTGTTTTACCGCATTGAATTTTGTTTCCGTCAGGGCCGATTATAAACTTTGAACTATCGCCATAAACCCAAATCCGGCCGCCTTCCCCTCTCGCGGACTCTGACATGAGACGCAACTTATCCTCTCCAGGAATAGCTGTAGGATGAATTTGAATAAACTCCCCGATTGCATACTGCATCCCTTGCCTAAAGAGCCGTCCATTTGCCGCACCGGTGCAGAATGTTGAATTCGTCGATTTTTTAAAGAGAAGTCCGAGGCCTCCTGTCGCAATAACCACCGCGTCTGCAGCAAGTGTTTCTAGCTTCAAATTAAAAAGATCCTGCATCACAATGCCGCGCGCTTTTCCTTCACTATCGACAACTAGCCGTAAAAATTCGTGATGTTCGTATTTTTCAACAAGACCCAACATTTCAAAACGACGCACCTGTTCGTCAAGCGCATATAGAAGCTGCTGGCCCGTCGATGCTCCGCAAAAAGCGGTACGGTTATATAAGGTGCCTCCAAAACGTCTGAAATCGAGATATCCTTCGTTTGTACGATTGAAAGGGCAGCCAAAGCGATCCATCATATAAATGATTTCAGGTCCCGCCAGACACATTTCCAAAATGGGCGGCTGGTCGGCTAAAAAGTCTCCCCCTTTAATGGTGTCGTAGGCATGAATGATGGGAGAGTCGTCTTCACCCTTGCTATTGATGGCAGCGTTGATGCCTCCTTGAGCGCAGACGGAATGGGAACGTTTTACTTTTGTGACAGATACAACTTTTACCTTTACTCCATTCTCAGCAAGCTTGACAACAGTCGCAAGACCGGCTAAGCCTCCGCCAACAACGATTGCGCTTTTTTGTTTGGGCATTTTAAATTCCTTTAATTTATCCAGTAGGTTCCAAATATTGCAAATAGACCAAGTGCCGCGACAATAACCATCAATCCTTGGCAAAAGGTAAGCCACATTTTTTGAGTTCTATCGCTAAGCGTTATGCCCCATTTAATAAATGCCGTCCACAAGCCATTGAAACCATGAAAACAGGCAGTTAATACAAAAATTGTATACAAAGCCATCATGACAGGACTTTTAAAAGTATCCCTTATAGTTAAAAGAGAAGTGGTTCCAAAATTATCGGCTACAATAATGACTTCCTTCTCTTTTGCTCCTTTTTTCTTCAAAGCCTCATTAAATCCGATTTCCTGATTATAACGCTGCTCTTCAACCGCCCCTTCGCCTTTCTGCGCAACCGTTCTTTTAACAATTTGGTCGGGATTATAAATTGAAAAACCTATCCGCTTTTCGAGTGTGTATAGCCCAGGATCGTCTTCAACTTTCACCATGTAATACGTTTTATTACCGACTTTTGTAACCTGAGGATACTCATATACGCGCATATGACCGATATGCGCGATGACTCCAACAGCTAAAATCCAAGCGGTGATCCTTTGCCAAGTATAGGCTCGGTTTCTTCCATATTCAGGTAAATAGGGGCTATGACCGGTATTACCAAATGAATTGTATTGAGCGGTAAATAAATACTTAATGCCAAAAAAGAGGTGGATCAAAATAGGCACTGCCAGCAAAGCAATTTCGATCAAAAGAAGAAAGGGGAGGTCATGAATCCAATTAACATCATGAATAAACCCTTTCCCATCATCACCAAACCAAAGGGCGGCCTGCGAATTGGTCAGTAAGTGAAAAATAATAAAAACTGAAAGCCATAGACCCATCAAGCTATGAAGGCGTCTAGAAACAAAGTCATAAGGCAGCGATTTTTCTTTCATAAAGTTTTTTTATAAATGAAGTCGTCTTTAAAGAAAATTGCTGAGTGCTATATACTAATTATTCCGTTCTCGTAGCTCAGGTGGATAGAGCGGTCGCCTCCTAAGTGACAGGTCGCGCGTTCAACTCGCGCCGAGAACAATTTTATAGATCGAAGAGAAAATTGCGTTTAAGAACTACCCTTCATCTTTTAGTGAAAGGTACTTATTGATTCCTTGCGCAATACCCCATGCCACTTGTTTTAAATAGTTCGGATCTTTGATTTTAGTCAGCTCATCGTCATTTGATAAAAAGCCTCCCTCAACAAGAATAGCCGGAACTTTTGTTTCGCGGATAACAGCGTAATCCCCATGCTTGACGCCACGTGATTTAGCTTGAGTGGAGGCGATAAGCTGATTCAAGGCTAGTTGGGCAAGTTTCTTCGATTCTTGGGTACGGTCAGCATTATCTTCTGAACGGTAGTAAAAGACTTCGATTCCATGCGCGTCTGAAGAGGGGGCGGCGTTATAATGAACCGAGACAAAAAGGCGGGGATTTTCCCGATTTGTAATCTCATATCGATTTTTCAAAGTGACAAAATTATCATCGATACGGGTCATCATTACCTGATAGCCCATCTGCCTTAAGTAGGATGATAAAAATTTCGCTGTGATGAGATTAAACGATTTTTCTGAATAGACAGGCTTTGATAAAGATTTTGTTCCTTCATCTTCCCCTCCGTGTCCAGGATCAACAATAATTAGTCCTTTAAGAAGAACCGGCTTTGGTTTTTCTACATAGGCAATTTGCGTGTCTCTATAAGTATATTGAGGCGCCGGGGGCGGTTGATACTTTGGAGTACAAGCGGT
This sequence comes from uncultured bacterium, assembly GCA_964483465.1. Taxonomy (GTDB): domain Bacteria; phylum Chlamydiota; class Chlamydiia; order Chlamydiales; family Parachlamydiaceae; genus CAZABG01. The sequence goes on from CAZABG010000084.1 coordinate 6,589, forward strand.
CAAAAAAATTAAAAGAAATAAAATCCGCTTCATACTTTAACCAAATTATCTTCTATTGTCTCCAAAACAACCTCCAAAGCCACTTTACAATCGTCAAATTCACATGTTTTATGCTGGAATATTTGATAGGTTTCGTGACCTTTGCCAGCTATAAGGATTATATCATCAGGCAAGGCGAGTTCAACTGCTTTTTTAATAGCGGCCCTTCGATCCAGCTCAATAAAGTAATTATCCTTTTTGAACCCTTTCGACACTTCTCTTGCAATCATTTCGGGATCTTCGCTGCGAGGATTGTCGTTTGTAACAATCACGATATCTGAAAATTGCTCCGCCGAGGAAGCCATTTTAGGCCTTTTTCCTTTATCGCGGTCTCCTCCGCATCCAAATACCGTAATGATTCGCCCTTTTTTAAATTCGGATAAACATTCAAGCACGTTGATAAGCGCGTCTTCTTTATGAGCAAAATCAACGAAAATCTTAAGGTTTAATGGATTTGGAACCGGCTCAATTCTTCCTTTTACGGTCGGCGCATTCTTTAATAACGGAATTAAGCTTTCAAGCTTATACCCTGACGCAATTAAAGAAGAAATCGCGGCCAGCACATTATAAATGTTAAACCGTCCGACATGAGGAATTTCAACCGGATATGATTTACCCTGATAGAGTAAATTAAATTTCGTTCCTGATTCTGTTAAGTTAATATCCTGTGCTTTTAAATCACAATCTGTAAATAAACCAAACCGAATGACCTTCGCTTTGCATTTTTCAAGCATTTTTTGAGCATAAGGACTATCGCTGTTTACGCAAGCATAAGCGTCAGGCTTTAAACTCTGAAATAATTTGGCTTTTGCATCGGCATACTCTTCCATCGATCCATGATAGTCAAGATGCTCCCATGTCAAGTTAGTAAATACCGCAATATCAAATTCGATTCCTTCCACTCTATTCTGATCGAGCGCATGCGATGTTACTTCCATGACAGCGCTTTTGCAGCCATGGGTGATCATATCGCGCAGCATCTTATGATTCGAAATGACATCAGGCGTTGTACGGGTCGCGGAGAATCTAAGATTGCCAATAATGTATTCGATAGTTCCGATCAAACCGGCAGGCTCGCCCACTTTATCGAGTAAATATTTGATAAGAAATGAGGTGGTTGTCTTTCCGTTTGTGCCGGTTATACCGATAACATTCAGCTCTCTTGAAGGAAACTGGTAGAAGTGAGTCGCAAGCTCCGATTCTTTGCTTGCGACGGCGGTATCGATTAATTGAGTTATATTTAAACTAGGATCGTAAAGGTCGGTAACAATGGCGATTGCTCCTCCTTGAACCGCTTCAGGAATGTATTTAGTTCCATCGTCATTATGACCTTTTTTAGCCACAAAAAGATGACCCGGGGCGACCAATTTCGAATTTACAGATAATCCGGTAATTTCAATATCTTTTGAGCCTTTAATATCTTTAAATGGGATGTCTTTAATTAACTTTTTTAACTTCATAAATTAATGCTTTTTATTCCACGTCTCATAAATTTCTTGCAACCTTTTGGCTTCCAGCATGGTATCAGCTTTTTCAAGCTGATAGCGCGGATCTTGCATGGGATAGCCGTATGGATCATCTTTTTCGATTCCTAAATATTCAAGCGATCTTCTGCCGATTTCTCTAAAAACAGGCGCGCAAGCATTTCCTCCGTGGTGGTTTTTCCCAATGCCGGGAAGAAACTTACACTCGGGCTCATCCATAGTGACGATCAAAACAAATGCCGGATGATCGACAGGAGTAAAGCCTACAAAGTTGGCAATATATCTATTCTCAGAATAATGCGCGCCTTCTAGTTTATGCGAAGTTGAAGTTTTTCCTGCTTCCGTATAGCCCCAAATATCGCCGCGCCGCGCCGTTCCGCCAGGTTTTGTTGTGAGCTTCATCGCTTTTACTACTTCATTTGCAATAGACTCGTCTAATACGCGGGAAGGCTCTCCTGAAAATGTATAAATGGGTTCGTTATTTTTAACGATTTTCCGGACTAAATGGGGCTGGACAAGCAAACCTCTGCTTGCTAATACGGTGTGAGCTCTTAAAATTTGAATCGTATTGAGCTGTAAATTATAGCCCATGGCGAGTGAATAAGGCGTTGCAAGAGACCATTCAAATGCGCCATTCGGATGTTTTTTTCCGGGCATCGGAAGCTTGCCGCGTGTTTCTCCGGGCAATTCGATGTTCGTTTTTTCCCCTAAAGCAAAATAGCCTTTAAGCGCGTTTCGATACCATTCAGTGCCCATTTGGGAAATGATTCTTTCCACAAGCTGCGCCATGTAGACGTTTGACGATTTTTGAATCGCAAGGGACATATTCAGATAATGATGAAAATGAGTATCCGTTATCGGCTTTGAGCGGCCTTTGAAAAAGCCTTTCGAGGTATCGAATTTTTCCGTTACAGAAAACAAGGGGCTCTTGCCTTTTTTTGAAAGCTCTTGATTGGCCTTTAAGGCAATCGCGACATTAATCGGCTTCATTACCGATCCCGGCTCATTGGCATCTGTTATGGCTTTAACACGTGTTGAATCGGCTAAGAGAGGATCTGCAAAATAGTCATTATATTTTGCCGGATCAAAAAAGGGATACTGAGCAAGCGCGAGGATCTCCCCGTTTGAAGGGTCCATCATAACGGCCCAGCCTGCTTTCGCTTTACACTTTTTAACCCCTTTTTGCAGCTCTTCTTCGGCGATCGACTGAAGAGTCGGATCTATCGTTAAATAAATATCTGCTCCAGGTACAGGGGACTCTAGCACATCTCCTGTCTCAAGAGGGTTTCTCGGCGATCGCATGAGCCGCCTTTTTCCAGCGGTTCCGCTTAATTCTTTATTGAAAAAAAGCTCTAAACCACCTGTAGGTATAGCCTGAGCCGTTTTTTCATCTTTCATCGACTGTGTGGTGTGAAGCACCTGCCCAAGCAATTTGCCAAAGGGATACGATCTTTGATAATCGGATGCGAAATAAAGCGCGTTTGAAGGGATTTTCCCTTTTTTAGCAAAGACGCGCCACCATTCAAGAATTTCATCTTTCTCCGTTTTTTCGAGCCACATTTTAAGCCGGCGCGAACGCGATTTTTTGTGGAATTCGGATGAAAGTGTCTTTGGATCCTTAACGCCAATTCTCGGTGCCAGGAAATCGATCATCTCTTTCTTATAACGAAGAGGGATCGATTCAGGATCGATATAAAGGTGAAATTTTTCAATTTCCGCAACAAGAGGCAGAACAGATTCGTTTTGTCCCGGACGCTCTCTTTGCGTCGCGTAAAAAAGGCCGCGGGTTGGCGCTTCCTTCAAAATAAAGTAGTGCTGTCGTCTTGCAATTTTTTCCCATTTTTCATTTTCTGTAATTTGAAGTTTAAAAAATGTGAGGATAAGAAGGCTAAATAAAGCGAGAAGCGATAATGACAAAATCAAGAGCCGCTTTTTCACTTCTTTTCCACCTCATGATTTTGGGGAAAGCGCAGATGGCTAAACTCAGGTTTTTTCAATAGTTCCATCAAATAAAGAGGACTTTCAAACTGGTTGATTTCAAATTTAAGCCGTTTGTTCTCTTCTTCAAGTTCCTTTAATTCTTTTTCAAGCTGAGGTAGCTCTAAACGCAAAGCTGTCAGTTGGTTTATTTTTTCAATATAAAGAAGCATAAAACCGCCGGTAGCTAATATGGCGATAAAAATCTTTAGGG
>CAZABG010000085.1:0-235 GCA_964483465.1 uncultured bacterium
CTTGATAATTGTTTCTTTATCGATTTTGTTGGCGGCTATCATTACTATTTTTCTTTTCAAGAACAGCCCTCAGCAATTGAGATAAAAATCGAGCGTCCTCTTTCATTATTATATGAAAATGAAAAAATACTTATTCAAAAACAGAATGAAATACTCGAAGCTCTTTCAAAATATGCATCTTTTAAATCTGCGCTTAAAGCGTATATTTATGCCCTAAAAAACCTGCATTTATTGT
>CAZABG010000085.1:245-10127 GCA_964483465.1 uncultured bacterium
CATGGATAGTACGGACAGGCCTATTGAAAAGCTTTTTACGTGTTCTGGATGGATTCCTGATAATCAAATCGAAAAGGTGGCTTTATTAACCAATCGATTTTCGATCCACATGGAAGAAATTACGCCAGATAAAAATGAGACAGCTCCTACCTGCCTTGAAAACAATTCATGGGGTAAAGTGGGGGAGGATTTGGTCGATATTTTCGATACGCCTTCCAACACCGATAAAGATCCTTCTTACTGGGTCTTAATTGGCTTTGCCTTGTTTTTTGCGTTTATCATCGGCGATGGAGGATATGGAGCGGTCTTTTTAGGACTTCTTCTGTTTTTGCGTTACAAAAATCCTCAATTGAAGGGGATTCAGAAGAGAATGCTCAATTTAGGAATGCTTCTTTCCGGCTTTTGCATTGCATGGGGTATTTTGACGCATGCCTTTTTTAATATCTCTTTTGATTTCGATTCGCCCGTAAGAAAATTCTCGCTGATCACGCATCTTGCGGAAATGAAAGCAGACTACATTTTAGAAACAAAAGCTTTCCAATATGCGGATTGGATAAAAGAATTCCCGGCTGCAATGACAGGACATGAAATTTTGCGTAAGTCAAGTAGGATCCTTTCTCTCTTATCGGATCACGTCCTTTTAGAGCTTTCGCTATTTATCGGCGTAATTCACATGTTGACCGGGATGTTTAGATATCTCTTCCGCAACATTCAGCTTATCGGATGGATCCTCTTTTTAATAGGTTCCTATTTATATTTGCCCTATTTTTTACAGGTTCCGAGCCTGATTCATTATGCTTTTCACATTCCTTATGAGGGGGGAGCAAAGGCGGGACTCTATCTTATAGCGTTCGGCGTCCCTCTCTCTATTATAATTGCTGTTTATAAGCATGGAGCGACAGGCGTTTTTGAAATCATGAATGGAATCGCCGTCTTTTCGGATGCCCTTTCCTATCTTCGCTTGTATGCTCTTGCACTGGCAGGATCCATTGTCAGCGCAACCATCAATCAGGCAAGCGCCGAGCTTCCCTTAGTGTTTGCCATTATGTTGATAGGGGTTGCGCATATGATCAATATGGGGCTTGGCATAATGGGCGGAGTTATTCATGGGCTCAGGCTTAATTTTTTGGAATGGTACCACTACAGCTTTGAGGGGGGCGGCAGAAAATTTAAACCCCTCGCATTAATCGATTAGGAGAATTATGGACTTTAACATGGTAGGATCAGCGATGGCCCTTGGTTTGAGCGCTATCGGCTGCAGTATTGGTTGCTGCACCGCCGGCATGGCTTGCAGCGCCGCTATGGCAAGAACAGACGAGATGCATGGTAAATTTATCGGAATTGCGTCAGCGCCTTCGTCTCAAATTATTTACGGCTTTATCTTGATGCTTTTGATGAGTCAAAAGGTACAAGCGGGTACTTTATCCCCAATTGATTCGATCGCGATTGGCCTCTTCTCGGGCCTTGCTTTTTTCGCATCGGCAGTTTTTCAAGGAAAAGTAGCGGCAGCGGGGATTGAAGCAAGCCTCAAACAGCCATCGGTTTACGGTAAATGCTGGGCCTCTGTCGGCATTATAGAATCTTTTGCCCTCTTTGCTTTCGTGTTTGCCTTGATGCTGATGTAGAATTTCCTTGAATATTCAAGGGGATAATCTTATGTAGTTGAGTATGCATAGGATCGAAAGCGATACGATAGGGGATGTAAAGGTCCCAGGCGATAAATATTATGGGGCGCAAACCGAGCGTTCCCGTAATAATTTTACTATCGGATCGGAACGGATGCCTTTTGAGATGATCAAAGCTATCGCTTTAATCAAGAAAGCTTCCGCCCTTGCTAACGCGGAACTTGGCGTTCTCGATGAAAAAAAAGCAAAAAGCATCGTAAAAGCGGCCGATAAAATAATTGCCGGCGAGCATGAAGAACATTTTCCTCTCCTTGTGTGGCAAACAGGCTCCGGTACGCAAACTAATATGAATGTTAACGAGGTTATATCAAACCTTGCCATTCTCGATCTTGGAGGCGAAGTCGGATCTAAAAAACCGATTCACCCAAATGACGATGTCAATCATTCGCAATCCTCTAACGATGTTTTTCCAACCGCTATGCACATTGCCGCGCGCCTGCTTATTCAAAACGAGCTTCTTCCTGCTTTAGAGACGCTCCGCAATTCTCTAAATAAAAAAGCTGAAGAATTTAAATCGATCGTTAAAATAGGAAGAACGCATCTGATGGATGCGACGCCGCTCACGCTTGGCCAAGAATTTTCAGGTTATGTCAGCCAAATCGATCATGATATCCAGGCGCTAAAAAATACTTTCCCTCATCTCGAAGAGCTTGCGCTTGGCGCGACCGCGGTTGGCACCGGTATTAATGCTCCAAAAGGATTTGATAAAATCGCCATATCAAAAATCGCCTCTTTCACGAATATACCCTTCAAGCCCGCTCCAAACAAATTTGAAGCGCTTGCCTCAAATGACACAATGGTGGAAGTAAGCGGAGCCTTAAAACGTATTGCTGTCAGTTTCATGAAAATAGCAAACGACATCCGTTGGATGGGATCGGGCCCAAGATCCGGTCTTGGCGAACTTGTTTTGCCTTCAAACGAGCCCGGTTCATCGATAATGCCTGGAAAAGTCAATCCCACGCAATCTGAAGCGATGACGCAGGTTTCGATTCAAGTGCTTGGAAATGATGCTGCAATCGGTTTTGCCGGCTCACTCGGAAATTTCGAATTGAACGTTTTTAAACCTGTCATCATTTATAACCTTATTCAATCGATCACGCTTCTTTCTGATGTGGCTCTTTCTTTTTCAGAGAAATGTGTCGATGGGCTTAAACCCAATTCGAAAAAAATTGCGGAACATCTAAATCGCTCTCTCATGCTTGCTACCGCGCTCAACACGGAAATTGGCTATGATAATGCCGCTCGCGTCGTTAAAAAAGCCTTTGCCGAAGATATCACCCTCAAAGAAGCAGCTCTTCAATTAAATTTGATCACGGCCGAACGTTTTGATGAGATCGTCGATCCCTCCAAAATGGTATAATCACATTATTCAGGACATTTTGGATTTGTAGAAATAAGTCAATTTGCTATTGTGCCATTTCAAAATTACACAATGGCGATGAAAATGACGCGGTATCTTTTACTTCTTCTGGTCTATATATTTTCCATACATGCTGATGAAGGGGACGATTTATCTACACGCGAGGTCGCGTTATCTTCTGAAAGCGAGCCGATCGCCGTCATCGCAGGATGTGTAAATGCTGTTACCGGTGCATTATTTCAAGTAGAGACCGATCTTGTGGGAAATACTATCGATCCGATTAAAATCGTTCGCTTTTACGATTCCCAAAGCAAATCCGAGCCGTCACTTGGTCTTGGATCAAGTCTGCAATTTCCCATTCTTGCTTCTGATTATCAAAAGGGAGCAAGACATTCGTATGCGTTAATCGCGGAGAAGGAGGGAGGATATTTAACTTTCCAAGGAGATTATAGTAGTCATAGTTCATCAAGATCTTTTCATGTTGATTCAAGATTGTCCAAAAATGGCTATACGCATGGTGGAGGGATTAAATCAGGTGCCCATATTTTTAGCAGATCTGCGGAGCTGAATGGGGATTGGGTCGTAAAACTTGAGGATGGAACTGTCAGAAAATATGTATCTAAGTTCAAACTGACAAACGATGCTAAAAAGCGGCTACGATTTCCTACACAAGACGCGTACATTTTAAAGCAGGAAACAAAACCCAACGGAAACATAGTTAAATACGAATATCATTATAAGGACAATATTCCCTATATTTCCAAAATTACTACCTACAATCGTGATGCATCTGCGATTTTGAATGAAGTTAATATCAGCAGTTTATCAGATGGATATTCTGCGTCCAGTTCATGTGGGCAGCAGGTTATCTATAAAATCCGCAAACATCATGGCAGTGAATCTGATCGAACCTGTTTAAGCTATATATCTACCACTCAATTTGGTCATACGTCTTTTGGATATAAAAAAGTTAAAGGAAGCGATCGTCCTGTTATCAATACAGTGACAAAACTAGGGGGCTATCAACAAGAAGTAGAGATCGATGACAAAAGACGGGCTACATCCATATATCACTCTGTAGGATCGAACGATGAAAGATTTCTTACGCATAATTTAACTTATGAAAAAAACTTTACGATTGTTTCTGATTGCTTAGGGAAAAAATTGACCTATTTCTTTGATGACTATCAGAGAGTAGTAAAAGTAGATTACCGTAGTAAAGAAAATTTAAAAGGATTCTCTAGGCAAGATATTTTTGAATGGGATGAAAAAGGCTGGTTAAAATCAAAATCTGTACGATCCGAAAAGGAATTATTTCACAAGAAAACATATGAATATGATGACAGAGGAAATGTTATTTCTGAAACGGTAATAGGAAATATAACAGGCAATAGAAGCACTACTTTTTTACCCAAAAAGGATTCGGAAACGGATAAATACACTTTAAATTACGAATATAGCCGCGATGGTTTTAACGTGCTGTTAAAGAGTCGTACTCCGGAAGGGCTGATCAAAACCTATGAGTATGTTCCTGGCACCTCTTTAAAGTGTAAAGAATTTGAAATTTATAACGGACAGATACAAAACAGGATTTTTAGAATATTTGATTTGAATGGCGAGATTTCAGAGTTGATTGAAGATGATGGTTCTGGAACGGATATTAATGATTTTACCGGTGCGAGTTTTAGGAGAGAAACGCATTATAAGTCTATAAAGAAGCCTGGAGCTTCCTTTGGAAAATGTGAGTTTGAAGAGAAATATTATTGGAGTCTTCCCGCTAAATATAAAGAATTATTAAGCAAAACTAATTATGAATACGATTTGAAAGGGAATCTTATCCAAACTAAAGTCGAAGATGCTAATGGAGCTATTTTATCTATTTCAACCAGAAAATTCAATGAACAAAATCGATTGATTGAAGAAACCGATCCCTGCGGACATACAAAATGTTACCAATATGATTTTAATGGAAATCGAACTGAAGAAAAGAATTTAAGCACCGGAAAAGAGATAAAATATTCATATAATTCTACCAACCATCTTGTACGAGTTGAAACATTTTATCCTGGTGAAAATCCACACATTATATTGTATGGATATGATCCCTTAGGAAATAAAGTACGTGAAACGGATGAGTTTGGAAATGATACGATATTTAAATATGATCTGTTTGGAAATGAGGTTTCAATTATCTATCCTGAGACATCTAAGGGATTAGTATCTAGTATTCAAAAGCGATATAACGCGCTTGGACAACTAATCTCAAAAATTGATGAGCGAGGTAATGAAACTCGATTTAGTCGCAATATTTATGGTCAACCTATCCGAACTGACTATGCAGACGGATCTTTCGAAGTTAATGAGTACTATCTTTCAGGTTTGTTGAAGAAGAAAACTCGTTCTGATGGGAGTTTCATTTTTTATGAATATGATCCAAAAGGACATTTGATCAAAAAAGAATTGGGTGATTCTTCCGGAATGATTTTAAGTCGTGATCAATACGAATATAAAGGAGATTTATTAAAATCTCATAAGGACCTATCAGGACAGGTTGAGCTTTATAGTTACGATGGTGCCGGACGTCTGATTAAGATTCAATTAGGCGATAAAGTTATCCTCTATGTTAAGGACGGGCTTGGTCGAGTCGTTTCTAAAATTGAAAGCGATCGCGTTGAAACCAATGAATTTGATGGGATGGATCGTATCGTCTCGACGAGGAGAGGAGATGGAGCTTATGAACGATATATCTATGATGCGCAAGGAAATAAAATAGAAGAAGCCCGTGAAGTATCAAATGGAATTTTTATTAAACGATTAAGAGTTTTTAATCCTGATGGCACGATTAGATCAACTATTGACGAAGAAGGAAATCAAACAGAATTCATTTATCGTCGCGATACCAAAAATTGCTTAAATCAATCTGTCTTGGTTACGACAAAAATTGAACCTTCAGGGCGTACGATAACCATTGAATATGATGCAAGAGGAAGGCTTGCGAGTGAGAAAATATACAAAGCAGGCGATCTTCTTTCGCAAGAAAATTATAGTTATGATCTAACAGGAAATTTAATTAAGACAGAAATTCTTGTTCTGAAAGAGGGGAAATCCAGCCACTCTTATACCATCGAAAGAGAGTATGATTCATTAAATCGATTAGTTGCCCTAATTGAGGGAAAGAAAGTAACCCGATACGAATACGATTCTTTGGGAAGATTAAGTAAAACAATTCAACCGACGAAAGTTGAGCTCGTTTGCTCTTATGATGCGCGAGACCTTATCATATCTAAAAAATCTTCAGACGGTAGTGTCGAGTATTATTTTAAATACGATTCTCGTGGTAACTTGATAGAATCAATAGATCATATCAATAAAGTTCATTTAAAAAGACAGTTTGATCTTTACGATCGGATGCTCGAAGAAAGGTTTCCGGAGAATTTGACCGTCTCATTTAATTATGATGAGTACGATAGGGTTACGGAAATAAGCATGCCTGATCAAAGCGTGATTAAATATTCTTATGATGCTTACCGGCTCAAACAGGTTCAGTATAAAGGAGTAACTATCGATACCCTTAAATACGATAAACTAGGACGTTTATTACAATTAGGGAAAATTGAGTATGGGTATGATGATTTGAGCCGCATAACGAAAATCGCGTCACCTACTTTTAATGCTTTTTACGGACCCTATGATTTAAACGGCAATTTGATTGAAGAAACGGTTGAAACGCCTTTTAGCAAAATTACTCATCAATTCTCTTATGACAATTTAAACGCTTTGATATCTGAGGATAAAACGATTTATTCTTACGATTCCTTAGGTAATTGTTTATCTCAGAATGGAAAGGCTATTACTGTTAATAAAATGAATCAGTTACTGGATGATTGTCATTCACATTACGATTATGATGATAATGGGCGTCTTATATATGATACAGATTCAGGATATAAATACGATGCCTTAGGAAGACTAGTAAGTTATACTTATAAAGGCAGAACTCATACCTTAAAGTATGATTGTTTTAATAGATGCCTCTCTATAGATGACGAAAAACTAGTTTATTTTGGTGAAAAGGAGATTGCATCTTCAAGTAAAAATAATCTTAAAGCAGTCCGTGTTGTTCATCCGGAGCCGCATAATGAACTTACATTTAGCGCTATCATCCAAGGCAAGCCTTACATAACTTTGCAAGATTTAAGGCATAATGTGGTCCAGCTTGTAGATTCAAGCGGGCTTGTTACAGAAAAATACGATTATTCTGTATTTAAAGAAAAATCGGCAACATGCTTTCCACTTAGTCCTTGGCGCTATGCTAATCGCCGCCATCTGGAAAACCTAGTTCTCTATACGCATCGATTTTATCATCAAGATATGCGGCGTTGGATCACACCGGATCCGCTTGACTTTGAAGATGGATATAATCTTTATCGATTTGTCAAAAACAATCCTTATCGCTATCTGGATAAAGATGGTCAATTTGCATTTGTAATTCCTCTAGTATTTACGTTTGAACTTGGTGCTAGTATTACAGCTATTTCCTTACCTACTATTTATACAGCTATGGCTGCTACCGCCGCCGCCGCTACCTACTGTGGCATAAAGACCATCGACCAAAAATACGGCACTAACATCGCCGGCTCTCTTTTCCAACAAGGCACATACGTTTTAAACACCGAGCAGACAATTGAATTGCCAACAAAAGAAGAAGATAAAACAGAAAAAAAACCAAAATATTCTATAAAGACTAATGAAAAAGGACAAAGTACAGTTGAAGGAGTTTATGCTCCAGATAGAGAACTGCCACAGACAAAGTTTGGAGTAAAAATACCTGATTCAGATACTCCTCATACACAACTTGGAAAGCAACAAGGAAGTAAGGGTGTGTATGTTAAGGCTAGGGAATTTGGTTACGATGGCAGTTGGGTTCGTGATGGAGATTTTACAGATCATGGAAGAAGGGATCATCCATGTCCTCATCAACACTCTGCGAAAGAGAATCCGACAGGAGGAACTCAACAACGAGATGATCCCTCCTATTTTGAATATTGGGAATGGTATAATTAGAGGTTGATATGGTTTTAAAAGGGATACGTATAAAAGAAAAAAATAATGACACGTTTATTACTACAAAAGATATTCTTGAACAGGTTGTAAATGGTGATGAATTTTTTTGGTCAATATTATATTTAGAAGGTGAGGGTAGTCCCAAAGGTATTACTTATGTCGATTTAGTTAAGGAAATTAATAATAGTAATAATGGTTATATTTTAAGTTGGAATGAATTGAATGATTTTACAGGTAGAATGTATGCAATTTATTGGATTATTATAATTGGTTGCAGAAATTTAGATAATTTAAAAAAGTACGATATTGATAAAGATCGTTATGAAACAGTAGATATTAGTATAGAGCTTTTTGATAGTTTTTATTGGGAAATATTCACTAAAGATCCAAAATTCTACATTAATCTTACAAAAAGATTTAATGTTGAAAAATATTTAGATATCGATTTTCAAGAGAAACAATAAGAAGTAAGGCCAAATGATTGCTAAAGGATTTCGAATACTATTAGACAATGATTATGACGTTACTTTGAATATGATTTTAAGCGATATAAAAAAAGGAGAGGAATTGTATTGGCGTATTTTTTTGTGTGGGCAACTAAAAAGGGAATAAAATCTCATTTAGATATGCGTTTAACCGAATTAAGAAGAGATGAAGGGTATCCATTAACATGGACCGATTTACTTAGCTTTTCGGAAGATATTATCCAATTGATAGACGGTGTTTTTATTAGTTCTAAATCTGAGAATATTCAATTACACGATGATTATGAAAAATATGTGTATCGTATTGAAATGATTGATGGAGGTATGTGGGAAATTTTTACTACGGATCAATCATTTTATGAATGTTTAATAGCTAAGTATAAAATTAGTGATTTTTTAGATAAAGATTTTGAAGATCATATTTATGATGATTTGAATACATAAATTTATTGGCAATAAAACTTTGATGGGATTTTTGCCAAATTATAATCCTATAATTTTAGATGATGAAAATGCAAAGTAGCGGTGTAAGAATTTTTGAAAATGCTCGTGAGGGTGTTACTTTAAATTTAAAAGAGATTCTTAGCTTGGTTGATAAGGGTGATTCATACAGTTGGACTTTGTTTGCTTTAGAAGCTACTTTGTCGATAAATGCATCTCAAGAAGGACAGAGAATTTATGAAGCAATTACAAATTCTGAAAATGGTTGCAACTTAACATGGTCTGAACTAAACATTTTTTCTCAAAATGTATTCCAAGTTATGGATGGATATTTTTTAGCTACATGGAATCATGAAGCTTTGCAAATACATTTTGAGGAATTTGATGAGTTAGAAATAATAAAAAAATGCAACATCGCAATTATTATGAATGATTCATATTATTGGGACATATATACAAAAGATCAAAATTTTTATAATAAAATCATCAAGAATTTAAAAATTGATAAACATCTAGAGATTAAAGTATAAAAATCGCATGAAGGATGGCCATATCGGAAGAAAAACTAAAGGGTTACAAATATTTCTTTCGAATGAATATGATGTTACTCTCAATATGTTGTTGAATAATATCAAAGATGGAAGTTCATTTAGTTGGAGTATCTTTTATCTTGATGATGTTGGAAACTCATATCATTTTAACAGGCAAGTTGGAAATCCTTACACCGAAGAAGGTTACACGATTTCCTGGACAGATTTAGTTACATATTCCAAAAAGATAGAACAATTAATTTTTGGATTTTTTATTGGTTCTTTAAATGAAGATATAAAATTAATTGGTCCTGATG
>CAZABG010000086.1:0-10089 GCA_964483465.1 uncultured bacterium
CCTGTACACAGCCCGCTTTGTCGTACAAAACGGGAAGGCGACGCGATACGATGTTAATGGAGGAACATTTAATTCAAGAAGTCCCTCCTTAGAGAATATTCCTGATGGGACCTATGAATTCTATTACGGCAAAGGGTACAATGTTGGCTTTGGCGGCTATCTCACTGATCTTCCCCAAACTCATCCGCTTTACAAAAAGGATCCCGCGCAAATTCAAAAGCTGTTTAATTATGGCATCGATTTTGACACATCGGTTTCACCGCGAGCCGACAACATACAACTCCCTACTCGCTTTGCGTATTTCCGAAACGGCGATCTATATGTAATGGGCGCGCCGCTCTTTAAAAAAGACGATCCGCAACTCGAGGCTTTCGTGAAGGCGGAAGAAGAGAAAGGTGCGCTTGGATTTTATGATCACAAGCTTCCTCTCAATGATCCTGCATTTATTGCCGCCTACGGTCTAAAAATTCCTGATCGCCACTATCTTGTCCTTGGCGACAATCATGCGATGAGTGGAGATTCAAGGCTTTTTGGATTTGTTCCAGAACAGAATTTGCAAGGCGCTCCAAGCGTAGTTCTCTGGCCGTTTGACCATTTTGGGCCGCCCAATATGGTTCCTTATCCCCTTTTTACGACCTCGCGCCTCATCGTCTGGGCTATCGGCTTTTCATGCCTTTTTCTCTGGTATTACGTCAGAAAAAAACGATTGAATGCTCCAATCAATCTGAAGTAAACAGCAGAAGGCAGAAGGCAGAAGGCGGAAGGCAGAATAGCGACAGATTGTGTCGCTTCGCTCCTCGACATTTACGGGCGACCGCGCGCGTCAGCGAAACGAAGCTGCAGCCGATCGCGAGGCTTATAGCCGAGCGATTATTAATTAAAGGAGCGAAGCGACACAATAGGTTGCAATCGCAAACTAGAATCGGTTATCGCGAGGGGGGCCTGTGTTGTTTGAGCGTAGCACACGGCCCCCCGAGCGAGAAGCCGATTCTAGGAAGCGAGTGCAAGCCAAGAGGGCAGCGGGGAACAAGGGTTACACTTGTTCCCGACTGACAACTAGCAAATTTATGAATTTAAGATTCGAGACGTTTGAGAAGTCCGGGGGTGGAGAGAAACTCGAGTGTAAGGAGAAGATCATTATACTTCTGTTCGGGAAAAACAATAACCGTCTGATCGTTATCGGTAATACGACACGGCGTCTGCTCTTGATTAATTTTAGAAATCAACTCACGTAGCGAACTAGACGCCTCTTCAATCGAAACCGTATCCATTTTTCCCCTTTCAAATGTGCATTGGCACTTTAAATTTAAGTATATTTTTTTACAAGAAGACGGGTAGGTTCGCCATTCAAATCCCACTCGGTCCCTTGATTCGAAACAAAAGATACTTCTTTCGCAAGCACCTCATTTACAATGTAGTCCTTATGAATTTCATAAGCTTTCCTCACTCGATCGGTCGTTTGAATTTCGACTTTGATACGATCGGACACATCGAACTTTTCTTCCCGGCGCATCGTATTGATTTTATTGACGATCTCGCGGGCAAGCCCTTCAAGTAAAAGCTCTTCATCAAGCTCTTTATCAAGGGCAAGCGTAATATTGCCTTCATTGAGCGCGTAAAAACCTTCTTTCACAATACGATCTACTGCCACATCTTCTTGCGTTAAAACGATTTCTTCCCCTTCAAGATTGAGAGAGAATGTTCCATGAGTAAGAAGATGGTTAAGGTCTTTATGCTTGAACGCATTGATGGCAGCTTGCGCTTGCGGCATTTTACTTCCGATCTTTTTACCTAAAATACGGAAATTGGGCTTAGCTTTAAGCGAAACCAGTTGCGTTTCATCTTTTAAGAAATGAACTTCCTTCACGTTCAATTCATCCATGATCAGATGCTTTTGCGATTCCATAAAGCGGAGCGCATTTTCATCATTGCAAGCAACAAAAGCTTTCCTGAGCGGCTGACGCACTTTGAGCTTATGCTCCTTCCTCAGGCTATGTCCAAGGCTCACAGCGCGCTGGATCGCCTCCATCCCCTTTTCTAAATCTTCGTCGCGGAACGCTCCGTGATATTCAGGGAAAAGAGTAAGATGAACCGATTCCGGCGAATCTACATCTCTTAAATTTTGGTAGATAGCTTCGCTGATAAAAGGCACAAAAGGAGCTGCAATTTTAGAAAGCGTGATTAAGACGTGGTAGAGCGTCTCAAAGGCTTCTCTTCTTTCAGGCGTATCCTCATCGCTCCAGAATCTACGGCGTGAACGGCGGATATACCAGTTCGTTAGCTGATCGATAAATCCAACGAAGGGTTCAACCGC
Organism: uncultured bacterium; assembly: GCA_964483465.1. GTDB lineage: Bacteria > Chlamydiota > Chlamydiia > Chlamydiales > Parachlamydiaceae > CAZABG01. The sequence continues at coordinate 2,315 of CAZABG010000086.1, forward strand.
GCGGCTGAGATCGTAGGAATCCATCCCCTCTTCAACTTCTTTAATGAGTTTTTGAAGCTGAGACAAAATCCAGTTATCGATTAGATTTTCAGGCAGCCTGCCGTCATTACCTTTAGGCTCGAATTTGTAAATGCGGGCATAGGTAATAAAAAAGCTATAGGCATTCCAGAAAGGGATTAGAATTTGTCTTAAAACAAGCTCTACCCCCGCTTCATTAAAACATAGATCTTCCGCGCGAACCGCAGGGCTGTGAAGCAGATAGAGACGAATCGCATCCGAGCCATGCTTTCTAATCACTTCTAGCGGATCAGGATAATTTTTAAGCCTCTTAGACATTTTGGCTCCGTCTGCCGCGAGCAAAATGCCGTTTACGATAACGTTTTTAAAAGCCGGCTTATCAAATAAAGCCGTTGACAATACCATTAAGGTATAAAACCATCCGCGGGTTTGATCAAGGCCTTCCGCGATGAAATCGGCAGGATAGTTCTTTTTGAAAAGCGCTTCATTCTCGAATGGATAGTGATTTTGCGCATACGGCATCGAGCCTGATTCAAACCAGCAGTCGAAAACTTCAGAAACGCGTTTAAACTTTTTTCCATCTTTTTCAAAAGTTAATTGATCGATGTACTGACGGTGCAAATTATCAATTTTTTTGCCTGTCAATTTTTCAAGCTCCGCAATATCGCCGATTACATGAAGGGTTCCATCATCCGCGCGATAGATGGGTATGGGGGTACCCCAGTAGCGGTTGCGTGAAATCGCCCAATCGCGAGCACCTTCTAGCCATTTGCCGAATCGTCCAAACTGTAAATATTCAGGCGTCCAATGCGTTTTTTCGTTCGTCTTAAGAATTTGCTCTTTAATTTTTTCAACAGCGACGAACCAGGTATTAACGGCTTTATAGATAAGGGGCGTATCAGAGCGTGGACAAAATGGATAACGGTGATTGATCGTCGCTTGAACGATCAAACGCCCAAATTTTTTAACGTGGCGGATAATATCCTTGTCGGCGTCTTTGACAAATAGCCCTTTCCATTCAGGGATTTCATCCGTAAACTGACCGTTCTCATCTACCGGGCAAACAATATCTATTCCCGCTTTTTTTGAAGCATAGAAGTCCACTTCGCCAAAGGCTGGCGCCGCATGCACGATGCCGGTACCTTCATCGAGCGAAATAGACAGCTCAAGGATTACCCTAAATGAATTTTTCTTATCTTTGAAATAAGGGAACATCGGAACGTAGCGGATACCTTCCAAATCGCGGCCCTTCATTTTCTTAACGATCGTGTAGCCTGACGGCTCCTTGTAATAAACAGGCAGTCTTGATTCAGCTAGAATAAAATGCTTCTTTGAATCGTGATCGAGTATTTTGACATATTCAATTTCCGGTCCTACCATTAAGGCCAAATTAGACACAAGTGTCCAGGGAGTGGTCGTCCACGCAAGAAACGAAGTCTCTTCATCCCCTTCTATGGGAAAGGCAACCGTTATGGCAGGATCGTCTACATCCTTATAATTTTCCGATGCTTCAAAATTGGAAAGAGGCGTTCCAAGCTTTGCCGAAAAAGGCATAACTTTATAGCCTTCATAGACAAGCCCTTTTTCAAAAAGCTGTTTAAATACCCACCAGACCGACTCCATAAAAGGAAGATCCATGGTTTTATACGTCTCGTTGAAATCGACCCATCTTCCAAGGCGCTCCACAATGCTCTGCCATTCATTGGTATAGCGCAAAACGATCTTCTCGCATTCATCGTTAAATTTGCCTATGCCAAAAGCTTCGATCGCTTTTGCTCCGGAGAGATTAAAAGTTTTTTCAATTTCGTTTTCGACAGGAAGTCCATGGCAGTCCCAACCAAAACGGCGAGGAACGCGGAAATTCTTCATCGTTTTATAACGCGGTACAACGTCCTTGATCGTCATCGCTAAAATATGGCCGTAATGAGGAAGGCCGGTCGCGAATGGAGGGCCGTCATAAAAAGTAAAATGAGGAGACTTATCCCTCTCGCTAATCGATCTTTCAAAAATTTTCTTATCTTTCCAAAATGAGAGGATGCGCTTCTCTCTTTCGTCAAAACTTTCTTGGGAAATCTCTTTAAACATGACTGGCCCTTTATAGGGCGTTCATCATACCTGATTTAACTATTTTAGACGATAGAGTGCGTTAGCTGCCCGCACTCTTTACAGGGAGGTCCCGTTCTCTCATTCATAAGATCGTAGATATTGGCGTACATTTGCCAAAGGCCGACTATACTGGGCAATACTCCCCAACCGATTATATTTATGGCATGTATGGCAGCCGTTGGCAGGCCGAGGCCGCCTGAAAAAAAGACCGCCGTCGCGAGCAAACTCAAAACAACCACCGCGATCGAAAGTTTTTTCAAATGTCTTCTCCCCTCTTCAGAAACAAGAGGCTTTAATATTTCAGCATTTATAAGGGTGGCTATCATATTAGAAATACCTCTTAACTTGATCAGGATAAATTATTTTTTTTATGGGTTCGGGCATCTCGTTTATTTCCCAAATATTTGAATTCCGAATGCTTTCGGCATTATTCTTCGCAAAATGAACAACCCCTTGTTTAACCGCGTTAGAACCGAGCTCATAAAGGAGGCGAATATTTTTTAAATTAAATTTATAGGGAGGAAGCTTATCGGCCTCTTTTAGCCTCGAATATATCTCATTAAATTCTTTGCTTGGGTTTTCAAACTCATGCGAAAGCTTGTGCTGCAAGAATGCCATAATCCTTTCATCGACTTCTTTCACGTTGACGATCTTCATCATGTCCCAGAGCCTCTTCCAGTCAAAGAAAGAAGATTTTAAATTGATCGATAGCAAGTTTATAGCGAGCTTTTTTCTCAATGCTTCGCAATCAGGATGCTTATCAAGAACCTCGAGAAGATATTTTAAAGAGTATAAATCGGTATGCGTTGCATAGTAATGATCAAGTTGCTCGGTCATTAAATCATCCCATTCCTCATCTACATCGGGAAGTTTAAATGCTCTTTTTCCCTCAATCTCTAAAACTCTTAACAACCCGGGATGGTCTTTAGATTCCTCTTGGCTTGGCTCATGATCGAAATTAAATAGATCCACCCATTCATTAAAATGCGCGAAGATGGGTCTTGTACGAAGAGGATTTGCCGCATAAGCCGCAAGCTTCTGCTCTTGATTCATGGCATTTATCATTTCTTCCAAAGACGCGTTATCCGCAAAAGGAATCAGTTCCTTTATATCTCGCTCTTCGACAATTCCTGTATCAATATATTTGTTCTTCAACTCATCAACACACAGCTGCAAATTAGCTCGATTATTCCTTTGCAATATCAACGTAACCGCGACTCTCACCCCATATATTCCTGTAACTAGCGCCGCAATCGATACTGTCAAAACGGTGATCGGAAAAAATACAACGCCCGCAACTGCGCCTAAGAAAACGAGCGGATAGGCATAAATAAGCTTATTATTTAAGCTGTGAAATCGACTGAAATGTCCACCCTCTCTTTCGCTTATTTGCTTCTCAAAAATTTGAACCAAACGGACGCGATGAAGCCCTGAAAGATCCATTAATTGTTTAGGGGCGTCTGAAACACCTGAAATCATACATATATTATAAATCTTGTTTTTAAAGATTTGATTAATAAAAGCTTCTGATTTAGTTAAGACTATTGAAGTTTGAAGTGTTACAGAACCACAAGCTACGGCAAAGACTTTCCACAATAATAAAGGTCGTGTTTCATCTAGAATGAAGCTTATAGCAAGCTCAATTTGTTTAGCTCGGCCTTTATATTATTGGAAATGCATTAAATTTCTGACAAACAGACAAACCCCAAGGAGGATTTTCTATTTGCGATTCAGTATAATTGCCATTTGTATAAGCGCCAATGACCCTTCTCCAAAATTGTGTGGCTTCATCAGAACCTGCAATTTGCCTTATTCGCCACGGCCCGGGATGTTTATTAAAAACAGCAAAGGCCATGTTTTTCCCGACACTTTTCTTTCTGAAAGAAGGAACGACATAAAAGTCTACGATCTCAAAATAACCCTCAATAGACTCTACAATAGAAAAACCTACGATCTTGGAGCCTTCTTTCCAGTAGTAACCAACATTTGGAATATGCCAATCGACATCTATTGAATATTTCCCCTCTTGATTTTTCTTTTTTCCAGTGAGGGAGGAAAATTCATCCTCATAATTTTGAACGAGTTCATCAAAAACAGGAGAATTAGATTCGTTAATCAGCTCTAACATATTCACCTTGAAATTCCATTAAAATGGCCCATCAAAAAAACAACAAGATTATCCATACATTTTTTAACCCCTGCAAGATCAAGAATGAATTTTTCTGATGGAAATTTCGTTTTATATATCACTAAAAGCAAGAGGCTTGAAGCCTTAATTTTGATTCACTAGACAAGTTAGTCTAATTGAAATAATTTTAATGTAAAAGGGGGCTTTATATGACACAGCCTATAGCCAGTAAGTTCTTTTTTAGTTTAAAATCTTTAGCTTCCAAATACAAAAATGACGCAGGCAAACTCATAGAAGTAACCTCAAAAGAAGTCCCTGGGTTTGTAAATATTTCTTTTGCGAATTTACAGCTCAAGAAAAAAGGTTTTTTGAAACCCATCTGGCATCCTAATACCGATAAAATTGGTTATTGTACTCAAGGAAATTGTGTTGTAACGCTTCGTTCTCCAGAAAAAAATGAAGTATTCAGTGTAGAGGAAGGAGAAATATTCTTTATTCCTTCAGGCTTTGTACATTCGATACAAAATGTTGGCGATAATGATTGCATCATTAATTTTGCGCTGAATAACACGCTGCCTGAAACCATGTCTTATACAAAAGCTATCTATTCCTTATCAGATTCTGTTTTTACAGCGACTTTTAAAACCCCATCAAATTTTGTCGATGGATTAAAGAAGAATAAAAATGAAGAGCTTATTACGACTCTTTCGCAAGTTAAAAATGATTCCGGTATCGGCTTAAGCCCCTATAAATTCGATATTGAAAAGAGTAGCAAGGTAGTTTCAACACCTGGCGGATACCTTCAACTAGGCACAAAAACGATATTACAATCTCTTCAAGGACTAGGCATTTTAGGTTTCGGATTAAATGCGGGTGGAGTCGTAGAACCGCATTGGCATACAAATGCCGGTGAATTGGTATATATTGTAAAAGGAAAAACACGCATTACAATTCTATCTCCTAGCGGCAATGTAGAGACTTTAGAAGTTAGTGCGGGAGAGGGAGCTTTTGCGCCTGCCTCCTATTTTCATAATATTGAAAACATTGGCAAAGAAGAAGTTCAAGTTATTGCCTTTTTCAACAATGCAGCTCCAGATTATATAGGTATTGGAGAAGTTACCGGCGAATATTCAAATGAAGAATTAAGTTCTATATTTAATGTAAAACCGGACTATTTGAGCCCACTCGTAAAAATCGAAGAACCTCTTGTTATAGTCCCGGTGTAGAGAACACTGATTCAAGCAAAGTGCAAAAGAGATCCAGGCAAGCTTGTAAGAGCAAAGTCTTGACAGGCTTGCTAAATATATGCTCAGCTTTGACACCCTTGTGGAATATATGCCTCCAGAATTTTTGATTGGGTAGGATTCAATCTTTTTATTATACTGGCTCCTCATTTAGGGGTTTCAAGCATGTTGTCGGATAAAGCTTTTCTGCGTCGATTTGACAGGAATATTATAGGAAAATTTTCTTATCTTCCCTCACACATTAAATCTATGGAAGTAAGTCGGTCAAATGACTTGGTTTTGGTAGATAGCTGCTTGCCGTGCGATATGTTTAATATTTTGTGTTGTGATGGTGCCGTAGAACTTTCTATTATTCACGAGAATATAAACCGTTTCAGATCGAAGAAATTGCCTTATGCTTTTTGGCTAGGATTTGAAGGTGAACCTTCGTGGTTAGAAACTGAATTGCAGAAATTAGGACTCATTACTGAAGAAATGGAATGGGCTATGGCTTGCGATTTAAGTAAGTATCAAGAACAGATCAACCCTTTTGATATTAGAAAAATCAGTAATAAAGATGGTATTCGAGATTTGGTCTCCGTGATGAAAGAGATTTTTCCAGAACATGAACACAGCGCAATTGAGGCTTTCTATCACCAATCAGAATCAATCCTACTATCCGTTGATTCTAAGCTTACATTTTTTGTTGGGTATGAAAGTGCAAAGCCCGTCTCTATAGTTTCTGTTTATTTTGATATAGGGATCGCATCCATCTTCGATTTGATTGTTTTGCCTGAAATGCGTGGAAGAGGGGTGGGAAAATTGATGACTTTAAAAGGGATGCAAGAGGCAAAAGCGAAAGGTTTTGATAGATGTATTCTAACAGCAACCAATGATGCGAAGTTTCTGTATAATAAGTTGGGATTTGTAGATGTAAAGACAATGAAGGTTTATCTCGAACCGTCACAAAAAGAACCGGTCATTTGACCGGCCTGAATGGAGGCGAAGAGACGCATTCAGAACTTTTTAAAAGTTAATGGGACTCCCAGGTGATGGAACGAGCCCCCTGGAAAACCAAACAGAAGCGGTACCTATCCCTATTTATAGAAATCGTCTTAAAGAGAAAGATCTCGATTATTTATCGAAAGAATCAAACAAGAAATTGAAATGATCCAGAGGGGGCTTGTAACAGCTGTTCAATTAATATCGGAAAAGCTTGCATGCGTCGTTTCAAATCTTCTTCCGTCCAAGGATAAATTCCCCTATCTGTTAGAAATTGAATGGCTGAAAGAATAAACTCTGCACATTCAAGAGGGGCGTCTGTTTTGAAAATTCCCTCATCGCAACCTTGTTGGATTATTTCTGCATATAGCGGAGCCTGTTTCATCAATGTTGCGGCAAGGAGTCGGCTATGAAAGATATCATTTGCGGGTTTGTGAAGTTGCTCTAATATCTTTTCGTTCCCTTGGGAAATATTTCCCGCGTTTACCAGAAGTTGGATTTTTTCTAAGGCATTCTTTGGAGTATTCTTTACCAAAGTCCTCATGTGTTTAATATTTTCTTCAACGATATCCTCGATGACTGCCTCAAATAGGGCTTCCTTAGACTTAAAATAATGATATATAGTGCCTTTGGCAATTTCTAAGGCGTCCATGATGTCTAACATGGTTGTTTTATCATAATCTTTGGTTAAGAATAGGTTTCGAGCCACTTTAAGAATCTCGTCCCTACGATTTAAGGGCTTTATCATGGTTCATCCTGTTTATAGTAAATCATAACACTTGACCGACGGTCGGTCAAGTGTTATGATTTAGCCTCTATAGAGACACAATCATAACTTTATAGTGAGACAATAATGATGAAAGATAAAAAAATCCTTATATCGGGTGCTGGAATTGCTGGTTTTACGTTGGCTTACTGGTTAAAACAGCGAGGTTTTTCTCCAACTATTATCGAAAAACATCCTTTTGTGAGAGGAGGCGGTTATAAAGTTGACGTGCGCGGCACAGCCCTTGAGGTGGCAAAAAGAATGGGGATTTATCAAGATCTCTTAGAAGCTAACGTGAATCTTGTATGCTCGAAATTTGTCTCTTCTGACGAGAAGGTCTTTGAATTTGATGGAGATATTTTAGGGCTCTCTTCAGAAGGAGAAATAGAAATTAATCGGTGGGATCTTGCTCAAATCTTGTCTAAAAAGGTAGGTGAGATCGAAATCATTTACGGTGATTCCATCACAAATATAGATGGAAAGAGGATTCATTTTGAAAAGATGGAACCGAGAGAGTTTGATATTGTGGTTG